>LADQ01000106.1 GCA_000961635.1 Hoeflea sp. BRH_c9 | reverse complement strand
GGACGCGCCGCCAGCGCCTGTTGCGCGGCCTTGAGCTGGCGCTCGGTCTCCGCAAGCCGGGCTTCAAGCGCGGCAATCCGCGCGGCATCGGCGGCCTTCGTCTCCGAGACCGCACTGAGTTGCGACTGGAGCTTCACCTGATCGGCCAACATGAACAATGATTTCCGCTGCAACTGATCCCGTTCCGCCGTCAGTTCCGGCAGCACCTGATCGTTGAGGCGCGCAAGCTCGGCGGCAAGACGCGCTTCGCTGGCACCGGCATCCTGGCTGAGGGCATCGCGTTCAGCTTCGAGCGCGGCCAGATTGGTCTTGAGGCTGTCGTTTTCGGCGGCCAGCGCATCGCGCTCCCGGTCGAGCGTTTCGAGGGCTGCGGAATTATCCTGCGGCGGCTGAGCCTCGCTGGAGATCGCCGCCAGCCTTTCCGTCATCGCATCGAGATCGGCGGCCTGGCGGTCAACCTGCGCCTTGTAATTCTCCACCTCAACTGCGCTTGCGGCCTGTTCGGCGCGGGCTTGATCCAGATCTTTCAGGGCGGCATCCAGGGCTTGGCTCAGGTCCGCGGCGTCGGGGCCTGCGTCGTCGACGGCTGCGCTGATCTCCGGCTGGGCGAAGCGGAACGCGGCATAGCCGCCAGCCGCGCCAAGCGCCAGCGAGACGATCATGACGAACAGGATCAGCCCGGCGCTTCCGCTTCTGCCACCAGGCTGAAAATTATTGTCCCTGCCCCATTGAGTGGCCAATTTCATGCCTTTCGAAGTGGCGCTTGCCCGCGCCCGGGTGCGGCGCTGGCATCCTGGTCAAGGCGCATGGCGGGCCAAAGCCTGGCCGCATTTTTCCCTGCAAATGCCGGGATCGGTTGGGCCAAGGGGTAGCGTGAAAAAGCCGGTCACGCAAGCAAACTGGAGACCCTCACCCGGCTTGCCCGGACACATGCGCACAAGCCAAACGGGGCGGATCATCGATCCACCCCGTTTACGCAAATTCACATGAACGCCCTAAGCCTATTTCCCGGCCTGGCTGCCGATGAAATCGCGGACGATGCGGACGATGCCGCGGCCGAGCACTTTGTCGAGCGCGGTGATGAATTCGTCGACATGCTCGCGCCCGCAGATCAGCGGCGGCTCCAGCCTTATGACGTTGCGATTGTATTCGGTGAAGGCCACCAGCACATTGTGGTCGCGCAGCAGTTCGGCGCCGACGAAACCCGACAGCGAGCCCTTCAGCTTGTCGTCGAGCAGGCCGACCATCGGCCTCAGCAGCGCCGGCAGGGTCTGGCTGAAATCCTGGAATTCGAGCCCGACCATGAAGCCGCGGCCGCGCACATCCTTGATGATCTGCGGGTACTTGTCCTTGAGCGCGTTGAGCCGGGCGATCAGATAGGCGCCGACGCGCTCGGTGTTGCCGAGCAGATCCTCGTCATACATCACATTGAGGCCTTCAATGGCGGTGACGCAGGCTTCGCCGATGCCGCCAAAGGTCGCCTGGGCATGGATCATCGCCGACTTCGGCGTGCCATAGGCCTTCATGTAGACCTTGCGCGAGGCGATCATCGCCGCCATCGCGGTCTTGCCGGCGCCGAGCGATTTGGCCAGCGCCGTCACATCGGGCACCACGCCGGCATGCTCGAAGGCAAAGAACCGGCCCGAACGGCCCATGCCGCACTGAACTTCGTCGGCGACCCACAACACGCCATGCTTGTCGCACAGCGCGCGCAACTGCCGCCAGAATTCGACCGGAGCCTCGATGATGCCGCCGCCGCCCTGGATGGTTTCCAGAACGATGACGCCGATTTCAGGATCGGTTTCAAACGCCTTGCGGATCGCCTCGATGTCGCCGAACGGCACCTTGACGGTGTTGCCGGTCAGCTGGAACTCGCCACGATAAAGCTCGGAATCAGTGAGCGACAACACGCCCTTGGTCTTGCCGTGGAACGAATTCTCCGCATAGACGATCTTCGGCCGCTTCGGCCCGGCGGCGCGTTCGGCCACCTTGATCGCCGCTTCCATGGCTTCCGATCCGGAGGAGCCCAAGAACACCATGTCGAGATCGCCCGGCGCGATCTCCGCCAGGTTTTTGGCGAGCGCGGAGGCATACTGGCTCATGAAGGCGATGGCTATTTCATGCCGGTCCTCGTCCTGAAAGGCCTTGCGGGCAGCGATGATGCGCGGATGGTTGTGACCAAAGGCCAGCGATCCGAAACCGCCGAAAAAATCGAGGATCTTGCGGCCGTTCTGATCGGTGTAATACATGCCCGAGGCACTCTCGATCTTGACCTTGTGGAAGCCCAGAAGCTTCATGAAATGCAGCTGACCGGGATTGATGTGGTCCTTGAACAGAGTGGTCATCTCGGCCAGCGACATCGCCTTGGCGTCGGCAACGGTGAGCAAGTTGGGACGCGCGGCGTGGCTGGCGTCAATCGGGGCGCCGGTCATCGGCGGCGCTTCGACGGTGACGCGGCTGGGTGTATCAAGCATGGTTCTGGCTCCCTCAAAGCGGTTTATTCGGCCGGTGCGACCTGGGCGGCTGCGGACCGCCCACCCCTCGCCTTTTCAGCGCGGTATTCATCATAAGCGGCAATCAGCATGTCCTCGTCGCGATATTGCGGCACCCAGCCAAGCTGGCGCTCGCCCTTGGAGACGTCGAGGACGCAATTCTCGTCGGCGATCAGATATTGCTCGGGATCCATGATCGGCATGTTGATCAGGTCAAACAGGTCGAGCGTGCGCTTGACCGCCCAGCCCGGCGTCGGGATCAGGATCGATTTCGACCCCGCATGCCTGACCAGATCGCCCAAGAGCTTGCGCACCGGCGGCGGATTGAGCGAGCCCAGATTGTAGGCCTCGTTCGGCACGCCGGCCTTCCACGCCAGACGCGCAGCCTCGGCGCAATCGAACACCGAGATGAACTGGTAGGGGTTCCTGCCCGAACCGATCATCGGAACCGGCAGATTGGCGTCGACCAGCTTGAACAGTTTTTCCAGAATTCCGAGCCGGCCCGGTCCGATGATCAGCCTGGGGCGGAACAACGAAATCGACATGCCGCGCGCGCGCCATTCGGCGGCGAGATGTTCGGTGTCGAGCTTGGACTGGCCATATTCGCCCAACGGCGCGACCGGGTGGTCCTCGGTCATCGGGAAGGTCACCGTGTGGCCATAGATCATGTCGGTGGTGAAGTGGACCAGCTGGCTCGCGCCCGCCTTGTCCATCGCTTCGATGATGTGCTTGGTGCCGCCATAATTGACCGGATAGAAGAAATCATGCCGCTTGGCGCGGACCTGCAGCGGCGACAGCATCTTGGCCGAAAGATTGTAGACCATGTCGCCGGCCGCGACCGGGACGCGCGCCACCGCGTCGGCGCTGGTGACATCGCAATCCAAGATCGTTGCATCCTTGTAGAATGAACGGTGGGTATTGACGATATCGGCGATAACCACTTCCTCGCCGTCGGCAAGCAGGGTCCTGGCAAGATGGCGGCCGACAAAGCCGTCGCCCCCGAAAATGACGTGTTTCATCCCGAAATCTCATTTGCTGCTACGTTGATCTGGCTGGGCTTGGCAGTCTCTTGCACTTCTTCCGCATGGCCCTCGCGGCCGGACTGGGCGATCAGAACCGTGCCCACGCAGATGAAGGCGATGCCGGCGATGCGCCAGCTGTTGAGGTCTTCCTTGAACAGGAAGTAGGCGAATACCGCCACCGCCACATAAGCCAGGCTCAGGAACGGATAGGCGAAGGAGAGTTCAACCTTGGACAGCACATAAAGATGCGAGGCCATGGAGATGACGAAAGTCGTCAGCCCGGCGAATACCCAGGGGTTGAACAAGATCTGGAAGATCCGTGCGATCATGGTGTCGGCGGTAAAGCTTATCGGGCCTAGAGACAGCATGCCTTGCTTGAGCATCAACTGCGCCGCCGCATTGGTCAGCACAGTGAAGAGAATGAAAATGATATATTTCATGTCCGGCTCCGAATTGGGATCGGACCGGTTCTAATCTTATTTCCCAAACATCCGGTTCACCCACGCGGTCAATTTTTCCTTAATCTCGAACCATTCCCGAATTGACGCAAAACGGATTTTTGGCGCAAACCCGTTTCAGCGGCTGAGCAGGAACTCAAGCGTCTGTTTCCAGTCGGTCATCCGGATCGGTGTGCCGTGAGAGCCGGTGTCAAACAGCACGAACCGCGCCGGATAGGCTTCACTGGTCTGGCGCACCGCATCAAACACCGCCTTCTGGCTGTTCCAGTCATAGACCGTGTCGAGACTGCCATGGGTGAACATGATCGGCAATCTGGCCTTGACCGCCTGGCTATTGACAAGCCCCATGTCGGGCGCGCCGCCAAGCAAGGCGATGCCGGCCAATTTTGGAACCACGGCCGGATCATGGGCAAGCGTTGAGCAGATGATCGAGCCCATCGAGGCGCAGGCCAGCACCACTGGCGCCGGGCTCGCCAGAACCAGGGCCTTGACGTCGCGGGCGCCCTGATCGTCAAAGCTGGCGACCGTGGGCGCCAGATAGGCGCCGCCATTGGCAATCATCAAATTCTTCAGCCGGTTAAAATTGCCGCCGAAGGTGTAGTCATTCATGCCAAGCCGCTGGTCGCCACCTCGGCCATGGACAAAGATGACCGCAAATCGCGCCTTGGCGTAATCGCCGGCCACGCCAGTCTCGATCGCCCTTCCATTGGCCTGGTGCACCGCCAGACGGGTTTGCCTGTTGACGCCAAGCGAGACGTAATTCGACCGCACCCGCCGTTCAGGCTCGATGTCGCGGCGGTGAATGTCGCGCTGCTTGTCATAGTGGACCACCTTGAAGGAGCCGTCCTCGGTGGTTGCCAGAATTGCCGGATAGGCAAACAGCCGGTCCTTGTGGCCCTTGAGTTCGACAGCCCCCGCGGGCGAGCCCAGGATTGCCGCGATCACAAACGCAAGCGATAGCGAGCCTTGCAGGGCATGAAGGCCGCGCAAAGCTTGAAACCAAATGATACACGGTCGCTTGAAGCAATGGATTCTGGCACACTCCGGGTGATTCGTTTCCCCAACTTACATCAGGCATCACGGCAATATGGACGATTCCAACGATCTTTTTTCCACCATGGACACACCGGTCGCAAGCCCGGCCTCAAAGATGGAAAATACCACACACAGACCGGCGCCCGCGACGGCCGCCAAACCGGCGCGGACGCCCGTGTCCAGCAAGGGTGCGCCGGCCAGTGGCGATGAGTATGACGCCTCGACGATCGAGGTGCTTGAAGGCCTCGAACCGGTGCGCCGCAGGCCTGGCATGTATATCGGCGGCACCGACGAACGCGCGCTGCACCATCTGTTCGCCGAAGTCATCGACAACTCGATGGACGAGGCCGTGGCCGGGCACGCCACTTTCATCGAAGTCGAGCTTGACGCAGAAGGCTATCTCTCGGTGACCGACAACGGGCGCGGCATTCCGGTCGAAAACCATCCGAAATTTCCCGGCAAATCGACGCTCGAAGTAATCATGACAGTGCTGCATGCCGGCGGCAAGTTCGACAGCAAGGTCTATGAAACCTCCGGCGGCCTGCACGGCGTCGGCGTCTCGGTGGTCAACGCCTTGTCCGATGATCTTGTGGTCGAGATCGCCCGTAACAAGAAACTCTACCGGCAGCGCTTCTCCCGCGGCATCCCCCAAGGCGGGCTGGAAGAACTCGGCGACATTCACAACCGGCGCGGCACCAGGGTCCGGTTTCACCCTGATCCCGATATTTTTGGCGCCGGCGCGCGCTTCGACCCGGGCCGGCTTTGCCGCATGGCCCGCTCCAAGGCCTATCTGTTCGGCGGCGTCGAGATCCGCTGGTCCTGCGCGCCATCGCTGGTCGAGGGCACCGAAACACCGGAAAAGGCGGTGTTTCACTTCCCCGGCGGCCTCAAGGACTATCTTGAAGCCTCGCTTGGCAAGGAACACCGGGTCACCCGCGACATTTTCGCGGGCAAGACCGAGCGCTCCGGCGGCCATGGCTCGATGGAATGGGCGATCACCTGGTATGGCGGCGATTCGTCGATCAGCTCCTATTGCAACACCATCCCGACCCCTGATGGCGGCACCCATGAGGCCGGTCTCAGGATCGCGCTGACCAAGGGGCTGAAGGCCTATGCGGAACTGACCGGCAACAAGCGGGCCGCGGCGATCACCACCGACGATGTGATGATCTCGTCCATCGGCATGCTGTCGGTGTTCATCCGCGAGCCGGAATTCGTCGGCCAGACCAAGGACAAGCTTGCCTCCGTCGAAGCCCAGAGGATTGTCGAAAACGCGCTGCGCGACCCGTTCGACCATTTTCTGGCCGATTCTCCGGGCGAAGCCGACAAGCTGCTCGAGTGGGTGATCGACCGCGCCGACGAACGGGTGCGCCGGCGCAAGGAGAAGGAAGTCAACCGCAAAACGGCGGTGCGCAAGCTGCGGCTTCCGGGCAAATTGTCCGATTGCAGCCAGACCACCGCCGAAGGCGCGGAATTGTTCATCGTCGAGGGTGATTCCGCCGGCGGCTCGGCCAAGCAGGCGCGCAACCGGGCCAATCAGGCGATCCTGCCGTTGCGCGGCAAGATCCTCAATGTCGCCAGCGCCGGCCGCGAGAAACTGGGCGCCAACCAGCAGATCGCCGATCTGGTGCAGGCTCTTGGATCCGGCACGCGCTCAAAATACCGCGAGGAGGATCTTCGCTACGAGCGCATCATCATCATGACCGATGCCGATGTCGACGGCGCCCATATCGCCTCGCTGCTGATCACCTTCTTCTATCAGGAAATGCCGGAGCTGATCCGCAACGGCCATCTCTATCTGGCCGTCCCGCCGCTCTACAAGCTGACCCAGGGGACCAAATCGCTCTATGCCCGCGATGACACCCACCGGGTCGAACTGCTGGAGACGGAGTTTTCTGGCCGCGGCAAGGTCGAGATCAACCGGTTCAAGGGACTGGGCGAAATGATGGCCTCGCAGCTCAAGGAGACCACCATGGACCCGTCCAAGCGGACGCTGTTGAAAGTGGCGGTCGACGCGACCGATCCAGAATCCACCCAGGAAGCGGTCGACAATCTGATGGGAACCAAGGCCGACGCCCGGTTCCGGTTCATTCAGGAACACGCGGCCTTCGTCGATAATCTGGACATATGAACGGGGGACTGCCGCAGAGAAAAATTTCGTCGCCAGCTGCTCCCAGCCCTATGATTTCATAGGGATTGTGTCAAATTGTCGGAGCCGCGGGCGTCGGCGCTGATCGCTCCAAAACGCCTGCCGGATTTTTCCATGCAATCATGGAGCGCTACGGGAAGGCAGAACTGACATGGAACCAAAGGCTGTTATCTTCCTCAAGCGAACCACACTGGCGGCAGCAATTTTGGGTTTGACGGCCGGCGCTGCCCTTGCGGACAATTTCGGCGCGATCGCCTTTTCACAAACGACCGGCGCCTACGGCTATTCCTTCGACATGGGGTCGCGCCGCGACGCCGAAACCCGGGCGATGAGGGAATGCCGGTCGCGCAGTAAGAACTGTCAGGTCGCCATCTGGTTCAAGAATGCGTGCGGCTCTGTTGCCATCGGAGCGAACGGTTGGGGAAGTGCATGGGCCGGAACCCGGGCCAATGCGGAAAGGGCGGCAAGAAACAATTGTTCAAAACATACCAGCGGCTGCAAAGTGCTGGCCTGGAGTTGCACGACGAGATGACCTTCGCCTGAATTCAGGCGGCTTCGGCCGCCAGAGCATGGGCGTAATCGCGTGAAGACTGGCGGAGCCAGTTCATGTGCAGCGTTTCGACCAGGCGCAGCAACGAGGCAACGGCCGGATCGCGCGCGGCGTCGCCTGCGTGGCGCCGCATCAGTTCGCTGGTCACGCTGCCGGTGTCGATGCTGGAATGGTTTCGCGATGCGGCGCGCCAGATCAGCGTCGCGGTGACGAACACCGGCGCCAGATCCCCTCCCAGTCCGATCGACCGGTACAGCGCCCGCA
>LADQ01000244.1 GCA_000961635.1 Hoeflea sp. BRH_c9 | reverse complement strand
GGCGCCGTGTCGGCCCGGCCGGCGCTGGCGCAGGCGAGCGGCAAGGTGGTCGACCTCACCTATGTCCTGGATGGTGATTTCCCGACCTTTGATGGCAAGCCGGGCATCCTCTACAAAGAGAATGTCAATATCGATAAATCCGGCTACCAGATCTGGGAACTGACGATTTTCGAGCATTCCGGCACCCATATCGATGCGCCGCTGCACTTTTCCAAGGATGGCACCTCGGTCGCGGAACTCGACCCGCAAAGCCTGATCTGCCCCTTGTGCATTGTCGATATCAAGGCCAAGGCGGCGGACGAGCCCAATGCGATGGTCGAACCCGAGGACATCGAAGCCTTCACCAGCGCCCATGGCGCCATCCCTGAAGGCGCCTGCGTGGCGATGAATTCCGGCTGGCAGAGCAAAATGGGTCAAACGGACTACCGCAATGACGCCGAAGGAAACTTCGCCTTTCCCGGCTTCTCCAAGGCGGCGACCGATCTGCTGATCGAGATGGGCGCCGGCTCGATCGGGGTCGACACGCTGTCGCTCGATCCGGGCAATTCGGCCGATTTTGGCGTTCATTTTTCATGGCTGCCGAGCGGCCGCTTTGGTATCGAAAACCTCGCCAATCTCGATCAACTGCCCGCCACCGGCGCCACGCTTTTCGTCGGCGCCCCCAAGCACCGCAACGGCACCGGCGGGCCCGCGCGCGTGATGGCGATGATCTGAGCCCATGGCTGCCGCGGGCGGGCAGGTTCACGCCGGGGAATAAAATCGAAGATACGGCGCGGCTTGTCCGCCGGGGCAATGGGACAAAAGGAACGCCATGAACATGACCGCCCGTACTGTGGCGCTGACGGCGCTATTGATGGTGTCGGCGCCGGCCTCCAGCGAGGATCTGCCCGATTGCATCGACCCGCAAACGCAGATGGAGATGAGCTATTGCGCCCATCTCGACTTTGAAAACGCCGACAAGGACCTCAACGCGCTGTGGCCGGACGTGGTCGCCGCCGCCAGGCAAAGCGACGAATATGTCGCCGAGCAGGCCAAATCGATGGGTGTGCCCACCACTCTTGAGGCGCTGCGCACGGCCCAGCGCGCCTGGATCACGTTCCGCGACGCGCAATGCGACTACGAAGCCTATGAGGTGTTTGGAGGAACCGCACAGCCGATGGTCGGCAGTCTCTGCCTCGCGCGCCTGACCAATGAACGCATCGAAGTGCTGAAAAGAGCGATTGAGATGCGCTAATGGCCCATCTCTTGCATGTCAGTCATGTGAGAGTTTGAACGAACCGAGGATCACCGATGCCCGCCAGGATTTCCCAAGGCTATTGCGCTGGTTTGGCGGCGGCAAAAATGACCAGGTTCTTCTCGCCGTCGAATTCGATGGCGAGGACGTCCTGGATCAGGACATTCTTGGAGTTGATTGCGTGATAAAGCAGGGCGTTGCCTTCAAGTTCGCGTCGCAGATTGTCGACCGTCTCACTGTGTTCGGTGAGCTTGGTCGCGATCTTGGCCGGAGGCCCGCCCTCCGCCCGGGACGAATCCGGCATGTAGATGATGTCGACGCGGTCGAGAGTGGTGAGCTTTCGGATGATGTCGATGTTTTCGCTCAGGTTTTCGATTGCGATGATGACCCGGTCGTCACCGGAGTCGGTGCGCACCTCTTCTTCGTGAACCTCCGAGCCGACGATCCTGTCGACCGCCTCCTGATCGGTGACGCCCTGGGCGCCAAGCGGCAGGCTATGGACCGAAACGGCGAGGAAGGCCGTGGCCGCAAGACCATGAATCCACGTCCTGGAAATTGTGCGGTTCGTCGTCATTCGGTGTTCCTTTCGGATGGAGGCGAATCTGGGACCGGCATTCTTTATAAAGCCAAACGGAGGAAATTGGTTCCCCCGTTCGTTTTTTCAGGCCGGCGATCGCCAGGACAGGCCGGTTGTTCAACTCTTCTTGCGGGTGACGATCGTCAGGTCGCCGGTCTGGCTGAGGCTGGCAGCCACCACGTCGGCGGGGGTTGCGCCCTGCCGTTCAAGCGCCTGGAGAAGCTCCGGCGACGCTTCGATGGACTGTCGCAAATTCGCAAGGTCCTGTTCGGAGCGCTCTTCCTCAATCTGCGCGACCTGCGCCTGCGATTGGGCCGGAAGCTCGGCGATGTCGATGACGCTGACCGTCTTGACCGCCGGCTGTTGCGCCTGGGTCTGGGTTTGGCCCTGGGGCGCGGGAGCGGGTTGCTGGGTTTGAGCAAGCGCCGGCGCGGTGGTCAGCGCGAGCGCTGCGGCGAGGATGATCCCGGTTTTCATGATGGGTCCCTTCGTTGGAGGTTCGGGGTCGGCCTTCCGCATCGCGCAAGGCGCGAACAGAACAACGCCCGAATGTGGCTTCAGACTGCCGCCCGCAAGGCCATCACTGGGCGATTGTGTGGCGGCAACATGGTATCAATTCAACAGATCCGGGGGATGACCTGATGACGAAACTGCCGCGCCGCGCCTATGCCGCCATGTATGGTCCGACCACCGGCGACAAGGTGCGGCTTGCCGACACCGAGCTGTTCATCGAGGTGGAAAAGGATTTCACCACCTATGGCGAAGAGGTCAAGTTCGGCGGCGGCAAGGTGATCCGTGACGGCATGGGGCAAAGCCAGGTCACCCGCGCCGACGGCGCCGTCGACACCGTCATCACCAATGCGCTGGCGGTCGATCACACCGGCATCTACAAGGCCGATATCGGGTTGAAGGACGGCCGCATCGCCGGCATAGGCAAGGCCGGCAATCCCGACACGCAAGCCGGCGTCGACATCATCATCGGCCCCGGCACCGAGGTTATTGCCGGTGAGGGCAAGATCCTCACCGCCGGCGGCTTCGACAGCCATATTCATTTCATCTGCCCGCAGCAGATCGAGGAAGCGCTGATGAGCGGGCTGACCACCATGCTTGGCGGCGGCACCGGGCCCGCGCATGGAACGCTGGCGACAACCTGCACCCCCGGACCCTGGCACCTCGCCCGGATGATCGAAAGCGCCGACGCGTTCCCGATGAATCTTGCCTTCGCCGGCAAGGGCAACGCCTCGCTGCCGGGAGCGTTGGAGGAAATGATCCTTGGCGGCGCCTGCGCGCTCAAATTGCATGAGGATTGGGGCACCACGCCGGCTGCCATCGACAATTGCCTGTCTGTCGCCGACCAATATGACGTCCAGGTGATGATCCACACCGACACTCTCAACGAGAGCGGCTTTGTCGAAAGCACCGTCGACGCCATCCGGGGCCGCACCATCCACGCCTTCCACACCGAAGGCGCCGGCGGCGGCCATGCGCCCGACATCATCAAGGTTTGCGGGCTGAAGAACGTCATCCCGTCCTCGACCAATCCGACCCGGCCCTACACGGTCAACACCATCGCCGAACATCTCGACATGCTGATGGTCTGCCATCATCTGGACAGCTCCATCCCCGAGGATATCGCCTTCGCCGAAAGCCGGATCCGCAAGGAAACCATCGCGGCGGAAGACATCCTGCACGACATCGGCGCCTTCTCGATCATCGCATCGGACAGCCAGGCCATGGGCCGCGTCGGCGAAGTCATCATCCGCACCTGGCAGACCGCCGACAAGATGAAGCGCCAGCGCGGGCGTCTGCCCGAGGAGACTGGCGACAACGACAATTTCCGCGTCCGCCGCTACATCGCCAAATACACCATCAATCCGGCCATCGCCCAGGGTATCTCCCGGCATATCGGCTCGATCGAAGTGGGCAAGCGCGCGGATCTGGTGATGTGGAATCCGGCGTTTTTCGGCGTCAAGCCTGACATGGTGCTCTTGGGCGGCATGATCGCCGCCGCCCCCATGGGCGACCCCAACGCCTCGATCCCGACGCCGCAGCCGGTGCATTACCGCATGATGTTCGGCGCCTACGGCAAGGCGCGGACCAATTCGTCGGTGACCTTTGTCAGTCAGGCGGCGATCGAGGATGGCCTGGCACACAAGCTCGGAACCGCCAAGCAAATGGAGGCGGTTGAAAACACCCGCGGCGGCATTTCCAAGTCTTCGATGGTGCTCAATGACGCGCTTCCGCATATCGAGGTCGATCCGGAAACCTATGAAGTCCGCGCCGATGGCGAGTTGCTGACCTGCGAGCCGGCGACCGTGCTGCCGATGGCGCAGCGGTATTTCCTGTTTTGACCGGTTTGCCAGCTATTGATCCCTGTCAAATCGGTTTGCGGCAAGATGCGCTTATATGGCCTTCCAACAAATCAAAACGGAGGATTCAATGTCCGGTATCAGGTTGAAGAACAAAGGCTGGGTCGTGGTTGCCGATGGCGCCAAAGCGCTGTTTCTGGAAAATGCCGGCACGCCCGACAAGCCGGCGCTGCAGGTGTTCAATGCCTTTGAGCAGGAAAATCCGAAAACCGCGGCGCAAGGCGTGGACCGCCCGGGGCGCTTGTCCGACGGCATGGGCAGCGCTCACCGCAGCGCCGTGCAGGAGACCGACTGGCATCGGCTGGCCAAGCATGAATTCGCCCATGAGATTGCGGCGGTGCTGGACAAGAATGCCCAGGCCGGCCGTTTCGAACAGCTGGTCATTGTCGCCCCGCCGGTGGTGTTGGGCGAGTTGCGCAAGTCCCTGACAAAAGCCGTGTCTGGCCGGATTACCGCGGAAATAACCAAGGATCTCACCGGCCATCCGGTGCATGACATCGAAAAAATGCTGTTGGGATAGGAGTACGGATGACATTGCCGGCGGCCACCTCAGTCACACGGGATTTCGACACGTCCGTCGCCACCATCACGCTGGATGAAACCGCGCGGCATCGCCGCCGGATGCGGATGGTCTCCGACCGGCTGGACAATGGCGCCACCATCGCCTTCCTGCTCGATCTGCCGCAGGCGCGGCTGTTGCGCCATGGCGACGGGCTGGTGCTCGATGATGGCCGCGTCATCGAGGTGCGCGCCGAACCCGAAGCGCTGATGGAGGTGAAGGGCAGGGACGCCCGCCATTTGCTGTCGCTGGCCTGGCAGATCGGCAATCGCCATCTGGCCGCCGAAATCACCGCCGGGACGATCCGGCTCAGACGCGATCATGTAATCCGCAAGATGCTGGTTGGCCTGGGCGCTTCGGTTGAAGACATCGAGGCGCCGTTCGATCCCGAAGGCGGCGCTTATGGCGGCGCCCATGCCGGCCATCACCATGATGACGATCACGATCATTCCCACGGGCATTCCCACGACCATCCTCACGGGCACAGCCATGACTGAGAGCGCGTCGCTGCTCAAACTGATGAGCTGGCTTTCGCCGGTGTTCCCGATCGGCGGCTTCGCCTATTCCGCCGGGCTTGAGCAAGCCGTGCATGCCGGCCATGTCGACGATCTCCGCTCGCTCGTTGATTGGATCACCGTGCAGATCACAAACGGCGCACTGTGGAACGACGCCGTCATTCTGGTCGAGACGCATCGCTCCAGCGGTGATGAACCGGCCATTGCCGAGCTGTCCGCGCTTTGCCTCGCCTTGTGCATCGGGCAGGAACGTCTCAATGAGACCGTCAATCAGGGCACATCCTTCCTTGCGGCGGTGTCGCATTGGGTCGAGCCGGATCGATTGCCGGGCAGGGAGACTCCGCTGCCGGTGGCGGTCGGCATGGCGGCCGGGCTCGAGCGGATCGATCCGCGATTGACCGTCAGCGCCTATCTGCACGCCTTCGTCTCCAACCAGCTGCAATGCGCAATCCGGCTGTCGGTTGCCGGTCAGGAAGGTGCGGCCCATGCGCTCGCCAGCCTTGAGGCGGTGATCGCGCGGACCGCCGGACGCGCGGCCAGTGCGACCCTGGATGATCTTGGCGGCGCCGCCTTCATCGCCGATATTGCCGCGATGAACCACGAAACCCTTCAACCACGGTTGTTCCTGTCATGACCTCATCCAATGGCCCCTTGCGCGTCGGCATCGGCGGGCCGGTCGGCTCCGGCAAGACCGCGCTGACCGACAAGCTCTGCAAGGCGATGCGCGATGCCTATTCCATCGGCGTCATCACCAATGACATCTACACGCGCGAGGATGCGGAGGCATTGGTGCGGATGCAGGCCTTGCCGTCCGACCGGGTCATCGGCGTCGAAACCGGCGGATGCCCGCATACGGCGATCCGCGAGGATGCGTCGCTCAATCTGCGCGCCATCGATGCACTCAACGAGCGTCATCCTGATCTCGACATCATCTTCATTGAATCCGGCGGCGACAATCTGGCCGCCACGTTTTCACCTGATCTCGCCGATCTGACCATCTACGTGATTTCCGTGTGCCAGGGCGAGGAGATCCCGCGCAAGGGCGGGCCGGCGATCACCCGGTCGGACCTTCTGGTGATCAACAAGATGGATCTTGCTCCTCACGTTGGGGCGGATCTTGCGGTGATGGAACGCGACGCCGCGGCGGGCCGCAAGGGCCGGCCGCATCTGTTTGCTGACATGCGCCGTGGCGCGGGCGTGGCGGAGGTGGTGGCGTTCATTGAAGAGGCTGGAGGATTGCGCGTCGCCACGGCGGCGCAATAACGCAGTCGTTTGCGGCTCAGTCCCGTTCGAAATCCGGCAGGCTGTTGAACGCCGAGCGCAGCGCATCCGACCAGCCGTCGGAGATCTTGCGGAAATAGGGGTCGCTGGCCTGGATCCGTTTTTCATAGCCCTTGGTCAGGCTGTCGACTTCGTAATACTGCAGATCCAGCGGCAGGCCCACCGAGAGATTGGATTTCAGCGTCGAATCAAACGAGACATAAAGCAGCTTCGTCGCCATTTCGAAGCTCATGTCCGGATCATAGGCGCGGACCAGGATCGGCTTGCCGTATTTGTGTTCGCCGATCTGGAAGAACGGATTGTCCTGCGTCGCCTCGATGAAATTGCCTTCCGGGTAGATCAGGAACATCCGCATCGCGCCGCCCGCGACTTGTCCTCCCAGAATGAATGTGGCGCTGAAGGTGGATTCACTTTGAAGTCCGCCATCAGTCGCGGTCTTGATGACCTCGCGCACCGTCTCTCCGACCAGGCGCGCCACTTCAAACATCGATGGCGAATCCATAATGTCCGGATGCCGGTCGTTGGCGGCTTTTGTGTGCTCCTCGAGCACGCTGATCACGGTCTGCGTCGTCGCCAGGTTTCCAGCCGACAACAGCGTGATCAGCCGGTCGCCGGGCTTGCACCACGTGTACATCTTGCGAAATGTTGAAACATTGTCGACGCCCGCATTCGTGCGCGTGTCGGACATAAAAACGAGGCCTTTGTTGAGGCGAAGTCCGACGCAGTAGGTCATAATGTGCGAATCCGCCTCCAAATATGCTGACGGAGACTTATTGCTCCACTGTTATGTGGACTGCAAGCTGTTCTTCACCGGTTCCGGTGCGGATACCGGAAATCGGCGCCGCATCCTTGTAGTCAAGACCGTAAGCCAGGTGGACGTAGCGGTCATCGGGCGACATGTCGTTGGCGGGATCGAAGCCGACCCAGCCCAGGCCCTCGACATGGGCTTCGGCCCAGGCATGACTGGCCGCCTGATCCGGCGTCTCTTCCATCATCAGATAGCCCGAGACGTAGCGCGCCGGATAGCCCATCACCCGGGCCGCGGCGGCGAAGGCCTGCGCGTGATCCTGGCAAACGCCCTGGCCCGCCGCAAGCGCGTCTTCGGCAACGGTTTGGGTTCCGGTTGCGCCCGGAACATAGGCCATCGCCTGATGCAGAGCCGTTTTCAGATTATGCAGTTGATCGAGCGGTTCACCCTTGTCGATGCCGCGCGCCAGTTCCCGGATCAATTTGCCCGGTTTGGTCAGGGCTGACTCCCGTTGATAGAGCCAAAGCGGCATATAGCCGCGATGCGGTCCCGACACGCCGATCTTGTCAAAGGTTTCCACCACGCCGGTCGCCACCACCCGAATGGCTTCGGTGTCGCGGCTTGCGCTCACCAGTTCCACCACATTGCCGAAATGATCAATGTAACGGGCTTCGACTGCCCCGCCCTCGACCTCCATCGACCAGGAGTTGACGGTCTGCAACGGACTGTCCTGCGGGGTCAGTCTGAGACGCTGCAAGGCGTACCGAACCGGATTCGCATAGGCATACTCAGTCACGTGGGAGATTTTAAGCAGCATGGAATCAGTCCTGGTAGAACCGGTAGGCTTCGGCGATCTCGGCAGCAACCCGGCTGTTCTGGCTGATGAAACCCTGGAGAAATTCGTGCAGTCCGCTGTCCATGACGGACTGGATTTCGCGTTCCCGCAGCATCCCCAATGTGGCCGCCGCCGTCTCATGGCAGGAATCCCGCTTGCGGTATTCCCGTTCGATGTAGGACAGGTTGGTGTTGATCTTGTCGTAGCAATAGGCCAGCGAGCGTGGCATGCGGCCGTTGAGGATCAGGAAATCGGCGATGTTGGAAGGCGTATACTCCCCATCATAGACCCAGCCGTAGGACCGGTGCGCCGAAACGGATCTCAGGATCGATTCCCATTGCACATTGTCGAGCGAGGATCCGACATAGGAGGCCGCCGGCAGCAGCACGTAATATTTGACGTCAAGGATTCGCGCGGTGTTGTCGGCGCGCTCGATGAAGGTCCCGAGGCTTGAGAAATTGTAGAGTTCGTTGCGCAGCATGGTGCCGTGATAGGTGCCGCGGATCAGCCCGGTGCGTTGCTTGATAGTGTTGATGATCTCCGGCATGTCCGCCCGCGCTATGCGTCGCGAAAGCTGTGACTTGATGTCCAGATAGCATTCATTGGTGGCTTCCCAGGCATCCCGCGTCAACGCCGTGCGCACCATCCGGCCGTTGTTGCGGGCGGCCTCGATGGTGGACAGCACGCTTGACGGGTTGCTCTTGTCGCGCAGCAGGTAGTTGACGGCGTCGGCGCTGGTGACTTCCTCATTGGTCGCACGGTAGCCGTTGAACACACCGGAGCTGCGCAGCACCGATTCCCAGTCTTCTTCCTGGCCATCCATCCGGGTCAGTGACATCCTCAGCCCGGCATCGATCAGCCGCGCGGTGTTTTCAGCACGCTCGATATAGCGCGACATCCAGAACAGGCCGTTTGCGGTTCTTCCCAGCATGTTCAGTCCTCCAGCACCCAAGTGTCCTTGGTGCCGCCTCCCTGGCTGGAATTGACCACCAGCGAGCCTTCCTTCAGCGCCACCCGGGTGAGGCCGCCGGGAATGATCTGGACCTTGTTGGACACCAGCACGAAGGGCCTGAGGTCGACGTGCCGCGGCGCCAGCCCCTTCTTGACCAGGATTGGAACCGTGGAGAGAGCCAAGGTCGGCTGGGCGATATAATTGCCGGGCCGGGCCTTGAGTTTTTCAGCGAATTCGGTGCGTTCGCGCTTGCTCGCGGCGGGGCCCACCAACATGCCGTATCCGCCCGATCCGTGGACTTCCTTGACCACCAGTTCGGCGAGGTTTTCCAGCACATATTTCAGCGTGTCGGGTTCGGAGCAACGATAGGTCGGCACATTTTCCAGCAGCGGCTTGCGGCCGGTGTAGAACTCGACGATATCGGGCATGTAGGAATAGATAGCCTTGTCGTCGGCGATGCCGGTGCCGGGCGCATTGGCGATGGTGATGTTGCCGGCGCGGTAGACGTCCATGATGCCAGGCACGCCAAGCGTCGAATCCGGACGGAAAGACAGCGGATCGAGATAATCATCATCGACCCGGCGATAGAGAACGTCGATGGCTTCGTAACCGCGGGTCGTCCGCATCGCCACCTTGCCGTTGATGACGCGCAGGTCCGAGCCTTCGACCAGTTCGACGCCCATCTGGTCGGCGAGGTAGGCGTGCTCATAGAAAGCTGAATTGAAAATGCCCGGCGTCAGCACCGCAATCCGCGGCTTGCCGGTGCATCCTGGCGGCGCCACGGCGGCCAGGCTCTGGCGCAGCAATTTCGGATAGTTTTCAACCGGCCGCACCCTGTTGAGATGGAATAGCTCGGGAAACATCTGCATCATGGTTTCGCGGTTTTCGAGCATGTAGGAGACGCCCGAAGGTGTTCTTGCATTGTCTTCCAGCACATAGAACTGGCCCTCGCCAGTCCGCACGATGTCGGTTCCGATAATGTGGGTGTAGACACCGCCCGGCGGGCGCATGCCGATCATTTCGGGCAGGAAGGCATCGTTCTTTTCAATCAGCGCGCGCGGTATGCGGCCGGCCCTGATGATTTCCTGCTTGTGGTAGATATCGTCAAGAAAGGCGTTCAGCGCCATCACCCGCTGCTCGATCCCCTGCGCCAGCTTTCGCCATTCCGATCCGGAGATGATGCGTGGCACGATATCGAACGGAATCAGCCGCTCTGCGGAATCTTCCTTGCCGTAAACGGCAAAGGTGATGCCGGTCTTGCGGAAGATGTTTTCCGCGTCTCGGGATTTCTTGATCAGATCAGACGGATTTTGCTCCGAATGCCAGTTGAAGTACCCTTGGTAAGGTGCTCGTGGAAGGTTGTCCGTCGTCAGCATTTCATCGAAAGGCACGTGTTTGGCGCTCCCCTATTGAGGGTATAAGATCGTATCAGGTTAGAGAAAGCAAGAACCGTGCAGGGTTTCTCGCCATTGCCGCGCGAAACGCATTTTTCCGGACATTGTGGCTATCGGGCCGCAATCCGGCGCGGCATTGCCGGTTGATCCGGGCTGCTTGTGACATCAGGCTTGCCATTCACCGGGACCGAGGCTAACGCTCCCCTGCGCCCTGCCTGAACCGGGCTGACATCACCGGCGCCCAGTCAATCAGGTTCCCTTTCATGACGCTCGATCGCATTGCTCCGGCCCTGTTTGTGCTGCTTTGGTCGACGGGATGGATCGTGGCCAAATATGCAAGCCCTTACGCGGATCCGCTGACCTTCCTGAGCCTGCGTTTCACGTTCGCCGCAGCCTTGTTTTTCATCATCACGCTTTTAAGCCGTGCAGCCTGGCCAACGACGCGCGCCGGCTGGACCCATGCGGTGGTCTCGGGCGTGTTTCTGCACGGCATTTATCTTGGCGGGGTCTGGTGGGCGATCGACCAGGGCGTTCCGGCGTCAGTTTCCGGCCTCATCGCGGCGCTGCAGCCGTTGCTGACGGCGCTTGCCGCCCCCTTCCTGGTCGGCGAACGCCTGACCGGGCCTCAACGGCTTGGCATCCTGCTCGGTCTTGCCGGTCTGAGCCTCGCCATCCTGCCGGGCCTACTCGCACTCGACACCGCCCTGCTGAAGACGGCCGTAATTCCCTTGCTGATCAATGTCGTGGCCATGGCGTCGGTGGCGCTCGGCACCATCTACCAGAAACGATACCTGCAGACCGGTGATCTGCGCGCCATCGCGGCGCTGCAATATGTCGGTGGATTTCTGGTGGTGATGCCGTTGGCGCTGTGGATCGAGCCCCTGAGCATTGATTGGAACCTGGAGTTTGCCCTGGCCATGGGCTGGTCGGTGCTGGGCCTGTCGCTGGTGTCGATCATGCTGCTGCTCTATCTGATCCGCCGCGGCCAGGTCTCCCGCGCCGCCTCGCTGACCTATCTGGTCTCGCCTGCCGTTGCGATCGAAAGCTGGCTGTTTTTTGGCGAGGCTTTGACCGTCCCGATGATTCTGGGCACGCTGATTGTGGTCGTCGGCGTATGGTTGACCAACCGCAAGACGCCCGTCATCGTCTAATGCATGTCGCACCCAAATGCATTCATTTGGGTGATAACGTACATGCATATTTTAAAGCGCTACAGCGACCTTTGCGCATCCAATTGGATGCGCGGCGCTGCAGGGTCTGTGGTCTAGTAGAGTTGCGGTTGTTCGTGGTCCGGGGAGGGTGGCATGCAGGAATCCGGGGTGAAGGTCAGGCTGGCGACGCCGGCCGATGCGGCTGAGGTGACTGAGGTGTTGACCGCGAGCTACAGCCGCCTCTGGCAGGGCCATTATGCGGAGTCCGATCTCGCCGCGCTGCTGCCGCTGGTCACGCAGGCGAACCCGCGGCTTCTGGAGTCCGGCCGGTTCTTTCTGGCGCTATCGGATGGCCGGTGCGCGGGCTGCGGAGGATGGAGCATCGCGGCGCCCGGCAAGTCAGGCGGTATCACTCCGGGGCTTGGTCATGTCCGCCATTTCGCCGTTCACCCCGATCATCTGCGCAAGGGCGTCGGCAGCGCGCTCTATAATGCCTGCCTGGCGCAGGCGCGGCAAGAAGGCCTTACCCGGATGGAGGCCTGGTCTTCATTGCCGGCGGTGCCGTTTTATGAACGCCTCGGGTTTCGCGTCATCGAGCATTTCACCGTCGATTTTCCCGGCGGCGTCGGTCTTGCCTCGGTCAAGATGATCGCCGACCCTGCCTGATCAGAAATCCGTCGGCACGCCGCCCTCGGTCTTGCGCCGGGTCACGAAGGCGTCGAGTTCCTCTTCAATTGCCTCATCCAGCGGCGGCGCTTCGTAATTCGCCAGTGTCTCTTTCCACACCCGGTTGGCGTGGTCATAGGTGGTCGGCTGACCGGCGAGGCTCCAGCTCTCGAAGTTGCGCCAGTCTGACAGGATCGGAGAGTAGAAAGCCGTTTCGTAGCGCGACAGTGTGTGCGCCGTGCCAAAATAGTGGCCGCCGGGTCCGACCTCGGCGATGGCGTCCATCGCCAGCGCATCTGGGCTGGTGTCGAGCGGCGCCAGGAATTCGGCCACCATCTGCAGCATGTCGACATCAAGGATGAATTTTTCGAACGACGCGGTCAGGCCGCCTTCCATCCATCCGGCCGCATGCATGATGAAATTGCCGCCGCCCTGGACCACCGCCCAGAGCGACATCATCGATTCGTAAGCTGACTGCGCATCCAGCGTGTTGGCGGCGCAGGTATTGGAGGTGCGGTAGGGAATCCCGTAGCGCCGCGCCAACTGCCCGCCGGCGATCACCGCCTTCATGTATTCGGGCGTTCCAAAGGCGGGCGCGCCCGATTTCATGTCGACATTGGAGGTAAATCCGCCATAGACCACCGGCGAGCCGGGGCGGACCAGTTGGGTGAAGGCGATGCCGGCCAGCGCCTCGGCGTTCTGCTGCACCAGGGCGCCGGCGATGGTGACCGGCGCCATCGCGCCGGCCAGGGTGAACGGCGTGATCACCACCACCTGGTTGCGGGCCGACATCTCGATAATGCCCTGCAGCATCGGCGCATCGTAGCGCAGCGGCGAGGAGGCGTTGATGATGGTGAACAGCGAAGGTTCGGCTTCCAGTTGTTCGGCGGTCAGGCCGCGGCCGATGCGCACGATCTCCAGCGCATCCAGATTGCGCTCGCGGCCCAGCGAATAGGCATGGAACGGCTTGTCGGTGAGCTTGATCATGTCCGACAGGCAATCGAGATGGCGGACCGAAGCGTGCAGATCGGTCGGTTCGACCGGATAGCCGCCGTTCATGTGAATGATGTCGAAGGACTGCGCCAGCTTCACCAGATTGCGGAAGTCTGCCTGGGTGCCGGTTCTGCGGCCACTGTCGCGATCGGAGCAATAGGGCGCCGAGGCGACCTGGGCGAAGGCGATATTGCGCCCGCCAATGGCGATGTTGCGGTCGGGATTGCGGGCATGCAGCGTGAAAGGCCCCGGCGCCTGGCCAACCAGATCCATGATCAGGCCGCGGTCGAGCCGTACCCGTTCGCTGCCGGATTTTATGTCCGCGCCCGCGGCCTTGAGCCGGTCTCGGGCCTCGGCGAGCATGAAGTCCATGCCGATCTGCTCGAGCACGGTGAGCGAGGCTTCATGAATGGCTTCCAGCCCCTCTTCCGACAGGATCAGCGACGGATCCTGGGTGTTGAGGATTGACCGGTATCGCAAGGTCACCGGGGTTTTCCTGCCTTTGCCCCGTTCCCCGCCACGTCCGCCGCCGACACGTCTGCGCCGCTCCGGCGCGCCGGCCGTGTTCTCGATGGCCGCGGGCACGATATCGTCGATGCTGCTCATTTGGACCTGGCTCCGTCATGTTCGGGATCGCCTGCCGCCTGATCGGAATTGATCGGTCGCGGGCATCGATTAACCCGACGCTAATCCGGACCGCTCGTTCCTGCAAGCCGTTCCGGGATGCGGGTTTCCACTTTCCGGCGCGGACCCGAATGGCCGGCAAATTGACGCCGGCGAAGGATGCCCGCAAATCATGGTTAACCCTTTCTTCAAGGCAGCCGTGCAATGTAACGGGCGGTAAAACAGCCGGAATTTGTATGAACGGGGACGGCCGAGTGGGAGAAGTCGACAACATCGGGGGCGATGAGGCGCTGGCCATGGCATGCGACCAGGTCAAGCGTGACCCCAATCCTGCCTTCATCAAGGATTCCGAACTCCGCTATGTCACGGTCAACGCGGCCTATGGCGAACTTTGGGATTGCCAGCCGGCGTCGCTCATCGGCCAAAAGAGCCACCACCATTTTGATTCCGTTGAGCAGAATGATCGCGACGAGAAGGAGCGCCGCAGCCTCGTCTTCGGCAAGGATCAGGTGGCCTTGTTCGCGCATCCCTTGAAGGGGGGCCGTTACCGGATCCGTATTCACCGGCAGCGGCAGACCAGCGGAAAGACATTCATCGTCGGGCATTTCGAGCCGATTGCCGGGGTTCGGTTCGAAACCGGGCAGAGGCGCGAGCCGGAGCTGGAGCTTGCTTCGCACAAACCGCAGACATCCCAGGATCCCGAAGCAGCACTGCGCGGTGACCACAAGTTGCTGCGAGCGGCAATCGAAGCGGCAAGTTACCCGATTGCCGTGTTCGCTCCGGACGGAAGAACCATCGCCGAAAGCCGGCATCGTGAATTCGTCCCGGGTCGGTGGCAGGAAACACCATTGCCCGATGGCGGACTATTGCGCTGGGTGGCGCCGGACAGCGTCGAAGGTTCGGCCGATGGGCAGATGCTCCATCCGGACCGCCATGCCATTGATGCCGGCGAAGCTGTCAACGACAACTCGCTGTTGAACCGTTTCAACGAAATTTTCGACCGCATGGACATCGGCATTGTGCTGTTTGATCCGCAGGATGTGCTGCTTTACGTCAATCCCGCGATGGATTCGATAACGGCTCCGGAATACATGCTGCAGGTCGGCAAGACGTTGCGGTCGGTACTGGAAGTCACCTGCACCATCAGTGAGACAGCAGATCCCGCGGCTCGCCAGGCGTGGATTGAAAAGCGGATTGCCGCTCATCGTGATTTCGGCAATGCCACTGTCGAGCAACTCAAGAACGGCCGATGGCTTCGCATTGTCAACCGGGCGCTTGACGACGGCTACGTGCTGGGAATGCGAATGGACGTGACCGAACTCAAGCTGCGTGAATTCGCCCTGGAGGCCAAGGTTTCGGAAAACGAACTGTTCCGCGCAATGCTGGATGAAATGCCGGTTTCCAGCTTTGTGAAGGACGAGAACTACCGCTACACCTATGTCAATCGCGCCCATGGTGATTTGACCGGCCTGTCCGCGGCCGAAGTGATCGGTAGTGACGACTTCGCCCTGTTCGGGGAACAAGGCCAGGCTTTGCGGGATGTCGACACCGAGGTCATGAGCGGGCGGGAGATTGTCGAGCGCAAGGTGGAGCTCACCAAGGCCAATGGCGAGCCGCTCAAGCTGATCGACCGGAAAGTGAGAATGACGGATCCGACCGGACGGCGGCATCTGCTCGGCACGACGCTCGATGTCAGCGAAATAAAGCGCCGGGAGGAAGAACTCTTCGAATCCCGCCGGCTGGCGGAACTTAACCGCTCGGATCTCGAAAACGTCATCGACGCCATGCATATGGGCGTGGTCGTCGTTGATAAGACTGACAAGATCGAGTTGGTCAACGACGCGTTTTTCAGGATCTGGAGAATCAAGGCGAAAGATTCCTATATCGGCGCGCCTTTCAGGGAACTCATCGACGTTAATCGTCACAATGGCGTTTATGGCGTGGCTGACGAGGATTTTGACGCTTATGTCGAAACCAGGCTTGAAGAAATCCGCCGGGGATATGTCGAACCGCGGGAATTCAAGCGCGGGGACGGCAGGACAGTCATCTATTCGGTTCGGGCCTTGTCAGAAGGCAAGCGGATGGTGTCGTATTTTGACATCACCGAGCTCAAGCAGCGTGAGCATGAGCTTGATCTGGCCCGGACAGAGATTGAGCACGCCAGCGAATTGCTCAGCGGCGCCGCCGGCGCCATGGCGCAGGGTCTGCTGGTCACCCGCAGCGGCAGAATTGAGTTCTGCAATGACACTTTCATGAAAATGATTGATGTGCCCGCCGAGGTGGTTGAACCCGGCAAACCCCTGGAAGGCTATCTGGCCTACTGTCAGGAACGCGGTAGCTACGAATCGGACAAAGACGCCGCGGCAGTGCGCGCCAGCATCATGGAGAGCCACAAAAACAACGAAGCGCATTCGATGGAACGCCAGGGGAGCAATGGTCGCTGGCTCAGGATTGACGCCAAGCCGACCACAAACTCCAGGATGATCGTCACCTACACAGATGTCACCGAAGCAAGGATGCGTGAGGCGGAGCTCAAGGAACTGCTGGAAAAGGCCAAGATCGCTGATCGCGCGAAGTCTGAATTCCTGGCGAACATGAGCCATGAAATCCGGACCCCGATGAATGGCGTTCTCGGAATGGCGGAACTGCTGTCGCGATCGGAACTCGATACCCGCCAGCGCACCTTCACCGACATCATCGTCAAATCCGGCAACGCATTGCTGACCATCATCAATGACATTCTGGACTTCTCGAAAATCGACGCGGGACAATTGGTGCTCGATGAGTCGTCATTTGACTTGCGCGAAACGGTCGAGGATGTCGCGACCCTGATTTCAAGCCGTGCCGCCGACAAGGACATCGAGCTGATTGTGCGCATCGATCCCGAGCTTCCGGCGCGCGTTGTCGGCGACATGGGCCGGATGCGCCAGATCATCACCAACCTGGTCGGCAATGCCATCAAGTTCACCGAAACCGGCCACGTTCTGATTGAACTGACCGGGTCGCCCATTGGCGCCGACAGGATTGATCTCAAACTGCAGGTGAAAGACACCGGGATCGGCATTCCGCAGGAAAAGCTCGAGGCGGTGTTCGACAAGTTCTCCCAGGTGGATGCCTCATCAACGCGACGTCACGAGGGAACAGGCCTCGGGCTGGCGATCACCTCGCGGCTGGTGGCCTTGATGAATGGCCAGGTCCGGGCGGAAAGCACGGAGGGCGAAGGCTCGGTGTTCACTGTTGAAATCCGCTTGCAGCTTGATCGCGACGCGGCGCCGGTCCGCAGTGCGCCCATTGACGTCTCCGGAGCCAGGATTCTCGTCATTGACGACAATGCCGTCAATCGTGCGATTCTCAAGGAGCAACTCGATGCCTGGGGATTTGACGCTTGCGCCGCGGTGTCCGGTCAGGAAGGCCTTGATGTGCTCGATGCGGCGGTTCGTTTCGACGTGCCGGTCGATGCGATCATCCTCGACTATCACATGCCGGAGATGGATGGGGTGATGACGGCGCGCGCCATTCGAAAGGCCCATGGCCCCGATAGGCCGTCGATCATCATGCTGACTTCAATGGATATCAAGTCGGCTGAAGCGGACATTCGAAATGGCATGGTGCAATCGACATTGATGAAACCTGCTCGTTCCTCCTTGCTTCTGGAAACAATAGTCGAGGTTCTTCAAAACGCTGCGCAGCCCGCGGGCGAATTGGGGCTTCCTCGGCCCGTCCAGATCCCGGGCAAGGCAACGCTTGTTCCGCCGGCAAAGCGAGCCGGGCCGAAGCTGGTTGATCAATCCGCTTCTCCCGGCAGCAACAGCCAGACGCCGGACCCGGCTTCGCCTCGCGGCAGCCTTGACCTGCTCGTCGCCGAGGACAATGAAGTCAATCAGATTGTGTTCACGCAGATCCTGGACGGGCTTGGCGTGCGCTACAAGATCGCCAACAATGGCGGCAGCGCCTTCGAAATGTGGAAAAACCTGCGTCCCGCGCTGATCCTGATGGATGTGTCCATGCCGGTCATGAACGGGCATCAGGCGACCCAGGCCATTCGCCAGGCGGAAGCCGATGACCCCGGGCTTGGTCACACGCCGGTCATCGGCGTGACCGCCCATGCCCTGACCGGTGACAAGGAGCGCTGCATGGAGGCGGGCATGGACGATTACATGTCCAAGCCGATCAGCCCGGAGAAGCTCGAAGCCAAGATACGTGAGTGGCTGCCCGCCGACATCGCAGCGCGGATCAACCGGGGCTGAGTACACGACTGGCGAGATAGCCGGCGCTCATGTCGCGCTTGCTGCCGTGTCCGGGACGTTTCTCCACCACGAAGCCTGCCGCCTGCAAATTCCGCCGCACCCATCCGGCCGCCGAATAGGTGGCGAATGTTCCGCCCTCTGCCGTCCGGTCGGCGACAGTGCCGAGCAATTCCTCAGACCACATGTCCGGATTGCGCGACGGCGCGAAGCCATCGAGATACCAGGCGTCCGCTGAGATCCCGGCGGCGCGCACCCGCTCCAGCGCCGAACCAATGTGGACGTGCAGGCTCAAGGTTCTCCCGCCAGCCGCAAACTCCGCCCGGACGTCGCCTTCCGGCTGCTCGGGCCAGGCGGAGACAAGCTGCGCGGTCTTGCCGTCCAGATCCGGCCAGGCGGAAAGAGCGCGGCGCATGTCGTCCCGCCGGAGCGGCCTCAATTCGAATGAATGAAACTCGAGCCGTGCGGATTCCGGCGCGGCTTCTTCCCACATCGACCAGGTCTCGATGAAATTGAGACCGGTGCCAAAGCCGAGTTCACCGATGACGAACGGCTGCTTGTCAGCAAAACGCTGCGGCAGGCCGTTTCCGGCAAGAAAGACATGGCGGCATTCGGCCCGGCCATCCGCGCGGGAATAATAGAAGTCGCCAAATTCCTCCGAATAGGGCATATCGCCCTCCAGCCAGGAGAGCGGCTTGGGCTGTGGGGCGTTCTCGCTATCCGGCTCAAGGGGGTCGATCATGGGTATTGCCGATAGCGGCGCGGCGCAGGGCGGTCAAGCCGCTCCCGATCTGTTGATCGCCGGGGCGGGCGTCGCCGGTCTGTGGCTGGCGGTGAAAGC
>LADQ01000245.1 GCA_000961635.1 Hoeflea sp. BRH_c9 | reverse complement strand
CCGCCGTCAGCACAACGGCGAGAAGGGCGGCAAGGATGGCGGCCGCCACCGCGCCGAGCGCCGCTTCCACGGAGCGCAGAAGTTGCGCGGCAAGGCGTGCCGGTCGCGACACGGAGGTTGTGGGTTGCTCCACTGGGCTCATGCGGTCATCCAGCCCCCCGGAGCGCGGAAGTTCTGCGCACCTGCAGCGCAGCCTTCGCACCGGCCGTGCCAAGCATCCGCTCCGGCCACTGCGTGAAGGTCGTGGCTATCCCCATCAGGCGGGCCACCAATGATGGAAATGATGGACCGGTCCGCTGCCCTTGCCGATGAAGAGGGTCGAGGCGGCTTCCAGGGCTCCCTGGAGATAATCCTTCGCCTCGCCGACCGCCTCTGGCAGCGCCAGGCCGCGTGCAAGTTCGGCCGCGATGGCCGCTGCCAACGTGCAGCCGGTACCGTGGGTATTGCGGGTCTGGATGCGAGGCTTGGAAAAGCGGATAAAGGCGCGGCCGTCGAACAGGATGTCGGTGCTGTGCGATCCGTCGCGATGGCCACCCTTGACGAGCACGGCTTGTGCACCGGCCTTGACGATTGCCTCGGCCTGCGCCGTCATCGCCGCTTCATTCTCGGCAATTGGTGTCCCGGATAGCAGTGCGGCCTCGTGCAGATTGGGCGTCACGAGCGCGGCGAGCGGCAGCAATTGCGTCCGAAGCGCGTCGATGGCGTTGGGCTGAAGCAGGCGGTCGCCCGATGTCGCGACCATAACCGGATCGAGCACCGGCCGTACGCCATAGTGGCGCAACCGCTCGGCGATGACGGCGATCGTCTCGGGGCGCGAGACCATCCCGATCTTGGTTGCGCCGACGGCAATGTCGTCGAATACCGCGTCGATCTGCGCGGCTATCATCATGGGCGATATATCTTCCACGGCTCGCACGCCCATCGTGTTCTGCGCGGTAACTGCCGTGATTACGCTGGCGCCGAACACCCCCAGCGCCGAAAACGTCTTCAGGTCAGCCTGGATGCCAGCGCCGCCGCCGCTGTCGGAGCCTGCGATGGTCAGGGCGATGGCGCTCATGATGAACGCCCCTTCAGCGCCTCATCCACCGCCCGGCGCAGATCGCGCGTTGCCATCGCGATATCGACCGCCCTAAAAATGGCCGAGATGACGGCGACGCCCATCGCGCCGACCGTCACTACTTCGCGAGCCCGGCCGGCATCGATGCCTGCTATGGCGCCGACCGGCAGGTCCGGCCTTGCCGCGCCGATCCGCTTGCACAGCACTGCAAAGCCTTCGATGCCGACAGGCGCGTCCGGATTCCGCTTTGATAAAGTCTCGAACACGCCGCCGATGCAGGCATAGTCCACCGGCGAATCGCTCGCCATGTCGGCATCCGCCGCGTTCTTGACGGTCACGCCGATGATCGCATCCGGGCCGAGCAGACGGCGCGCCGTCGTCACATCCATGTCATCGCGGCCGAGATGCACGCCTTCGGCACAAGCTGCCAGCGCGACGTCGATACGGTCGTTGACGACGAGTGGCACACCGCTGCCGGCAAGCGCGGCCCGGATCGCGGCCGCACGCTCGACCATGATCCGCGTCGACGCATCCTTGTCGCGGTATTGGACGATCGTCGCGCCGTTCCCGGCAGCAATCGCGGCGAGTTCGGCCAGATCGCCGATGCCCCGCAAGCTGCCGTCCACGATCGCGTTCAGCCTGTAGTCAACTTTGCTCATCACGTCACCTTTGCTCTTTCCAGGATCTCCCCACCTTCGAGTGCGGCGAGCGCATCGAGCAAAGCCGGCTCGAAACTGCCCGGCCCGCTCGCGCGCAGGGCCGCCTTTTCCGCCGCCACGCCAAGCGCCAGCATTGCGGCTGCGGTCGCCATATGGGGATCGTCGTCAACCGCGAGGAAGGCCGCGATTACCGCGCCGGACAGACAACCGGTGCCCGTCACCTTGGCTATCAGCGGATCGCCATTGGCGACCGACACCGTTCGTCCGGCAAAGCTGATGCGATCGACGACGCCGGTCTCGACCGCAACGAGGTGCTCCGGCACGGTCAACAACGCATATTCGGCAGCGTTGGCGCGCAGCACCGCTGGCTGGCGTTTCAGCAGGTCTTGCGCGAAACGGGCGCGTAGCAGCGAGTAATCGCAATGGGCCGGATCGAGCAGCCATGGAATTCCGCGTGCGGTAGCTATATCCACCGCAAGGCCGATGGCCTCGCGGCGCTGTTTGTCGAGCGTGCCGAGATTGACGACCAAGGCGTCGGCCTTGCGCGCGAAATCCTGCACCTCGTCCGACGACGAGGTCATGGACGGGATCGCGCCCAGCGCCGACAAACCATCCGCCACCAGCTTCTGCGCCACCGTGTTCATCAGGCAGTGGACGCGCGGAGTCTGCTTGCGCACGCGCTCAAGCATGGAGACTGCCAACCGCGGCATCTCAACAGAAAAATTAACGGCCACGCTCATTGTAGTTCCACCGCAATGTCCTCCACCGCAGGTGCCGCCTCGATCAGCCCGCTCTCGGCCATGAAAGCGCCAAACCGGGCATAACGTGCGCGGTCGAGCGCGAAGGGCCGTTTGGCGAAGCGCGGCAGCGTGTCGATCCAGGCCTGGCGGTTCAGCTCGTCGTCGAGATCGGGGTAAGCATGGGTGAACAGCTTCCAGCTCTCGTCGGGATGGTTGGTGACGTAGATCGCGCCCTGTTCGACGGCCTCGAGGAAACGTTTGAGCCGGTTGTCGCTGACCAGCTCCGGTCGCGTGATGAAGATCAACTCGTCATAAACCGGAACGCCATGCTCCTCGGGAAAGAAAGAGCGGCCTTCGTGACCTTCGAGCCGCATTTGCGTCAGCTCAAAATTGCGAAACCCCCCGATGGTGGCATCGACCTGACCACCGATGAGCGAGGGTGTCAGAGCAAAATTGACGTTGATCAGCTCCACGCTTTTCTTGTCCACGCCTGCATGCTCCAGCATGCGGCCGAGCATGGCATCTTCGAAGCCGGAGACGGAAAAGCCGATGCGCTTGCCCGCGAGATCCTTGATGCTAGCGATCGGCCCGTCGGCCAGCACTGTGAGCGTGTTGAGCGGCGTCTCGACCAATGTGCCGAACCGGACGAGAGGCACGCCCGCCGCGTGATCCAGATAGAGGTTGGGCTGATAATGGATGCCGACATCCGCCTGACCCGAGGCGACCGCGCGCGGCACGATCGACGGATCGGTTGGCGGCAGGAGTTCGACCTCCAGCCCGGCCTTCTCGAACAGGCCGAGTTCTCGCGCCACGACAAGCGGCGCATGGTCGGGATTGACGAACCATTCCAGCAGGACGGTGAGCCGGTCTTGCGACCGAACGCTACTGGTGGCCGCAAAGCCGATCAAAAGGGCAAGTATCAGAGCACGTATCATGGTCGCTTCCATTCATTGGGATGACGGGGGAATTCGTTTTCCTCAGCCCACGGGGTGAGAAGGGGTCCGAGCCAATCGACCGCGCGGCGCAGCGCCAATGTCAGAAGGGCTATGATTGCCATAGCGGCAAACGCCGTATCAGTCTGCATGCGGGCATTGGCCTGCACCATGACGAAACCGAGACCTGCCGAGGCGCCGACCCATTCGCCGATAACCGCACCGAGCGGTGCCAGAGACGCTGCAACGCACAAACCTGAAACAAGTGAAGGCAAGGCCAGCGGCACGCGCACATGGATCAGCGTCTGCCAGTGGGACGCTTCGGTTATCGCGGTCGCATCGATGATTTCGGGATCGATCCGACGCAACCCGTCCGCGAAGGCGGAGGCAACGGGAAAGAAGATGATGAGCGTCGTCATCACCACCTTTGAGGCCATGCCAAAGCCGAACCACAGCACCAGCAGCGGCGCGATGACGAAGACCGGAAAGGCTTGCGACACCAGCACCATCGGCCAGACAAGGTTGCCGAAGCGCGGCAGCGCCGCCACGCAGAGCGCGGTGGCGATCCCAATAAACGTTCCGGCCACGAAACCGGCTGCAATCTCAACTAGCGTCACCCAGGTGTTTGCAAAAAAATAGCCCGGCTGGCGCCATAAGGCGCCAAGCACGTCGAGCGGGGCGGGCAAGATGTAGCGCGGTGGCGAAAATACCCAGACCAGCGCCTGCCATGCGGCAATGAGCACGGCCAGCGTGCGCATCGCTGCCTGAAAGGGCGCGAACATCGGCATCAATCCTGGCGCTCAGGACTCAACTGGCTGGTGGAGCGAGGTAAAAGCATGGCGATCTCCCGACAACATCGTGGAGATCCAGGCTGGGCGAAGAAGTGATCAGGATTGCCGAGACGGCCCTAGTTCCGTTCCTACGCCGGTATGACCCGGATCAGGTTCAAGGGTCCGGCTCACCGCCGTCTCAGCACCGTTTGGCGCACCCCTCGGAATTCATCTCGACTTATAGCACGGAAGGCCATCCAGTCAAGCGCGTGGCGGTGGGTCAACAGCCTGGTGCTTTTGGGGGCTGCATGACCTTTCACACTAATACGACTGCATATAATCTCCGGCGCCGAATGAATGACCTCTTCGACGGACGGCGGCTGTGCGCCGAAACGACCCTCGACCGGCCGTGCATCGAGACCTCGGTTCGCATGAGTTGCCGCGCTGCACCAGCCGAGACAGGGATTGATGAATAGCAGCACGCGAGCCGAGGAGCGGCTATTCCTTCGCGGAAATCGCCACACTGTCGCTTTGCAGCAAACTATAAGCCATGGCCGCGGAAGATTGAGCGGTAGATCATCGCCTGGCACCTCCTTAACGGCATTACTCAGCGGACAGGTCGGCCGGCCCAAGATAGCTGATATCGATCCGGGTGACGTCTTGAGCCACCTGGGCGCGCACCAATCCCACTCGCGCTGGATTGAGCGCGGCCTGTACCGTCCCGAGCAGGAGGCCATCGGCCGAGAGTACTCGTGGCTGATCGGACCAACGGTGAAGCTGTACGGGCGTTCCTGGCTGCGGGGGGAAGCGTCGAAGCCCACGATATGAAGCAATCCGAAAACAGCGCCGGATTGATCCGGTTGAGCAGGATGCGCAGCCAGCGCGAGCCGGGTATGCCATGACGATAGGGCAGAAAACGCCGCAGAAACGGCAGGTTATCCTCACCCCATTCGACGATCTCGTCGAAATCGTCACACGCCCCGATCGTGCCGCAGACCACCAGCAGAAGCACCTCCGGCAACGGATAGGCCACCCGCCATTGCTCCCGCTCATCCGCAACCAGCCCAAAATGGTCCAGCAAAACCCGCAGCCGCGGGCGCTCATCTTCAATCATGTCGGCCTCCAGATCACCAACACTCTTGAATCAGACTCGCGCGCTTCCCGAAATCCCCGTTAACCTGAGTTCAGGGCCGTGGCCCTCTTGCACGCAGCTAACCACGCAAGAAATGTCGTGACATTGTCGGGCATTGTGTGTTATTCTTATCTTAGAGGTAGACCCATGACCAGACAGACACGCTCCGAAAAGCTCGACCTTCGGCTCACTGCTGAGGCAAAGCGCATCCTTGCCACAGCCGCCGCCGCCGAGCGTCGCTCAATCAGCGACTTCGTGCTCGAAAGCGCGCTTGGCCGTGCCGAGGAAACGCTTGCCGATCGCAAGAGCTTTCACCTCGACACGGCGCGATGGGAGGCGTTCCAAGCAGCCCTTGATGCACCGCCGCGCGAATTGCCCGAATTGAAGCGTCTGCTTTCTGAACCCGGCATCTTCTCAGGCCACGAACCCGGGTGAGCCGTTTTCGTATCGAGAAGCTTTCGCGCAAGCATCCCGTCGAGACTTTCGATTGCGGAGAGGAACCGCTCAATCGGTTCCTCATGCGCTACGCCTTGCAGAACCAGCAGGCCAATGCCTCGCAGACTTATGTCGGTCTGTCGGACGACAATGTGATTGGCTTCTACACGCTGGTCGTAGGCGAAGTTGCTTATGACAGCGCCGCTGAACGCCTTACCAAAGGCATGGCGCGTCATCCGGTTCCCGTGATGCTGCTCGCCCGGCTCGCTGTTTCTCTCGACTGGCAGGGCAAAGGCGTTGGCGGAGGACTCTTGCGCGATGCCATCTTGCGCACGCTCCAGGCCGCCGAAATTGCGGGCATCCGCGCCTTCACCGTCCACGCCAAGGACGAAAACGCGCGATCCTTCTACAAGCGCTATGGCTTCATCGAATCCCCAACCGATCCGCTGCACCTTTTCGTGCTGATCAAGGATCTGCGCGCCTTGGCCTGATCCCGCATAAAGCGGGCCTTTCCCGCGATCACACGCCGGACTTAGCCGGGCAATCCCGTCTCCATCTTTCGCCAAATTACGCGACCTGTGCGGGCCTTCTTTTGCCGTTCTGGCAGGAGGCATTTCCGTCCTTGCAACGGCATGCGCCGTCTTTTCGCTTCGCCCGCCCCGCGCGTTCCGCTTGGGGTGCAAGGCGTCTGCCTCCTGCCTCTCCGAACGCCATCAGGCCGCGACGGTCGCGGCTTCAGACCGGCGAAAGGAGACACACATGTCTGCCAGCACAAAGTTCGACGTACATCAGGAAATCACCAACCGCATCGTCGCAGCAATCGAGACAGCCGGAGAGTTTCGGCTACCTTGGATCAGGAGCAAAGGTGGCTCGATGCGTCGGCCCGTCAACATCGCTTCGGCCAAGCCCTATAACGGCGTGAACATCGTCTCGCTTTGGGTGGCCGGGCTCGCGGCGGACTATCCCTCGCATCTCTGGGGCACCTACCGTCAGTGGCACGAGCGGGGATGCCAAGTTCGCGGAGGCGAAAAATCCTCGCTGATCGTCTTCTACAAGAAGCTCGAATTCGACGAGACAAACGCCGAAACGGGCGAAGCTGCGAACGTCGAACGGTTGATGGCTCGCGCCAGCTTCGTCTTCGACGTGGCCCAGGTCGAAGGCTTCAAGCTCGATTCCGACGAGCAGATTCCGGAAGCACCCACCTTCGATCCGATCGCGCGCGCCGAAGCCTTTGCGGCGGCGACGCGCGCCGCCTCGAAGAAGGCGGAGACCGTGCCTGCTATATCCCGTCGATCGACAAGATCCGCATGCCGGAACGCCGCCGCTTCACCGGAACGGACACCACGACGCCGGCAGAAGGCTTCTATTCGACACTCTGCCACGAGTTGGTGCACTGGTCCGGCGCGAAGCATCGCCTCGATCGCGATCTCGCCGGGCGCTTCGGCTCGGAGAGCTACGCCGCCGAAGAGCTCATCGCCGAAATTGGTGCTGCCTTCCTCTGCGGTGATCTCGGCATCACGTCGGAACCACGAGCCGACCACGCTCAGTATATCGCCAACTGGCTGCAGCTCCTCAAGTGCGACAAGAGGGCCGTTTTCACGGCAGCTTCCAAAGCGTCCGAAGCTACAAACTGGTTATTGGCGCAGGAGGGTGGGGCATGAGCCCCGCCGCATCAAAACGCAATCCGCCGCCCGTGAGGAGCGGGTTCAGCCACTTGCCGTAAGGAGCAAGCTTCAAATCCCATCAGGTGTAGAAGGCCAGTTGATCCAGCGTCAGCAATGCCTGGAGCGCCGCACCTGCGTATAGCTATCCGCATCGGCTTCGCCATGTCCCACAGCATGACGCGAGCTTGCCCTCCCCGTCCGCGCCACCGGATCAAACTCGGCAAATGTGTGCGACTTGAGATAGTCGCCAAATGCTGCGGGAAAGAGCAGCGTGTCCGGCTGACCCGCTTTTTGTTCCGCAGATTGCACCGCGAATTCAAGAAGCTTTTTAATCTTTGCTCCCGTGCCGTGGACCTTTCGGTAAGCCCCACCCAGAATGCCTTCGATTTCGGTCAGGACAATTTTCAGCACGGCGACAGCATCGCCGGATGCGAAATTGTTCAACGCCGACCGCAGCAGACGTTCCTTGCCCGCAAAATGCGGCTTGGCCATCCACCGTGTAAACATGGCTTCGACCCGTTGCGCGTCGAAAGCCGCAATCAGCTTTGCCTCGATCTCATCGAGCTCGAACCCTGCTTCGCAATGGCTTACAAGTTCCCGGAATTTACGACCAAGAATTTCGACGAACGGAAACCATCCGGCCTCGACAAGCCGACCGAAGACATTCTCGTCTGTGATGGCGTCGTAGAGATCTCGGTATTTGAACCTTCGGTGAAGTGTCCCAAGGTCTCTTTCCATGTCTGCGATCGAAAGTTCACCCTTTGGGTTGAAGTCGAAGAAGAGCGCAAACCGCCAGCCTTCGCGAAAAATACAGACGACGCGATCTTCCTTTCCGATCTCCACCAGCGGGAAGGACATTGCAGTCACATCCGCTATGTCCTTTTCAAAGAGCACGGTTCCGGCGGCCATCGAACGCTTCACTAGAATTTGGAGGGTGGCCGCCGCCGCATCAAGCCACAGATCGCCTGTATTGTCGGGGTGAACCACTAGCAGGATGAAGCCCGGCTTGGTCATGCTGACATGGTGTCCGGCTTCGCGGGCGCGATACTCGACATGGGCACTCAGCCCTTCGATGATCCGATGGAAAAACCGATCGTCCGACGTCAGGTAGAGCCGCGTCCATACACTGATGGTCTGGCCGCCGCGTCCGGCTTCAGCGGTTACGCCATCAAGCATCAATCCCGTAAGCTTAATCGGCTTGCCAAGATTTCCGGCGAGGACACCGGGCGCGGGTGGAACGGGTATCAGGTCCAAAGATTTGGTCATCGCGAATCTTACCACAAAGCGGCTCGCAGAAAGCAGCCGAGATGGTAGCTCTTTCTCTGCTGCGCCCGAAAGCCGGTCGTGACGCCGCGTGACAACCTCGGAGGGGTTCGCGGAGAAGTAGTGTCGATCAAACGAAACCGTGACTGATAATCACATTTTAGTCAGGACGTCTCCGGTTATTTATTAAGTATCGGAAATCATTGTTGAACGGGTAATACAGCACAGTTTGCCGATGGTTCGAATCCTTTAAAGACCGCCACTTGCCCTCGCGAAAGCGTTCTCCCGATCCGGCTG
>LADQ01000236.1 GCA_000961635.1 Hoeflea sp. BRH_c9 | reverse complement strand
GCTCGCCACGGTCTTGTCGGTCCTGGCGCGGTTGCCGGTCGGGGCGAGCCTGTTGCTCGTCCCGGTCCTGACGCGGTTGGCGCTCGGAACGGGCCTGTTGCTCGGAACGGGCTTGCTGCTCGTCCCGGTCATTGCCCCTGTCGTTGCGTTGATCCTGCGTGTTGCCGTCATTGTCGTCATCTGAATCACGGTCATCATCGTCCTGATCCTGTGAGTCGCGACCTTGCGGCCCGTTATCATCGCGTTGAAACCGCTCCTGCATCTGGGCTTGCGCCGTCAGGATGATGCGATTGTAATGCTCGGCATGCTGCAGGTAGTTCTCTGCCATGACGCGGTCGCCCGAACTCTGCGCATCCCGCGCAAGGTTCATGTATTTCTCCGCCACGTGTTGGGCGGTTCCTCGTATTTTCACGTCGGGACCGGAGCTGTCATAGGAGCGCGACAGCGGATTCTGGCCTTTGCGATTGTTCCCGCCGCCACTGCCGCCACTGTTGTTGCTTCCACTGCGTCCGCGACCGCGTTTGTTTTGCTGTCCTGGCCTCATTCGATAGTCACCTGGTTGTGTTCCTGAAAAATCTGTTGGGCGCTTGTGCCGAAAACCCGGCTCGCAAGTTGCGCCGCGACATAGGATCGTCCACCGATCCCGTCACTGTTATGGGTTCAAATTCAGATACCCGCGCCAGAGGCTGTCCTGCGAACCTGCCGCCAAAATGGCGGGTCCCGGGAACCGAGCCACGTCGGATCGAATCTGTTTCAAGACTTGCTATCCAGCGCTGATCGGGAAACTAGACAGGTTTGTCAGCAATTCCAAGCCTTTTCTTGCCGCTATCGTCAAAAGTCGGAATTGGCCGTCTTTGCGGCCTGGGATAATTTGAAACAAACGGCCCTGTCTACACCGCCCAGGTCGGGGAAAACCGCGGCTTCGTCAAAACCAGCCAAGGTGAAAAGCGCCTTCACCGATGCTCTTTGGCCAATTCCGATCTCGAGCGCCACCAGTCCGCCTTCTTCAAGCCGCCCCGCCGCCTGATCGGCGATGACGCGATAGGCCGCTAGCCCATCGGGGCCTCCGTCCAGAGCGAGCCGGGGGTCATGCTCCGTCACTTCGCGCGCCAGCCGGGCCAAATCAGCTGTCGGTATGTAAGGCGGATTGGAGACAATGAGGTCAAACCGCGCCTCCACGCCCAACAGCCAATCGCCGACCACAGCCTTGTATCGTCCCGACAAGCCGAGCGCCATGGAGTTTTCGAGCGCGGTCGCCACCGCTTCGACGGACACGTCAATGCCAAGACAGTGCGCGGACGGACACTCCGCCAGCAGCGCCAGGCCGATCGCACCGGTCCCAATGCCGAGATCGGCAATGCTGCAGGCGCCTTTCTCCGCTGCGGTCGAACGGACAAACGGCAGCACTGCGTCGACCAGGCATTCTGTATCCGGACGCGGTTCGAGCGTCGCCGCGGAAAGTCCGAGCTTCAGTCCGTAAAATTCCCGCGCGCCTAAAATGCGGTGCACCGGCTTGCCATTCAACCGCTCCCAGGCGGCCTGCGATAATTGCTCGCGGATGTCGGCTGCCAACGGCGCCTCGCCGCCCGTGACCAGACGATGCGGGTCCAGCTCCGCAATCCCGGCCGTCAACATCCGGGCGTCAAGATCGGCCGTCTCGAGGCAAGCCGCGCGAAATGCCGTGCGCACCAACAGCCAGGCTTCGCCAATGGTCTCGGCTCCCGAGAGATCAGGCTTGATCATGGCCGCCAAGCGTTGCCAGTTGACCGGCCTGATGGTCGGAAATCAGGGCATCAACGATCTCGTCGATCTCGCCCATCATCATCCGGTCAAGCTTGTAGAGCGTCAGGTTGATGCGATGGTCGGTGACCCGCCCTTGCGGATAATTGTAGGTGCGAATCCGTTCGGACCGGTCGCCCGATCCAACCTGGCTGCGGCGTGACTGCGATCTTTCATCGTCCGCGCGCTGCCGCTCCATGTCGTAAAGCCGGGCGCGCAAGACCTGCATGGCGCGGGCGCGGTTCTGATGCTGTGATTTCTCCGACGAAGTCACCACCAGACCGGTCGGCAAGTGGGTGATGCGCACGGCCGAGTCGGTCGTGTTGACATGCTGGCCGCCGGCGCCCGACGCCCGCATGGTGTCGATCCGGATGTCGTCCGCCTTGATCTCGATGTCGATGTCTTCGGCTTCCGGCAACACCGCAACGGTGGCTGCGGAGGTATGAATACGCCCGCCCGATTCAGTTTCCGGAACCCGCTGCACCCGGTGCACGCCGGACTCGAATTTCAGCCGTGCGAACACGCCCTTGCCGGAAACTGTCGCAATGATCTCCTTGTAGCCGCCGGCTTCGCCCTCGCTTGCCGACAGAACCTCCACCCTCCAGCCCCGCGACGACGCATACCGCTCATACATGCGGAACAGATCGCCAGCGAACAGCGCCGCCTCGGAGCCGCCCGTGCCGGCCCGGATCTCGACAATGGCGCTGCGTTCATCGGCGGCGTCCTTGGGCAACAGCATGATTTCGATTTGCTGCTCGAGGTTGACGATTGCTTCCTTCACGGTCCGCAGTTCGGCCTCAGCCATGTCACGCATCTCGCGGTCTGTTGACCTGTCGGCAAGCATTGCTTCGAGATCAGCCTGTTCGGCTTGCGCCTTGTCGAGCTCCCGGATCTCCCCGACCAGCGGCTGCAGCTCCGAATATTCGGACGCCAGCTTGACATAGATTTCCGGATCCGGCGCCGCCGACATGCGTGCCTCGACTTCGCCAAATCGGCGTTCGAGTTCGCGTATTTTCTGGGTCGGCAATCGCGCCATTGTTGGTTCCTAAAGGCTCACGCCGTTGGCGTCTGCAAAGTCCATCAGGAACTCGCGTACTGTCTTCTCACTCTGGGTGTTGGCAATGGCAGGCAGCAGACCTTCTTCAAGCTTGGCCAGGTCAAGCGACAGCAACATCGATTTCACCGGGCCTACGGCTGCTGGCGACATCGATATGTTCCTGTAACCAATGCCAAGCAATGCCATCGCCGACAACGGCTTGCCGGCGATCTCACCGCACAACGTCAGCGAGGTGCCGGCCTTGCCGGCCGCCACGACAATCTGACGCAATACGCGCAGGAACGGGCGCCCCAGCGTGTCAAAACGATCGGCGACACGGGAATTGCCTCGATCAACCGCCATCACGAACTGAAACAGGTCATTGGATCCGACCGAGACAAAATCCACTTCCGCCATCAATTCATCAAGCTGCCACAACAGGCCGGGCACCTCCAGCATCGCGCCAAACTGCAGACTACGCGGCAATTGGTGTCCGAACCGGGATAAATGCCGAACCTCCTTGTCGAGCAGTTCGCGGGCCAGCCGAAGTTCGTTGACCTCGGTGACCATCGGCAGCATCAGCTTCAGTTCGGTGCCGGCGGCGGCCTTCAGCAAAGCCCGGAGCTGGATGCGCAACAGTCCCGGACGATCCAGCGAAAACCGGATGGCGCGCCATCCGAGCGCCGGATTTTCCTCTTCCGTCGCGCGGAAATAGGGCACAACCTTGTCGCCACCGATATCCAGCGTCCGGAAGGTGACCGGCCGGCCAGCGGCTTGCCCGAGCACACTGCGGTAAAGACTTTCCTGCTCGTCGACCTTCGGCATGGTCGAAGCGATCATGAACTGCAACTCGGTGCGGAACAAGCCGATGCCGCTGGCGCCTGATTCGATCAATTGCGGCAGATCCACCAGAAGTCCCGCATTCATCTGAAGCGTGATGTCCTGACCATCGCGGGTACGTGGCTCGACGGTGCGCAGAGCCCGGAACTGTTCCTGCCGCTTGGCACGGAATCGAACCTTGTCCGCGTAGGCGCTCTGAATTTCGGTAATCGGACGCAAATGGACGACGCCATCCTCGCCATCAACAATGATCGGATCTCGGTTTTCCGCCAGCGAAGCAATGCCGATGACCTGGCCGACAACCGGAATACCCATGGCGCGCGCGACGATCACCACATGGCTGGTAACCGCGCCATCCTCCAGCACCAGACCGCGGACTGCCTCCCGAGGATAATCGAGCAGTTCCGCCGCTCCCATGGCGCGCGCCACGATGATCGCGTCCTGCGGCAGGCCGGAGCCGCCCGGCACGAATCCGGTCAGTTGCCGGAGCAGCCGATTGGCCAGATCATCGAAATCATGCAGCCTTTCCCGCAAGTAGGGATCGGTCATGTGGATCATGCGGGCACGGGTGTCGCTTTGGACCTTCTCCACCGCGGCCTCGCAGGTGAGGCCGTTGCGGATGGCTTCCTCGAGCTTCCGCACCCAGCCGCGATCATGGGCAAACATGCGGTAGGCCTCGAGCACCGCCCGGTGTTCGCCCTCCATGGAAACGTCCCGGCGCGACAGCATGTCGTCGATGGAAATTCTCAAATGCCCCAACGCTTCTTCGAGCCGCGCCAGTTCGGCGTCGAGATCGTCGTTGAGAAGCTCCGTCACCACGATCCGCGGTTCATGCAGAACAACGTGACCCAGGCCAATTCCGTCGCCATAGGCGTCGCCCTCGATCGTCACCGGGCGGCTTAAATCCAGTTCCAGCCCCGGCCGGGTGATCTGCTTGAGTTCGCCGGTGGCAATCATCTCGGCCAGAACCATCGAGGTGGTTTCGAGCGCCTCGACTTCGTCTTCGCGGTATTTCCGGTGCGCCTTGTTCTGAACCACGAGAACGCCCAGCGACCGTCCGGCCCTGAGGACAGGAACCCCCATGAAGGAATTGTAGATTTCCTCGCCGGTTTCCGGCAGGTAGGTAAAGGCCGGATGCGCCCGGGCGTCGGACAGATTGAGGGAGCGGGCGCTCGCGGCGATGGTGCCGACCAGGCCCTGCCCCATCTTCAGCTGCGCCAGATGCACCGCATTCTTGTTGAGGCCTTCGGTGGCAAACAGCTCAAGCGCCCCGTCCGCGCGCAGCACGTAAAACGAGCACACTTCCGCCACCATATTGGCCGCGATCTGGCGGACAATCCGGTCAAGGCGCTCCTGCGGCTCAAGGGGCTCCGCCATCAATTCGCGCAGCCGCCTGAGAAGGACGCGCGGACCCGCTGAAAGGTCTCTCATCGCGCTTCATTCTCCCAATTGGTGTAGACCTTCCAGGATTGCTCCTGGCCGGTTCAGTGTTCGGCTTTGGCCGGTTTTGTTTGATCCCGTCGGATTAAGTCTTATCGAGACCGTAGACGGAATGCAAAGTGCGAACGGCAAGTTCCGCGTATGCGCCGTCAATTAGGATTGATATCTTGATCTCGGACGTCGTTATCGCCTTGATGTTGATCGATTTTTCCGCAAGCGCCTTGAACGCGGTGGCAGCCACGCCGGCATGGCTGCGCATTCCGATGCCGATGACCGAAACCTTGGCAAGGCCTGATTCGCTTTGAACCACGTCATACCCGATGGTGTCCTTCTGGCCTGCCAGAACCGCGAGCGCTTTCTCCGCGTCGCTTGTCGGCACGGTAAAGGTCATGTCGGTGCGCGACCCGTCTTCCGAGATATTCTGGACGATCATGTCGACATTGATATGGGAGTCCGCGAGCGGGCCGAAAATGGCCGCTGAAACGCCCGGCCGGTCGGCAAGCCGCCTAAGCGAAATCTGCGCTTCGTCCTTGGCGTAGGCGATGCCGGTAACGACTTCCTGTTCCACGATTTCTTCCTCGTCACAAATGAGAGTTCCGGGTGGATTGTCGAAATCCCCCATTTCCGGCCCATCCGGATCGTCGAAACTGGATCGCACAAAGGTTCTGACCTTGTGCACCATGGCCAGTTCCACCGAGCGCACCTGCAGCACCTTGGCGCCGAGGGAAGCCATTTCCAGCATTTCCTCGAAGGCAATCTTCTTCATCCGGCGCGCTTTCGGCACCACCCGCGGGTCGGTCGTATAGACGCCATCGACATCGGTATAGATGTCACACCGGTCCGCCTTGATCGCGGCCGCGATCGCCACCGCGCTGGTATCCGATCCGCCCCTGCCCAGCGTCGCCAGACGGTTGTCGGGTCCAATACCCTGAAATCCGGCAATCACGGCAACCTGCCCCATCTCGAAGCGGCGAATCAACTCGGAGCCGTCGATCTCGACAATTCTTGCAGCCGCATGGGCATTGTCGGTTTTCACCGGGATTTGCCAGCCTTGCCACGACCTGGCATCGATGCCCATCGACTGCAGTGCGATAGCCAGCAACCCGCTGGTCACCTGTTCGCCTGAGGCGACAATCGTGTCATATTCGCGGGCATCATAAAACGACGCGCTGGCGCCGGCGACCTTGGGCATGGCCTGCACCCAGCCGACAAGCTCATTGGTCTTGCCGGCCATGGCCGAGACGACCACGGCAACCTGATGCCCAGCGTCAACTTCACGTTTGACGTGCCGGGCGACATTGTGGATCCGGTCAAGATCGGCAACCGATGTGCCGCCAAACTTCATGACTATGCGGGCCATACTGCGTTATCCGCTTGCAATCCCGTTTCCGGGCAAGAAAAACCGCCCCGGGTCCCGGAGCGGAAGTTGGCGGTCTCATAGCCAAAATTGCAGCGACCTGCAACAGATCAGTCCTGCGACCTTGCCAACCCTTGACAACAACGGCGCGACGCCCGAGGTGAAGGTCCAGGATTAATGTAGGAGAGAGCCATGAGCCAGGCTGCCCGGACAACGATTGACCAGGGAGAAGTCGAGCGTTTCTCGGCACTGGCGGCCGAATGGTGGAACCCGCAAGGCAAATTCCGCCCGCTGCACAAATTCAATCCGGTTCGCCTGACCTACATTCGCGATCATGTGGCCGCGCATTTTGGCCGGGATCCGAGGAGCGATAAGCCCCTGGCCGGCCTTAGGGTGCTCGACATCGGCTGCGGCGGCGGGCTTCTCTCCGAGCCGATGGCGCGTATGGGCGCCGACGTCCTGGGCGCCGATGCATCGCGCACCAATGTCGAAGTGGCGTCCATTCATGCCGCCCAAAGCGGCGTGAAGGTCAGTTACGAGACGGCGACTTCGGAAGAACTGGCCGCACGCGGCGAACGGTTTGACGTGGTGCTGAACATGGAAGTGGTCGAGCATGTCGCCGATGTCGATCTGTTCCTGTCCTCCTGCGCCGAGATGGTCAAGCCGGGCGGCCTGATGTTCGTCGCCACCATCAACCGAACCATGAAGGCAATGGCGCTCGCCATCGTTGGAGCCGAATATGTGTTGCGCTGGTTGCCACGCGGCACTCATCAATATGAAAAGCTGGTCCGGCCGGAGGAAATCGAATCCCCGCTGACGGCCGCCGGCATGATTTTCATGGACAGGACCGGCGTGTCTTACAATCCGCTTCAGGACCAGTGGAACCTGTCGCGCGACATGGATGTCAATTACATGATGCTCGCCGAGCGCCCGAAGGCCGGCTGACACGCGGATCCAGGCAACGTGGCTTAGACGGGAATGTCCTTGAGCTGCTCGAGCAGCGGCCGTTGGCCGGCCGCATTCGCCTGGCTCAGCGATTTCACACGGGCGCGATCGATCGTCAGCGGCGCGCCATCCGGACCATAGGACTGCTTGAAGGTGAAGGCGTCCGGGCACGCGCCGTGATCGTGCAACCACTCAAGCTTTTTCGCACCTTGCCGCCAGTCCGGACGGCGGTCCTCTTCGATCCACCACAGGACCAAGGGCGGCCATTCGTTCTTTGTGTTCCAGTTGCGGGCGTTCTTGAGCGCTTCGGCGTGAACGCCTGAATAGGAGAACGCCATCAGGCTTTCGATATCCGCCCATAGCGACAGGGACGACGGGCCGGTTTCAAATCCGCTGCCTTTAATGAACCTCGGAAACTCCTGGACGCCCCAACTCGACGGCCCCGGTTCGCCGTCATAGCCGGATCGGGCGACAAAGCCCGAAGCATTCTCCGCCGCGGCGAAGTTCAAGGGCTCGCGGCGCAGGAAGCCTTGCACTTCAGGCGCATCGTAAGCGGCCACATGCAGACCGAAATTATACATCGCAAGATGAAATCCCGGCACGGCCATTTCAGCTCAGATCGTCCGGGAATTCCGGCAGCGGCGCGATGTCGATGCCTTCCTCGATCAGGGATTTGGCGTCCTCGCTCGAAGCCTTGCCGATGATGCCGCGGGCTTCAGTCTCGCCATGGTGGATCTTGCGCGCCTCGTCGGCGAACCGGTCGCCGACATCCTCCGAGTTCTGCTTGACCGCCTGCACCATCTCGCGCAGCTTTCGCATCATTTCGCGTTTTTCCGGATCCATCGCCAACGGCCGCGTCGGCGCATCCCGGGGGACCGCGACCGCCGGCGCCATCAGCGCCTTGCTGACTTTACCGGAACCGCAAACCGGGCAGCTGACCAATCCACGTTCGCTTTGCGAATCATAATCGGCGCCTGAGGAAAACCATCCTTCAAACTCGTGTTCCTTCTCGCAATGGAGGGAAAACCGGATCACGCCACCCGCTCTCCCATTTTTTCTTGCAAACCATTGTCCATTCGATAGCTGCGGGCATTCTTCAGATTGGGAATCTTGGACCGCGCCGCCTTCACCTCGCCGAGCGCCAAACTGGCGACAATGACGCCCGGTTCGTTGCCTTCGGCTTCGGCGAGGACACGTCCCCACGGGTCGACAATCAGGGAATGGCCATAGGTATCGCGGCCGTCCTCATGCACGCCGCCCTGCGCTGCTGAAATCATGAAGGCGCCGTTTTCAATCGCCCTGGCCCGCTGCAGTACATGCCAATGCGCCTCGCCGGTCTGGCGGGTAAAGGCGGCAGGCGCCGTCAGAATATCCGCGCCGGCTAGCGCCAGATCCCGGAACAGATGCGGGAACCTGACATCGTAGCAAATTCCCATCCCCAGCCGCACACCGTCAAGATCAACGGTCACAGCCCTTTCACCGGGTTGATAGGACGAACTCTCACGCCAGCTTTCGCCATTGTCGAGATCGACGTCAAACATGTGGATCTTGTCATAGCGGGCAAGCGGAACGCCCTTTGGGTCAAACACCACAGCGCGATTGGCCGCCATGCCATTGCCCGCGTCGACAGCGGTGGAGCCGAGATGCAAATATATGCCGAGTTCGGCGGCGAGCGCCGCCGCGGCGCGCATTACCGGATCTTCGGCTTCCGGCCTGAGGTATTTTCGGAACAGCTCGCGATCGCGCTGCAGACCGCCGGTCATCTCCGGCGTCTGGACATAGTGCGCGCCGCGCGAAGCGGCCTGGCGAACCAGGTTCTCCATCGACGCAATATTTGCCTCGGGCGAAACGCCTGAGCGCATCTGGACGGCGGCAACGACAAGCTCACGCATGATCAGGCTCCTGTCAGCATCGGATCAAGTTTGCCCGCGCGCTCCAGCCCAAGCAATTCATCGCACCCGCCAACATGAACGTCACCAATGAAGATCTGCGGAAATGTCGTCCGGCCATTGGCTTTGGCAATCATTTGCTGCCTCAGATCAGGCGAGAACGTTGCGTCATGCTCCGTGTAGCTGACGCCCTTGGAATCGAGCAACCGCTTGGCTGCAGTGCAAAATCCGCAGAACTGTCGGGTGTAAAGTGTTACGTCAGGCATGCGGGTCTCCGATTGTTGCGCGCCCTTGGTGCGCGGCCTTTGTCGTTTCTAAGCATATAGGGTCTCCTCGCCCTGGCTTACAACCCGGGCAAAGGTCAGCACATTGACCTGCCTGGCGCCGCCACGCAGTAGCGCCCGGGTCGCCGCCTCGACGGTGGCGCCGGTGGTCAACACATCATCGACCAGCAGGACTTTCAACCCGTTGAGACGATGGGCCTGCGCCGGCGCCGCAAAAAACGCGCCGCGCACATTGTCCTGTCTGGCGCGCAATCCCAGACCGACCTGCTGCCGCGTGGAGCGAATCCGCCGCATCACGCCCGGCAGAAACGGTTTGCCGGCTAGTCGCCCAAGCATCCGCGCAAGCTCGGCGGACTGGTTGTAGCGCCGCGCGAACAGCCTGCCCCGATGCAGGGGAACAGCCACAATGACATCGCTGTCCTCGATCACATCACGGCCGGCGCGAACCATCCACGCCGCCATCATCGGGGACAGATCGGTGCGATCGGAATATTTCAGGCGATGCACGATCTTGCGCGCCACCCCGTCATAGAGCACCGCCGACCTTGCTTTCGCGTAAGGCGGCGGATTGGCGATCGCCTGCGGTGACACCAGACCCTCTCCCCTGTCATGATCGAACGGCAAGCCGGTGATGTCGCAGTATGGCCGCTCAATGAAGGCAACCGTCCCCCAGCAAACGGGACACAAGGCCGCGGCCTGGTCCGTCATCTGGCCACAGCCGGCACAGACCGGCGGATAAACCAGCCGCATCAGGCTCCTGCCGATGCGCGCCATCGACAGCCTCAGTCCATGCAGGGGACGGCTTGAATCCATTGGGTACATCTGTTGACTTTACCGCCGTTCCATCCAACAAGCGAGCCCGTGTCACGCCAGCGGATTGAACCATGGACCACCTTTTTGACCACGCGCTCATGCGCCAGCGCCGCCTGCGCGCGCTCGCCCGACCAGAGCCTGGCGCGGATTTCCTCCTTCGCCGGGTTGCCGACGACCTGGCCGATCGGCTGTCGGTGGTCGAGCGCCGGTTCGAATATCCGGTTCAGGTCCATGGCGGATTGCCGCACGCCGCTGACAGGATCAAGGCCACCGGCAAGACGGCGGAGTTCAGCTTCGTGGATCTGTGCGCCATGCCCGGGATTGATACCGACGCACTGACCCTCGCAGACCCCGATTCCGTACCCTTGCCGCCGGAAAGCGCCGATCTGGTGATCTCGCCCCTGGCGCTGCACATGACCAACGATACGCCGGGTGTCCTGGTGCAATTGCGCCGCGCGCTCAAACCCGACGGGTTGCTGCTTGCCGCGGCTCCCGGCGCAGGCACGTTGGGCGAATTGCGCGAATCCCTGCTTGCGGCGGAAAGCGAACTGACCGGTGGCGCCAATGCCAGGGTGCATCCCTTCGCCGATATTCGCGACTATGGAGCCTTGCTGCAGCGCGCCGGTTTCGCGTTGCCGGTCACCGATATCGATGACATCGTGGTTAGATATGCGGATATGTTCGCGCTTCTCAGGGATCTGCGCGCCATGGGCATGACGTCGCTGCTGACGGACAGAAGCCGGAAACCGGCCGGCAGAAAACTGTTCCTGCGAGCGGCGGAGATCTATGCGGAACGGTTTTCAGATCCGGACGGGCGGATTCGCGCCAGTTTCCCGGTCATCCATCTCTCGGGATGGGCGCCGCATGAAAGTCAGCAGAAGCCTCTCAAGCCAGGCTCGGCAAAGTCGCGACTGGCCGACGCATTGAGGGCGCCCGAACAAAAGCTGCCCCGCTGATCGACAAGTCTTACTGGCTGTTCTTGATATGCTGTGCCGCACCGTCCAATGTGGTGTTGATGGCATTGCCAAGCGTCATGCCACTCGCGATAAGAACGCCTGAGATCAAGGACGCAATAAGAGCATACTCGATGGCGGTGGCCCCGCACCGATCTTTCACAAACTTGAATATCGCAGTTTTCATGACGTGTTCCCGATTAAAATTATGGCAGAGATGGCCTGATCCGGATTAGCAATCCCCGGATTTGCTGCCATCGTTCTGTATGATGCAAAGTGAACCGGGTCTCTCCTGCAATATCGATTTGCGGACGGTGTAGACCGTGGTTGCGGCGCGCTGCGGTATCGACCCGGTGGTGAGATTGTCATACTGGTCTGGCTTCCACGCAACCCGTGCCGACGTCGAGCGATCAGCCAGGATTGGTGTAAGAATGGTCGCGACCGCAATTGCCGCTGTCCCGAAAAGCAACGCGACGCGAACAGCGCCGATCCGCTTGCGCTGACCCGCCCCGTCTCTCTCCTTCACTGTCATCCAGAAATCACCGTCGCTCATGATGCCTCCACTGAGAACCCGATCAGGTTCGTCACTCCCTTCATTGTTGCGTGAAGGGAATTGAAGTTTCATTAACGCTAATGGAGACGATTGAAGTTTCGAGGTTTATATAACCGGAAATGTCATAACAGGTCGATGAGATAGGGGATCAACGGTTCATCGGCGGGCGGCATCGGGTAGTTCCGCATATCCCGCGGGCGGACCCATTTCAAGGCCTGGCCTTCAAGACCGCGCGCAGAGCCCTCGTAACGGCGGCAGACGAAAAGCGGCATCAGCAGATGAAAATCCTCATAGCTGTAGCTTGCGAATGTCAGCGGCGCCAGGCACGCTTCTTTCGTCGTTACCCCGATCTCTTCGATCAATTCGCGGATCAGCGCGGATTCAGGGGTTTCGCCCTGCTCAACCTTGCCGCCTGGAAACTCCCACAGGCCCGCGAGCTTCTTGCCCTCCGGCCGCTGCGTCAACAGCACCCGGCCATCCGCGTCGACCAGGGCGCAGGCGGCGACCAGCATGATCTTCCTTGTACTCATCCGTTCAGTATCCCGGCTTCTGGCGATAGGCGTAGCGATAGACCTCGCCAAAGCCCAGGCCCTTGTAGAGAGCAACAGCTGCCGTGTTAGCGCTCTCGACCTGCAGCCAGGCGGTCTCCGCGCCGCGATGCCGGGCCCAGCGCAGCGCCGCCGTGACGATTTCGTGGCCGTGCC
>LADQ01000276.1 GCA_000961635.1 Hoeflea sp. BRH_c9 | reverse complement strand
GAGGCTCGGCACTTTCGGCGCGATCATCTCGACCAGTTTGACAAAGGTGAGGTCGACAAACAGCATTCGGTCTTCGGCGTCGTTCATGATCCAGGCGATCTGATCAGGAAACAGCCTTGGATTGAGCGTGTGATAGACCGCGCCGATTCCCATGATCCCGTACCAGGCTTCCAGGTGCCGCCAGGTGTTCCAGGCCATCGTCGCAATCCGGTCGCCGATATGGCATCCGTCGCGGTCCAGCCGTTGCGCCAGCTTGAGCGAGCGGGCGCGGATCCCGGCGTAGTTGGTCCTGTGGAAAGGACCTTCCACCGAACGCGTGACCACCTCCCTCTGGCCGTGATAGGTCGCCGCGTGGTCAATCACCTTGTGGCAAAGCAGTGGCCACTCCTGCATCAATCCAAGCATTCGTCTCCCCCTTTGTATTCATCCTCTTGCAGCTTAAGACACTTATGCATGTCGCACCCGAATGTATTCATTTGGGTGATAACGTACATGCATTATTTCAAAGCGCTACAGCGACCTTTGCGCATCCAATTGGATGGGCGGCGCTGTAGATCTTTACCGGGTGCCGCGGCACCACGATTCTGCCCGACCGGCGCGCTTTCCTTTCAACGCGGCGCGACGATCAGGCCCGCCAATTTCCTCCACCCAGGCAAGGCCTGCGCAGGCCAGCCCGACAGGCATTGGCTGTTGGCGCTACTGCGGCGCCGGGTACCAATAGCGGGCATTGGCTTCGCCACGGATGATCCGCACATGCTGATTGGCGAACACCCGGTAGGGGTGGCTCCATTCGCCATCCGGCCATTGCACCCGAATGGTCGCGCGTTCGGACACGCCGAGCCCGACATGCTTGAAGCCGGCCTGGCCCGAGGCATGGCCGCCGCCGATCTGGATCCGACGGGTCTGGGTGCGCGTGCCGGTGCGAACGGAGATCAGCGCGCCGACCGCGGATGGATTGACCTTGCCATTGTCCAGTTCAATCTTCACCCAATTGCCCATTGACCGGTGGCCCCATGAAGTTTTGGCGCCGAGATTGCGAAACAGGCTTGCCGGATGCTCGCGATTGACAACCAGCAGGTCGAGCATGCCGTCCATGTTGAAGTCTTCCACGACCGCGCCGCGCCCGCGCGCGTTGAGCGCGATGCCTGCTTGCAGACCCTTCTCGTGGAAAGCGCCGTCATGTCCGCCAAGCAGCAGATTGTCCGGGTCGAAACCGGCGAAATCCGGCATGGCCTGCACATTGCCCTTGGCGATGAACAGATCGGTCCTGGTGTCATTGTTGATGTCGGCGAACTGGCTGTGCCAGCCGGTCGACGGTTTGGAATCTCCGCCGGTGTAGGGCCGGTGCGCGGTGGCGCCCATCTCGAAGGCGATGTCGCGATAGGTCGGCCGGTCCTCGCCGGTCTCGTCGTCGAGTTTCTGGATTTTGGTGTCGCCCATCGATGTCAGCGCATATTCGGGCAGGCCGTCGGCGTCGAAATCGGTTTCGGCGATTCCCATTCCCCAGATGGTCAGCCGTTGCCAGCCCTGTGACGCGGAATATAGCCGTGGCGGGCGGCCTTCGTTCATCTCCCAAAGCTGCTCCTCGCCGCCGCGATAATACTGCCGGTCATTGGTGATCCTGAGATCCGCAGTTCCCGAACGGTTCCAGTCGGTGAACAGGACAGACAGCGCGCAATGGCCGGGCGCTAGCATCAGCGGCTCCGAATAGTCCGGAGCATCACCTGCGTGCGATCGCAACAGCTGGTTGGGTTCACAGGTTCCAAAAGGCGTTCCCGGCGCCGAGCGGTCGACATAATTGCCGATCGCGATGGTGGGAAATGCGTGATCCTTCTCCCAGATCGCCGACATGCCGGTCGACCAGGCCCGTCCGCCGTCTATTCCGTAGAGGCGATTGGCCTTCTCGAAGCGGCAATCAGGACCGCCCTTGAGCACCAGATTGCGGCCAAGCCGGAGCAGCACCAGATCCATGTGCTTGTCATTGTCGATATCCAGCGGATAGGCGCCGAGGACCCCGGTAAGATCAGCGGCGTCCAGTCCGGTCTCCAGGGTCTTGAAGGCAAGCGCGCCGCCGGTCTGGCTGTCGTTGACATAGAATTGCGCCGGCGACGCGCCGCCGGCGATCACCAGATCGGGACGCCGGTCCCCGTTGCAGTCAAAGCTCGCGGCGCCACCGCCGACAAAGAACTCCCAGCCGCCGGTGTAGCTGTGATTGATCCCGGCGCTCGCCGCCTCCTCGTTCATGATGGGCACATCCGCCGTGAACGCGGTTTCGGCGGCGATGGCCGGATCAATTGCCGCCAAGCAGATGGCGCCGAGGGTCAGGAATGAGCGAAACAGCATCATGGGACGATCACCAGGGTCTTGAGAAACGCGATCATAGCTGACTTGTCGGCGTCAGCTGCGGCGGCGTAGGCCTCGCGGGCATCGCGCCCCGCGCCGCCATGGGCGAGAATGACGTCATTGAGACTGCTGAAATCGTTGCGGTGGCCATAGGGTTGCGTCGACCCTACGCCCCACAATTCCGCGGTCTGGAAGATGTTGCGGTCGACGAACCGCTGCGACAACAATTCATTGCCCAGCGCCTCGATCTGGTTGTCGGTCATGAGATGGCGTTTGAGGTCGCCAAACAGAGGCACCAGCACCCGGCCCTGATCGTCCCGGGGCAGATCCCTGGCCCACTCCAGCAAGGTGAAATCGTAAATGGCTGTTGTGCCTATTTGCCGGTCATTGAGCGTGCCGGCCTGATCGTACGGACCCGGGTCGGCGAATGCGAGGCTGTCGAGCGGCAGGGTAGGGCGGTGGCAACTGGCGCAGCCCATCTCGGTGAAGGCTGCCTCGCCGCGTTCCGCCGCCTCGGCCCAGCCGTCCACGTCCGGAACCACTCTTGACGGCGCCGGCAGCGTTGCCTGCCAGGCCACCATCGCCGAAACATCGGCGGCGGAAACTTCATTGGAATAGCCATCGCCATCAAAGTCATCCGACCCTGTCCACCGCGCGCCGAAACGCTCGTCGGCCTGCATGCCGTGGTGGTGGTTGAGCGCGTTGACGGTGAATTGCCGCAGCGAGGTCATGACGCCTTTCTGGCTGAAGGGACGGATGACGAGATCGGTGTCAACGCCATCAAGCTCGTCGAGATTGACCGAGCCGTCGGCTTCCGCGGTGATGAAGCCGAACTCCACCCCTTTGCTTTCAAGCGGGAGCCGGACTTTGGCGTTGGCGGCGCGGGCTTGCGACAAAGCATCAGAGCGAATGGCCTGAAGCTCGAGGCTCATTTCCCGGGCCAGCATCTCAACGAGGCCGGCGCCAAATAGATGGTTGGAGCCACGCTCGTTGGAGAACTGCGGATCGAGCGAATCGAAATCGGCGCTCTCGAAGCCCTCGGAGGTGAACACGTTGGTGACGAAATCGCCGGCGCCGCCGATGGCGGGCTGGTTGTGACAGGAAGAGCAGGCGCCGCCATCGGGACCTGCGGTGCGAACAAATATCTGTTCGCGCGGATGCTTTCTGCGTGTCGGATCGATCGCCTGCGTCGCCTGCGGCCGGCCGACGCCGTCGAGCGTCGTGAAAACCGCTCCAAACAGCGCCTCGCCGGTAGCTCGCAGGTCTTCCAGATCGCCGAGCGACAAAACGCCGGTCGGCATGTCCGCCGTTGCGCCGAGCGCTTGCGTGCGTTCGGCCCATGGTTCGCCTGCCAATGCCGTCGCCATCAATCCCAGCTGCAGTCCCAGGACTGCCGCGCAGCAGCGTCTCCACCTCCCCCGCATGGCCAAACTCATCCTGCAGTTCCTCCTTGTCCGATGATCTTGGGTGCAATGACGTCGCGATCGATCGCCGCCATTGTGTGGTTCAGGTGCCCCTCGAAGACAAGTCGTTCCTCGTCAAGCGAGATCGATATGTCAGGCGGGCCCTCGATCCGCACGCCAAGTGAAGCCGACAGGCCCTGGTCGATGCCTGGCCGCATAAGATCGAAAAAGCGGACCCCTGGGCCGGTAAACACGATCGGCATCTTGCCGTGAAGGCTGATCAGCCGGGCAAGCCCGTTGCCCAGCGCGGTGCCGGCCTGACGAAATGCAGACTCCGCGATGCGGTCGCCGCGCCGGGCCATGGTGGCAATTTTCTCGATTTCGATGAAGGGGACGAAATTGGCGGGAGCCGTGTTGGGCGGCACCTTGAAGGCGGCGCGCAGGATGGCGTATGAGCCCGCATAGGCCTCGATGCAGCCGTATGAGCCGCAACGGCACAGCGCGCCGCCATGGCTATGAACCATGTGGCCAAATCCCGGCGCGTGCGCCCGGGGCGTTTCATAGGCGCCGGCATGCACGACCCCAAGTCCGATCGAATGGCCGAGCGACACCGCGGCCAGGCGCGGGACCGGCTTGTCCTTCATGCGGCTCAGCGAAGTGTGCAAGGCGCTGGCGACCAGCAGGCTCTCATGGTTGAGGGTAATCTTGGCTTGCCAGTCCGGCTCGAGCGTTTCCCGCAGATTGATCTGCTGGCTGCCGAGCACAGACGACCACAGCAATGTGGTGTTGTCGTCGGCGACCAGGCCTTTGGACGAGATGGATATGGCCTTCAGCGCATCGCGCGAAACGCCAGTACGTTCGGCAAGCCTGCCGAGCGTGGCGCGAATGCCGGCAGTGAATGCCTCTATCGTTTGGTCGGTGTTGTCGCGTTTTTCTTCAATGCGGTAGATCAGGGTGCCCGAATAGTCGACCATCGAGTATTGAAGCGCATCGGAGGATATGCGGACAAAGGCGGCATAAGCGGCCGAGCGGCGCTGCTTGAACAGGATCCGCGGACGGCCGCGACCGGTCGCTGGCGCCGCCTCGGACCGCTCGATGACGCGCTCGCTCTCCAGATCCTGGGTAATGGCCGTCACCGTGGCGGAGGCCAATCCGGTTTCGACCGCGAGATCGGTATGTGACTGGCCACTTTGACGGCGCAGCGCCGCGAGCACCAGCGCACGGTTCTGCTGGCGAATTAGCTCGGTGCTGGACTTTGTCAGCATTATCGCCGCCGCCGTATCATTGTGGCAGGTCATCTCCTCCGCGCCTCATGACGGACAGGCTCTAATGGCCCGTTTCCCTCATGACTCTCCCTTTGCCGGTCGGGGTCGCGTCAAGTCCCCGCCGATCTGGCTGTCTTCGTTTCAGCAGCTTCCCCTGGCGTTTCAACAGCACCACATGGCCTGAACAGGTTGCCAGAAGGCGCAACCGTGGACCCACTGCGCGGCTCCGAGTTGACAGCATAGCGGAACCCTGACATTAATTTTCTCGACTGTCGAGAAAAAGCTCGTGACGTGGTAACGGGTTGTGCAGTTGAGCATGGGTCGGGCAGGAGAGGCTCCGTCCGGCAACTTTTTTCCTTGGGAGGACTACATGAAATCCATTATCCATCTGCTGGCCGGATCGGCCATCGCGCTTACCATGTCGACGGCGGCCTTCGCCAAGGACATGGTGATTGGTGTGTCCTGGTCGAACTTCCAGGAAGAGCGCTGGAAGACCGACGAGGCAGCAATCAAGGCGGCCATTGAGGCGGCAGGCGACACCTATGTGTCGACCGATGCCCAGTCGTCCGCAGCCAAGCAGCTTTCCGATATTGAGAGCCTGATGGCGCAGGGCGTGAACGCGCTGATCGTTCTCGCGCAGGACACCCAGGCGATCATTCCCGCCGTGACAGCTGCCGCCGATGAAGGCATTCCGGTTATCGCCTATGACCGTCTGATCGAAGACGCCCGCGCCTTCTACCTGACCTTCGACAATGTCGAAGTCGGGCGCATGCAGGCTCGTGCGGTTTTTGCCGCTGCCCCGAAGGGCAATTACGTCATGATCAAGGGGTCGCCGACCGATCCGAATGCCGACTTCCTTCGTGGCGGCCAGCAGGAAATCCTGCAGGCAGCCATCGATTCCGGCGACATCAAGATCGTTGGCGAGGCCTACACCGATGGCTGGCTTCCGGCCAACGCCCAGCGCAACATGGAACAGATCCTGACAGCGGCTGACAACAAGGTCGATGCGGTGGTTGCTTCCAATGACGGCACCGCAGGCGGCGTCGTCGCAGCTCTCACCGCGCAGGGCATGGAAGGCATCCCGGTCTCCGGTCAGGACGGCGACCATGCAGCGCTGAACCGCGTCGCCAAGGGCACGCAGACCGTGAGTGTCTGGAAAGACGCCCGCGCGCTCGGCAAGGCAGCCGGCGAAATCGCAGCCCAGCTGGCCGGCGGCACCGCGATGGCCGATATCGAAGGTTCCGCCGAGTGGACCTCGCCGGGCGGCACCACGATGACCGCGATGTTCCTTGCTCCGGTTCCGATCACCAAGGACAATCTGGCAACCGTCGTCGATGCCGGATGGATCAGCAAGGACAGCCTGTGCCAAGGCGTTTCAGGCGGCCCGGCCCCCTGTAACTAGGCACTATCTCTGCTGCAAATCGTGTGAGACTTGCCCCCATCCCCCGGGGTGGGGGCAAGTCTTTGCACCATATCCGGAAGACGGTCATGACCGATACGCCTACTGACGCGAGCGCGCCGCCCAAGCCGCGCAATCTCTTTTCCGCCCTTGAGCTGGATCCCCGTTTGTTGGGCATGATCGGCGCTTTCGTCGTGATCTGTCTGATCTTCAATTTCCTCACCGACGGGCGTTTCATGACGCCGCGCAACATCTTCAACCTGACGATCCAGACCGCGTCCGTCGCGATCATGGCGACGGGGATGGTGTTCGTGATCGTCACGCGCAACATCGATTTGTCGGTGGGGTCGCTGCTGGCGACGTGCTCGGCCATCATGGCGATGACCCAGACCTGGCTGATGCCCGACTGGCTTGGCCTCGGCCTCAATCATCCGGCGACCATGCCGGTCGCCGTGCTTGTCGGCATTTTGGCGGGCTTCACCATCGGCGCCTTTCAGGGCTGGTTGATTGGCTATCTGACGATCCCGGCTTTCATCGTCACGCTGGGCGGGTATCTGGTCTGGCGCAATGTCTCCTGGCATTTGACCAAAGGCCAGACGATCGGTCCGCTCGATGAGAATTTTCAGCTGTTCGGCGGCATCAACGGAACCCTGGGCGAGACCTGGAGCTGGGTCTTCGCGGCTGTCGCCATCGCGGTCTCGTTCTTTGCCCTGTTCCGCTCGCGCCGCGCCCAGGTGGCGCACGAATTTCCGGTCAAGCCGATCTGGGCCGAACTCGTCATCGGCGCCATCATCGCGGCTGCGATCCTCGGTCTTGTGGCTATCCTGAATGCTTACGAAATCCCGACTGCGCGGCTTCAGCGTCTCTACGAGGCGCGTGGGCAGGTGCTTCCGGCAGGAACCATCGAGGGCTACGGCATTCCGATCTCGGTGCTGGTGCTGATCGTCATCGCCATCATCATGACGGTGGTCGCGCAGCGCACCCGGCTCGGGCGCTACATCTTCGCCGCCGGCGGCAACCCGGAAGCCGCTGAACTGGCCGGCATCAACACTCGTCTGCTGACGGTCAAGGTCTTCGCCATCATGGGCGTGCTGTGCGCCATTTCCGCCATTGTCGCGTCGTCGCGTCAGACCTTCCACTCCAACGACATCGGTACGCTCGACGAATTGCGCGTGATTGCAGCGGCGGTGATCGGCGGCACGGCGCTCGCCGGCGGCCTGGGCACCATCTATGGCGCCATTCTGGGCGCGCTGATCATGCAGAGCCTGCAGTCGGGCATGGCGATGGTCGGCGTCGACGCGCCCTACCAGAACATGGTGGTCGGATCAGTACTCGTTCTTGCCGTTTTCATTGATATCGTCTATCGCCGCCGGACGGGAGACAAGACATGACCTCACCGCTCGTCGAAATGCGCGACATGCAGAAATCATTCGGCGGCATCAAGGCCGTCGATCATGTCACGATCGATCTCTATCCAGGCGAAGTGGTGGGCGTGCTCGGCCACAACGGCGCCGGCAAATCCGTGTTGCTCAAGATGCTCTCAGGCGCGTTGCAGCGCGATGGCGGCGAGATCTACATCAACGGACAGAAGGCGACGATCAACAATCCGCGTGATGCGCGCAACTACCAGATCGAGACGATCTACCAGTATCTGGCGCTTGCCGACAATCTCGACGCCGCGTCGAACCTGTTCCTCGGACGCGAACTGGTTTCGCCGCTGGGCTTCGTCGACGACGCCCAGATGGAAGCGGAGACCCGCAAGATCCTGGCGCGCCTCAATCCGAACTTCCGGCGGTTCCACACGCCCGTCGCCGGGCTTTCCGGCGGTCAGCGGCAATCGGTCGCGATCGCGCGCGCGGTCTACTTCAACGCCAAGATCCTGATCATGGACGAACCGACAGCCGCTCTTGGCGTGCAGGAGACGCGGATGGTGGCCGAACTGATCGATCAATTGAAATCGGAAGGCATCGGCATCTTCCTGATCGATCACGATATCCACCAGGTGAAGCTCTTGTGCGACCGGGCCAACGTGATGAAGAACGGCCAGCTTGTGGGCACCGTCAAAGTCGATGATGTCACCGAGGATGATCTGCTCGGGATGATTATCGCGGGCAAATGCCCCGCCAGTGCGATACCCGGCCCGGGCGCGCTGCAAACCGCCTGATTCACCCAAAACCGGGTCTGGCATGGACAAAACCGGAGCAGGCGCTCCGGTTTTTTGTTGCGCTGCAATGCAGGCGCTGGCGCAGCGCGTGTCACAGCCGGAAAAACACGAAAAATAACAATGGCTTATGTAAATTTATCAAAAGATAAATTATTTTGAAATTGCGTATTGCAATGCAATATAAGTCATACCATATTGGTATCAACACCACGCCGAATTATCCTCCTCCCAATTTGGCATGGCAGAAGTCGAGATGATCGGAACCGGGATCCTCCTCCCAAGCACCGGCGCTGACATCACGACGACATAAAGACGCCTGTCGGGCTTAACCCCGGCAGGCGTTTTGTTTTTTTGGCCAGCAGATTCAGGCCTCATGGGCGGCGCGATGTTATCTTTCGGTCGGGAAGAAATGCGCCTTGTGGTCCTGCGCGACCGCCGAGATGTGATCGGCCACTGCGCGCACCCGCGCCAGGTCGCGCGCGGATTCATGATAGACCATGAAATAGGTTCGTTCGATGCGGTGCTCCGGCAGCAACCGGATCAGATCCGGGTCAAGTCCGGCGATATAATCATGCAGCACGGCGATACCGGCGCCTGAGCGCACTGCTTCGGTTTGCCCCGTGGCGCTCGAGATCTCGAACTGCGCCGCCCAGTTGCGCGAGATGTCACGGGTGAAATGCAGCGACGGCGAAAAAATCAGGTCTTCCACATAGCTGATCAACCGGTGATGCTTGAGTTCATCGGCATGCGTTGGCGCGCCATGTGCGGCGAGATAGGACCGTGAGGCGTAGAGCGACAGCGAATAGTCAACCAGCTTGCGCGCCACCAGCCGGCCTTCGGCCGGACGTTCGATGGTGATGGCGATGTCGGCTTCGCGTTGCGACAGGGAAAAACTGTGCGGCACCGGCACCAGTTGCAGCCTCAGATCCGGATGCTTGGCGATAAGCGCGCCAAGCCTGGGCGCCAGAAACGAAACCCCGAAACCATCCGGCGCACCGATCCTCACGGTGCCGGAAATGGCGCTGTCGGAGCGGCCAAGGCTCGCTTGCGCCGCCAGCATCTCGGCTTCCATGCGTTCGGCATGGGCGAGAAAGGCCTCGCCTTCGCCGGTCAGGCCGCAGCCGGTGGTGCGGCGCACCACCAGTTGCGCATCAAGCGCGGTTTCAAGCGATGTGATCCGCCGCGCCGCGGTGGCGTGATTGATCCCCAGCCGTTTTGCCGCCGCCAGGATTTGCCCGGCCCGGGCAACAGCCAGAAATACCCTTATGTCATCCCAGTTCATGCCGCAGCCGCTTTCCATGTGGAGGCGGGCGCCGGAAAGCGAGCCGTGACAAAAGGCGCCACGCAGCTCCGGACAGCCACACCCTTTAATTTGGTTTGCGGCATTGCTCCGGGGCGGTCAAGACCGCTGCCTTTGGCTCGCGGAGATCTATCCGTGGGCGATCATCACGTGACGCACAGCGGTATAGTCCTCAAGCGCGTAGAGCGACATGTCCTTGCCATAGCCCGACTGCTTGATGCCGCCATGCGGCATCTCGTTGACCAGCATGAAATGGGTGTTGATCCAGGTGCAGCCATATTGCAGCCGCGCGGCGCATTGCATGGCCTTGGCGACGTCCTTGGTCCAGACCGAGGAGGCGAGGCCGTACTCGGAATCATTGGCCCAGCTGACGGCTTCCTCGGCATCCGTGAAGCGGGTCACCGACACCACCGGGCCAAAGACTTCGCGCCGGACGATCTCGTCCGATTGCAGGGCGCCGGCGATCAGCGTTGGCTGATAGTAAAAGCCATTTCCGTCGCCCGGCTTGCCGCCGGTGGTGATTTCCATGTGCTTCATTTCCGAGGCGCGTTCGACGAAGCTCGCCACCCGGTCGCGCTGCCGTTTGGAGATCAGCGGGCCGATCTCGTTCTCGCCGTCGTCGGACCGGTCGTAGCGGATGCTCGACACCGCGCTCGAAAGCTCGGCCACAAGCTTGTCGTAGATCTTCGGTCCTGCGTAGATCCGGCAGGCTGCGGTGCAGTCCTGCCCGGCATTGTAATAGCCGAAGGCGCGCAGCCCGTTCACGACGGCGTCGATGTCGGCATCGTCGAACACGATCACCGGCGCCTTGCCGCCCAGTTCCAGATGGGTGCGCTTGACCGATTTGGCCGCTGCCTGCAGCACCTTCTTGCCGGTGGCGACGTCGCCGGTGATCGAGATCATGTTGATCTTGGGATGATTGATCAGCGCATTGCCGACGCTCTCGCCGCGGCCGAGAACGACGTTGACCACGCCTTCGGGCAGGATGTCGGCCAGGATCTTGGCGAATTTCAGCGCGGTCAGCGGTGTTTGCTCGGACGGTTTGAATACGACCGTGTTGCCGCCGCCGATCGCCGGCGCCAGCTTCCACGCCATCATCATCAGCGGGTAGTTCCACGGAGCGATCGAGGCAATGATCCCGACCGGGTCGCGCCGGACCATGGAGGTATGCCCCTCCATGTATTCGCCGGCCGCATTGCCCGGCATGCAGCGCACCGCGCCGGCAAAGAACCGGTAGCAATCGACGATGGCCGGGATTTCGTCGTTCCTGACCGCATTGATCGGCTTGCCGCAATTGAGCGCTTCAAGGGCTGCGAAACCGTCGGCCTCGGCTTCGATCCGGTCGGCGATCTTGAGCAGGTAGCCGGACCGCTGCGCCGGCGTCGTGCGCGACCAAGTGGCGAATGCCTTTTCTGCGGCATTGACCGCGGCCTCGATCTGGATCGAGGATGCTTCCGGCAGGTTGAGAATGGTCTCGCCGGTGCGCGGGTTGAAGATCTTCTCTTCCGCTTCCGTGCCGGCTTCAAAGCGGTTGCCGATCAGCATTTGGGTGTCCATGGCGTTTCTCCCGTAGGTTATTTGCCCTGTCCGGAGATCTGGTCTCCGTCCCGGGTGAGGTAATAGGCGGCAAGAATGGGCAGGAAGGTGACCAGCACCACCACCATCGCCACAACATTGGTGACCGGGCGTTGGCGCGGCCTGACGAGTTCTTCCAGCATCCAGATCGGCAGCGTCGCCTGCTGGCCGGCGGTAAAGGTGGTGACGATCACCTCGTCAAACGACAGCGCGAAGGCCAGCATGCCGCCGGCCAGCAGCGCCGTGCCGATATTGGGCAGGATCACGTGGCGGAAGGTCTGGAACCCGTCGGCGCCCAGATCCATCGAGGCCTCGATCAGCGAACCCGACATCCGGCGGAACCGCGCCACTGCGTTGTTGTAGACCACGACGACGCAGAAGGTGGCGTGGCCCAGCACGATGGTCCAGAACGAAAACGGGATCTCGGCGAGGTTGAAGGCGGACCGCAGCGATATGCCGGTAATGATGCCCGGTAGCGCAATCGGCAGGATCACCAAGAGCGAGATCGTCTCACGCCCGAAAAACCGGGTCTGCGACACCGCCGCCGCGCAGAGCGTGCCGAGCGTCAGCGCCACCGCGGTCGAGATCGTGGCGACCCGCACCGACAGCCCCAGCGCTTCCCAGACATCCGGCCGGTTCCAGGTTACCGCGAACCATTTCAGCGTCAGGCCCGGAGGCGGGAACTGGTAGCTCTTGTCCTCGGTGGTGAACGCATAGAGGAAGATCAAAAGCAGCGGCAGGTGCAGGAAGGCCAGGCCCAGGCCGGCGGCGATCTTCAGGCCCATCGGCGTGCGGCTTTGACGGTCAGAGCGCATTGAAGGCTCCCGCGCGTTTGGCGAGCCACAGATAGATCCCCATGATCACCACCGGCACCACAGTAAACGCGGCGGCGAGCGGAATGTTGCCCGCCGTGCCCTGATGGGCGTAGACCGCCATGCCGATGAACAAATGCGAGGTGCCGATGATCTGCGGGATGATGTAATCGCCCAGCGTCAGCGAGAAGGTGAAGATCGACCCGGCAATCACGCCGGGCAGCGCCAAGGGCAGCAGCACATTGGTAAATGTCTGGCGCGGCGAGGCGCCAAGATCGGCGGAGGCTTCCAGCAGATTTCCGGGAACCCGCTCAAGCGCCGCCTGCACCGGCAGGATCATGAACGGCAGCCAGACATAGACGAAAACCAGGAACGTGCCGGTCGGGCTGACCGACAGCGAGTTGCCGCCGACAACCGGCAGCGCAAGCCATCCGTCGATGAGGAAGGTCAGATGCAGCTTTTCAAACACCCAGGTGAGGATGCCTTCCTTGGCCAGGATCAGCTTCCAGGCATAGACCTTGACCAGATAGCTCGACCACAAGGGCAGCATCACGCCAAGGTAAAACGCCGCCTTCCAGCGTCCCTTCGCATAGCGCGCCGCGAAATAGGCGATCGGAAAGGCGATGATTGCCGAAGCGATGGTCACCAGGCCGGCCATGGTGACGGTGCGGACGATGATGTCGAGATTGGAGGGGCGCAGCAGTTCGCCATAGGTCTTGAGCGTGAACTCCCGATTGACCAGCCCGGAAAATTCGTCAATCGAAAAGAAGCTCTGGACCAGAAGCGCGAACAGGCTTCCCAGATAGATGACGCCAAGCCACAGCAGCGGTGGCGTCAGCAGCACGAACAGCAGGAGCTTCGGATTGCGCCAGAACGCATCCGACAGCGCGCCGGCAAACCCGCCGCGGCCTGGCAAAATGGCGGCGGACTGGAGCGTTGCGGTGCTCATGCATCCGCTCCCATCACATGCAGGTCGTCCGGGTTCCATGTGAAGTGAATGCGCGCGCCTTGTTGAGGCACTTGCGAACCCGAAGGCAGCAGCACATTGAGTTTCTCGCCCGCCACATTGAGCGTCACGCGGGTGGCGCTGCCAAGGAAGCTCGTCCCGGTGACCTCGGCCTCATGGCCGCCTCCGGCGCCAAGGCGGATATCCTCGGGCCGGAGACTGGACCATTCGGCCGGTCCGCCCAGTTGCCTGGTCAAATCGGGGGAAAGCACATTGGAAGAGCCGACGAAATCGGCGACGAAACGGGTTTTTGGGCGGCGGTAAATCTCTTCGGGCGTGCCGGTCTGCATGATCCGGCCCTCATTGAACACCGCGATCCGGTCAGCCATCGACAGGGCTTCCCCCTGATCATGGGTGACGAAGACAAAGGTGATGCCAAGCGCCTTTTGCAGCGCCTTGAGCTCCTCCTGCATCTGCTCGCGCAGCTTGAGGTCAAGCGCGCCCAGCGGTTCGTCGAGCAGCAGCACCTTGGGCTTGTTGACGAGCGCCCGGGCCAGCGCCACCCGTTGCCGTTGGCCGCCGGACAATTGCCCGGTCTTGCGGGCGCCGTATCCGGGCAGTTTGACCATATCGAGCGCGGCCTC
>LADQ01000170.1 GCA_000961635.1 Hoeflea sp. BRH_c9 | reverse complement strand
GCGCGGCGGGCAGGGGGACGGTACTCCACCGGTGGACGGCGCCCGCCCGCCCCGCGCGGATGCTCCTTTCTTCACCGAGCGGCTTGCCGACCGGGCGATTGAGCAAGGCCAGAAAGCCGAGGCGCTGAAGGCGGCGATTGAGGCCCTGCGGCAGGTCCTCACCTCCGAACAGATCGCCAAGCTTCGCGACGCCGAGCGCTCGTTGCTGCCGCCGCCTGGTCCTGCCGTCATGGCAAGGCCGGACGACCGGGCAGATCGCCATTATGACCGGCGCCACGACGTGCCACCCCCGCCATCATTCCCTCCGTTACCGGGGGAGTAGCTATTCGTCCGTCACGCCCAATCCCCAAGTTGACGGATGATGCGGCCTGCCCAGGGCCGCCGACCGGAGGCGCATCGGTCGCTCCTTGCGCCTCCGGTTGATTTCAATCTTTGAACACCAGGAACCACAATGCGAAAAATTGCTGCAATCACCATGTCCGCGTTGATCGGATTTGCCCCACTGGTCAGTGCCGCCGAGGCTCAGACCGGGTCGCCGGTACAGACCATCGAACCGCAGGCTCCGCCGAAGCAGCAAGCCCAGCCGAAGCAGCAGAACAGCAAACAGCAGTGGAAGAAGGGCGGCAAATACAGCGGCAAGGGTTCCGTCGTCGCAAATCATCGACGGCACAAACTCGGCGCGCCGCCGAGAGGCCATACTTGGGTCCGCGACGGCAACGACTTTCTCCTTGTCGCCACCGCAACCGGCATCATCGCCTCTGCTGTCAGGGCGGCTGGGAACTGACCGCGAGCGGGCGTCACGGCGAGGGAATGGAATTGAAAGGCACGACGATGTTCGAAATGCAGTATTTCCTGGCGGCGGCCCCGGCCGTGATCGGCTTCCTGAAATCGTGGCCCGCGCGTTCGATGCCTGGACGCTTCGGATTGAAGCGGTCGGACTGCGCGGCGTCTTTGCCCGGCGTTCAATCAGCCAGCGCGAAAGCCCGCCATCTTGGCAATTGTTCATAGATGCATGGACTTTCTCGCAAATGCGGCCTTAGATATCGATCGCAAGCAGCACCGTGCAGTGATCGGCGAAGCAGATGTGCTCCGATTCACGGCGTCGGCCCTACTGCAGCTGACCGCTTTCGCATTCGCGATCGCCTTAACTGCACAGACTGCTACCCATGTCGGCCAATCCCGAAGCCATGGCGAGCAGCGGGAAGGTGCGGGAACGACAACAACCATAGAGAGTGTCCGATGAACACAATCACCCGAGCAGGCGCACTGCTGCTCCTGTCCTTGATCACAGCAAGTTGCAGCGACGAACAGGCTGGCGGCCTTCCACCAGGAGCAGGCGGGCCGGTGGAGGTGGGCGTGATCGTGCTACAAGGCGAGCCGGTGCCGCGCAGCGTCGACCTGCCCGGGCGCGTGGTGGCGTCGGGCACGGCGGAGATCCGTCCGCAGGTCAATGGCATTGTCCGCAAGATTGCGTTCCAGGAGGGAGGGGATGTCGCGGCAGGAGACATTCTTTACGAGATCGACGACCGAAAATTCAAGGCAGCCTTTGCTGCCGCCTCGGCTGTTCTGAAAAAGGGCGAGGCGGCCACGACGGGAGCCCAGGCGACATTCGACAGGACCGAAACTCTGGCGGCGACCAATGCCGTCAGCGCCCAGACCCTTGACGACGCTCGCTCCACGCTTCTGCAAGCCGAAGCGGAGGAGGAAGCAGCGCGGGCGGATCTCGAGACCGCCCGCATTAATCTCGACAACACCGTCATCCGCGCGCCGATCGGCGGCGTAATTGGCGTCTCCCGAGTGAGCGTGGGGGCGCTGGTCACCGAAAACCAGACTGATGCGATGGCCACGATCCGTCAAATCGATCCCGTCCATGTCGACCTTGTCGATTCGAGCGCCAACCTGCTGCGCATCCGCGACGAGGTGGCGGCCGGGCTCGGCCGACAGGCGGACGCGCCCGCTTCCGTCTCGCTGAGGCTCGAGAATGGCAGGAAGTATGATCAGAAAGGAACGCTCGCGCAGGCAGACCAGGTGGTTAGCCTGACCACCGGCACATTCACGATGCGGGCGACCTTCGACAATCCGGACCGCGTGTTGATCCCCGGCATGTACGTTCGCGCCACGGTCGAACTCGGCTCGCTCCCGACCGCGTTTCTCGTTCCGCAGCGCGCGGTGTCGCGCAACGCCGCCGGCGACGCAACGGTTTACGTCGTTTCCGATGACGGCAAGGCGGAACTGCGCAATATCGTCACCAACGGCGCGCTTGGCAATGACTGGATTGTCACCGGCGGCGTCGAGAATGGCGAGCGGCTGATTGTCGACGGTTTCCAGATGATATCCGATGGCGCCGAGATCAATCCGGTCGAGGCTGTCCTCAACGAGGATGGTGTCGTCGAGCAGGAGCTTGAGCAGGCAGACAGCGTTACACCGGGAGCACTGCAATGAGCACTTCCTCGCCGCGCAACGCCATTGCCAGCTTCTTCATCGTTCGGCCGGTCTTCGCCATCGTGCTGGCGATCGCAACCTTCCTCGCCGGGCTGATGGGCATCTATACCCTGTCGATCTCGCAGTATCCCGACATCGCTCCCGTCACCATCCGTATCTCCGCCACCTATTCCGGCGCGACCGCCTCGGCGGTCGAGAACTCGGTGACCAAGAAGATCGAGGGCGCGATGACCGGCCTCGATGGCCTGCTCTACATGGAGTCCTCGTCGAGCACCGGCTCGGCCTCACTCTCGCTCACTTTCGCCAACGGCACCGACCCGGAACTCGCCCAGGTCGAGGTCCAGAACAAGCTCTCGACCATCGAATCCCAGCTTCCCGATGCCGTTCTCGACCGTGGAGTCCGGGTGAGCCGTTCTCCCTCGGGCATGATGATGATCGGCAACATCGTCTCGCGCGATGGCCGCTACACCGCCGCCGAGCTCTCCGACATCATGTCGAGCCAGATCGAGGAGCGCATCGAGCGGCTGGACGGTGTCGGATCGCTGCAGTCCTTCGGTTCCGGCTACGCCATGCGCGTCTGGCTCGATCCCTCGGCGATGCAGCAGTACCAACTCGTGCCGAGCGACGTGAACGCCGCCATCAGGGCGCAGAACGTTCAGATCGCCGCCGGCTCCATCGGCGCATCTCCTGTCGTCACGGGGCAACAGCTCAAAGCGAGCATCGTCGCGCGCGTTCAGCTGACGTCGGCCGAGGAGTTCGAGCGCATCGTGCTCAAGACCGGAACCGACGGTTCCGTCGTGCGTCTCGCCGATGTCGCCCGCATCGAGATCGGACTGGAAAAATATGGTCAGAATTCGAGCTTTAACGGCATGCCGTCCGCCGGCTTCGGCGTGCAGCTCGCCTCGGGGGCCAATGCAATCTCGACCGCCAGTCTCGTCCGCGCTGAACTCGACAACCTGGGCGATTCCCTGCCGGAAGGCATCGAGATCGCCTATTCCTACGAGACCACGCCCTTCGTCGTGCTTTCCATCGAGAAAGTGGTGGAGACGCTGATCGAGGCGGTGATTCTGGTCTTCCTGGTCCTGCTTCTGTTTCTTCAGAACCTGCGCGCCACGCTGATCCCGATGATCGCGGTTCCCGTGGTGCTGATGGGCACGTTCGGCGTGCTCGCGGCGCTGGGCTACTCCATCAACATGCTGACCATGTTTGCCATGGTGCTGGCGATCGGACTGCTGGTCGACGACGCCATCGTCGTTGTCGAGAATGTCGAACGCATCATGCGCGACGAGAAACTTTCCGCGCGCGAGGCGACGGAGAAGTCCATGGGCGAGATTACCGGAGCCCTCATCGGCATCGCCCTCGTGCTGACGGCCGTCTTCATCCCGATGGCCTTCTTCTCCGGCTCCGTCGGCGTCATCTATCGCCAGTTCTCGGTGACGATCGCCAGCGCCATGATCTTGTCGGTCCTGGTCGCCATCATCCTGACGCCGGCGCTCTGCGCGATAATGCTGAAACCCGGTCATGACAGCTCTCTGGCTCTCTGGCTCGCTGGCTCGGTTGGTTCGATCGCGGTTTTTCGCGCGTCACCGGCGGCTATGTCGCCGCCGTGGGCGGGCTGATCCTGCGCCCGCTGCGCATGTTTGCCGTGTTCGGCGTGCTTCTGGCGGCCGCCTATGGCTTCTACACGCAACTTCCGAGCTCCTTCCTGCCTGAGGAAGATCAGGGCGTGCTGATCACCCAGATCACGCTGCCGGACGGCGCAAACAGCGCCCGCACGCAAGCCGTGATCGACATCGTGGAAGACTATTACCTGACCTACGAGAAGGACGCCGTGCAAAGCGCGTTCATGAATCTCGGATTCAGCTTCAGCGGCAGCGGCGAGAACGCCGCGATGGGCTTCATCCGCCTCAAGGACTTCGATCTGCGGACCGATCCGGAACTCTCCGCGTCCGCGGTCGCGCAGCGCGCCACTGCCTATTTCCGGCAAATCCGCGATGCTCAGGTGTTCGTTCTGGCCCCGCCGGCGATCCAGGGCCTCGGTCAGACCAGCGGATTCTCGATGTATATGGAAGATACCGGCAATCAGGGGCGCACCGCGCTGGTCGCGGCCAGCAACGTATTCGCCGACAAAGCTGCCGGCAATTCGCTGATCTCCAACATTCGGGGCAATACGCGCACGCTCGAAGCCCAGCTCAAGATAGACATCGATCAGGAGAAGGCCGGGGCGATGGGCATCGATCTTTCCGGAATCGACAGCCTGATCAACACGGTCTTCTCCGGAACCGAAGTCAATGACTTCGTCTACAATGGCGAGATCAAGCCGGTCTACGTGCAGGCGGATGCGCCGTTCCGCATGCAGCCCGAAGACCTCGATCGCTGGTATGCGAAGAACGACAGCGGCGAGATGGTGCCGTTCTCGGCCTTCGCCACCACCCAATGGGTCCAGGGATCGCCATCGCTCGCCCGTTTCAATGGCACGGCGGCGATCTCCCTCAGCGGATCGGCGGCGGCCGGCGCCAGCTCCGGCGATGCCATGAACGAAGCGGAACGGCTGCTGGCGGAAATACCCGGCGGCTATTCCGCCTCATGGACGGACCTCTCCTATCAGGAGCGCCTTGCCGGCTCACAGGCGGCGATGCTCTACGCGGTCTCGCTCCTCGTCGTCTTCCTCTGCCTCGCGGCGCTCTATGAAAGCTGGTCGATACCGCTCTCGGTGATCCTTGCCGTGCCGGTCGGCGTGTTTGGCGCCTTGCTGGCGGCCTGGCTGTTCGATCAGTCGAATGATGTCTACTTCAAGGTCGGTCTGCTCACCACCATCGGGCTCACCGCCAAGAACGCCATCCTGATCGTGGAGTTCGCGCGGGATCTCATGGGCCGCGGGCATAACGCGGTCGAGGCCGTGATCGAGGCCGCACGTCAGCGTCTGCGCCCGATCGTCATGACCTCGCTTGCCTTCATTCTCGGCGTGCTGCCGCTGGCGGTTGCGACGGGAGCCGGATCGGCGGCCCAAAACGCCATCGGCATCGGCGTGATGGGGGGCATGATCTCGGCCACCATCCTCGGCGTGTTCTTCGTACCGCTGCTGTTCGTCAGCATCGTCTGGCTCGGCGCCAAGGCGAACGGGCGCGGGCAATCACCAACCACCAAAAACGACCAGGCTCTAAGGGGGCAGGAATAGTGATGCGTACACAAGCGGTGGTACAGTTCGCCAGACGTCGAAGAACCTTGCCTTCTGTCGTGCTGATGGCTCTCCTGACCAGCGGTTGCGTGGTCGGACCGGATTACCAGAAGCCGCATATTGCGCTTCCGTTTCACTGGGCCGGTGCGAACAAGGTTGAGATCTCAAGGCCTTCGGAGCTGTCGCAATGGTGGCGGAGGCTCAACGACCAGACGTTGAACGTTCTGATCGATGAAGCAGTGGCGGGAAATCTCGACGTTGCCGCATCAAAAGCTAGTATCCGCGAAGCACGCGCCAGCCATCGCCAGACCGTCGGCGCGCTGTTTCCGTCGGCCGACGGTTCGGGCTCCGCGACGCGCAACAGAAGTGCGGCGTCCACCTCGGGCGCAGCCAATATCTACAGCCAATATCAGGCGGGTTTCGATTCGAGCTGGGAAATCGACTTGTTTGGCGGCAGACGACGCGCGGTCGAAGCGTCCCTTTACGGCATGGACGCAGCCGAAGAGGAACTTCGCGCCACGCTGCTGACACTGATCGGCGACGTCGCGTCGAACTATGCCGAAGCCAGGGGATACCAGGCAAGACTGGCGCTCGCTCGCCGCACTGCAGCCTCGCAGCGCGCGACGGTCGATCTTACCCGCATTCGCCTGGAAGCAGGCGCGGCTTCTGCCGTGGACGTGGCGAATGCGTCCGGGCAGACCTCGACCACCGAAGCCAACATCCCGGTCCTTGAAACAGGCTACGCCCAGGCCGTGCACCGGCTTTCGGTGCTGACCGGCCATCCCCCCGCCGCGCTGGCCGACAGGCTGAAGAAATCAGCCCCGATCCCGACGCCCAAACTGCCGATCCCGACCGGTATCCCCGCCGACATTCTCCTTACTCGCCCCGACGTCCGCCTTGCCGAGCGCCAATATGCGCAGGCCACCGTCAAGATCGGCGAGGCCGAGGCCGAGCGTTATCCCTCGGTCAGCCTGACCGGCAACATCTCGACATCCGGCACGAAGCTCGGCGACCTCGGCAAGAGTTCCTCGATCAGCTGGTCGTTCGGGCCGACATTGACCGTGCCGGTCTTCAACGCCGGCCAGCTGGCGGCGGCTGCCGACGTCACGCGGGCGCAGCGGGACCGTTATTTCATCGCCTGGCGCGCGTCTGTCCTCACCGCGCTGGAGGACGTTGAAAACGCCAATGTCGCGCTCGCCCAGGAGCGGGTCAGGAACGGCAAGCTTGCAACCTCGGTCCGGCACTATCGCGACAGCGCCTCGCTCGCTCGCACCCTCTACCAGTCCGGCTCGACCAGCTTCCTCGAACTGCTTGAGGCGGAGCGATCACTCTACTCGGCCGAGGATTCCCTGATCCAGAGCCGTGTGTCGATCGTGACCGACTATATTGCCCTGAACAAGGCGCTGGGCGGCGGCTGGGATGGCTTCGTCGATGCCTCGATGCCGGAAGTCGTCGACGCGAGCACCGGGCCGCATCTTGAGCGACCTATGGGCAAGCCCAAGACAGCGGCGGTGAAGAATTGATCATGGGAACCTCAAGGCAGAACGCTCCCGCCGGAGCGGTGGTCGCAGGCCGTGCAAGGCACGTCGGCTCCACGCGGCGCCATTTCTCGACCCCCGTCAGGAGTGGCCGATGAAGACCGGAAAACTCATCGTAGCCAGCCTTCTTCTGGTTGGCGCAGCCGCAGCCGGATATTTTGTCTGGCAAAGTTTCTTCGCCGAGCAAGCGCTCGCGCAACTGACGGCCGCCGTTTCGCGCGGCGATATCGAGGAGACGGTGCTGGCGACCGGCACATTCAAGCCGGTTCGGCTCGTGGCGGTTGGCGCGCAAGCTTCGGGGCGGATCGATGCCGTCAAGGTCGAACTCGGAGGAACCGTCAAGGCGGGCGACCTGATCGCGGAAATCGATTCCGTCACGCAGCAGAACAGCCTGCGCACCGCGGAGGCCGAGCTTGCGAATGTAAAGGCACAGCTCGCGGAAAAGCAGTCCACCCTCGCTCTTAATCAACAAAACCTGGCCCGCCAGAAGGATATGGTGGCGAAACATGCCGTTTCGCAGTCCGACTATGACAGCGCCGAGGCGGATCTCAAAGTGACGCAGGCGCAGATCGAGGCCTTGCATGCACAGATCAGCAAGGCCGAAGTTGCCGTCGAGACCGCCAATGTCAATCTCGGCTACACCAAGATCACCGCGCCGATAGACGGCACCGTCCTGCTCATCGTCAGCCAGAAGGGGCAGACGGTGAACGCCGCGCAGTCGACTCCCACGATCGTCATCCTTGGCCAGCTCGACACCATGACGGTCCGCACCGAGGTTTCCGAAGCCGACATCACCAAGGTCGAGCCGGGCTTGCCGGTCTACTTCACCATCCTCGGCGATACGGATCATCGCTTTGACGCGACACTGGAATCGATCGAGCCCGCGCCGGAATCCGTCAAGAACGACAGCAGCTTCAGCTCCTCGGACTCAACCTCTTCGAGCAGCAGTTCGTCCTCATCGGAGGCAATCTACTACAACGGCATCTTCAACGTCTCCAACGCCGACGGGCGGTTCAGAACCTACATGACCGCGCAGGTGCATATCGTGCTTGGCCAGGCCAAGGGTGTTCTTACTGTTCCGGCGGCTGCCCTTGGGACAATGGATTCCGAGGGTCGCTACACCGTCCATGTCGTCGGCGCCGACGGGACGGTGTCCGAACGCAAGGTCGAGATCGGGCTCAATGACAAGGTGACGGTCGAGGTTCGTGATGGCCTTGCCGAGAGCGAGATCGTCGTCACCGGAATAGCTACCGATCAGGCTGCATCCGGCAATTCGGGTGAATTCGGCGGTTCGCCGATGGGGTTCTGATGACGACGGAGCCCTTTATCGTGCTGAAGAACATCACCCGCGAATACCCGTCGGGTGAGGGCGCCATCGCGGTGCTCAAGAACATCGACCTCACCATCGCTGCCGGCGAGATGGTGGCAATCGTCGGCGCCTCGGGGTCCGGCAAGTCGACGCTGATGAACATTCTCGGCTGCCTCGACCGGCCGACTTCCGGCAGCTATCGCCTGGAAGGACGTGAGACATCCGCGCTCGGCCCGGACGAACTCGCGCAACTGCGCCGCGAGCATTTTGGCTTTATTTTCCAGCGCTACCACCTTCTCGGAGAACTCACCGCGCTCGGCAATGTCGAAATCCCGGCGATCTATGCGGGAACGGCGCTGTCTCAGCGCAGGAACCGGGCTGCCGCCCTGCTTGGCCGGCTGGGCATGACCGATCGAACCGACCACCGGCCGGGCCAGCTGTCGGGCGGCCAACAGCAGCGCGTCTCGATTGC
>LADQ01000182.1 GCA_000961635.1 Hoeflea sp. BRH_c9 | reverse complement strand
GGGCAGGCCCCGCTCGCGCGCCACCCGCATCAAGGCTTCCGCCCCATCCGGCCAGCGCGTGTCAGCGAGGCCCGCGTCAAAATCACCGGGCAACGCGGCTTGGAGCCAGGCAGACTCCATCGGCAGGTCGGGATCACGGTAGTTGACGATCTGGCGTTCGCCGGTCTGATCGATGAACACCGACGAGAACGAGGATCGCCTGCCTTCGAACCGCCGGGTCAGGCTGCAATCGACGCCATCGGCTTGCAGACCGGCGGCAATCATCTCAGCCACCTGATCCGAGCCGAGCCTGCTCGCCAGCATTGCCTGTCCGCCAAGCCGGGCAATCGCCGCCGCAGCATTGGCGGCGCCGCCGCCGCCGGTGATCTCGGCGCCAAGCGCCCGGTATTTTTCTGGCCGCCGCGGCATCTCGTCCAGGAGGAAGACGAAGTCCAGCACGGCAACCCCGGCGGTCACGATCCTTGTCATGGCAAGCGTTCACCCCAAGGGTTTCATCAGTGGAACTCCGCCCGAGGCGAACCGGGCGGCTTGGTTTTGCAGCAGTCCTCCGGGAACCTACTGAATGTCCTTCATGGCGCCGCCATCGATGATTTCGGACGCTTTTGCGGCTTCCGCGACCAGCAGGTCGTAGAAGGTCACGCCGCCACTGACGTTTGTCTTGAACCATTCGAACACCGGCGCGGCGGCTTGCTTGAACTGGGCTTTTTCCTCGATGCTCGGCACGTAGACCGAACCGCCGATCGCCGCGAAATCCTGATAGGCCTGGATCGATTTGCGCTTGGGCGAGGCGAAGGTCGCCTGCTGGAGTGCGGCAAAGCCGTCAACAATCACCCGGCGCGTGGCTTCATCCATGGCCATGAAGCGGTCATTGTTCATGTACCACAAGGCGCCCATGTAGGAATGGCCATCCAGCGTGATGTATTTCAGGCCGGCATCGGGAAACTTCATGCCCATGATGTCGGTGATGCCGTTCTGGGTGCCTTCGACCACGCCGGTCTGGAACGAGGTGAACAGTTCCGGCCACGGGATCGGGGTTGGCGAGGCGCCCATCGAGCGCACCAGCTCCTGCGGCAGGTCGGCGACCACGGTGCGGATCTTCAATCCCTCCAGATCGGCAGGCGCTTTGACTTCCCGCTTGGTGTTGGCGAAATTGCGCCAGCCGCCGGTGTTGCCGATGGTCATCAGGCGGATCTTGTCGCCGGAATCAGCCAGCATCTGTTCGCGCATGGCGCGGACGAAAGTGCCCTCGGTCAGCACCGCCTCGGCGATGCGGTCGTCACGCAGCAGATAGGGCAGATCCAGCACCTGCACATAGGGGAAGATCCCCGAGGCGCCGCCCGAAGTGGAGATATAGATGTCGATCGACCCATCGGCGATGCCCTGCAGGCACTCCGCGCCGGTCGAGCACAGCTGGGTTCCGATGAACAGCTCCACCGCGACCGCGCCGTTGGACGCCTTCTCGACATAATCCTTGAACACCACGAGGCCGTCATAATCCTCGTCATTCTCGTTGGAATTGGCGGTCGCCCTGAGCGTGATGTCGGCAGCCTGGGCCGCCGCGATCATGCCGCCCGCCAGAACCGACAGGCCGAGCGTGGCTGCGGTCAGTGTTCGCAGTGCCCGTTTCATCAACATCGAAATCCTCCCTTTGGTTTCTGTCGTTCCTCATGTCTTATATAAGACATGAGATTGATGAGCGTCCGGTGCTTGTCAAGCTCCGTCCCGCGCCATCCGGAAATCGTCGGCCGAAACCGGCGCTCATTTGGCGAACCCGAACAACTGCGGCATGAACAGCGAGATCTGCGGAATATAGGTGATCATGAAGATCACGATCACCTCGACCAGCAGGAACGGCAGGATCGCCCTGGCGATGGTCTCGACCCGTTCACCCGACACGCTCGATGTCACAAACAACACCAGCCCCATCGGCGGCGTGGCCAGCCCCACTGTCAGGTTGACGCTCATGATGATGGCGAAATGCACCGGGTGGACGCCAAGATCGGTGAAGATCGGCGCCAGGATCGGTCCCAGGATGATGATCGCCGGACCGGCATCGAGAAACATGCCGACGATGAACAACAGCATATTGATCAAGAACAGCAGCACCAGCGGATCGTCGGAGAGGCCAAGAATGAAGCTGGCCATGATTTCCGGCGTATGCGACAGGCTGACCACCGTCTTGAACGCCATCGCCGCGCCCACCAGCAGCAGCACCACCGAGGTGGTCAGCGCCGCCTTGGTCAGCACCTTGGGCAGGTCCGCCCAGCCCATGGTCTTGAGGATGAACAGCGACACGATGAAGGCATAGACGGCGGCCACGGCCGAGGCTTCGGTCGGCGTGAAGATGCCGCCCAGTATTCCGCCCAGAATGATCACCGGCGTCAGCAACGGGAAAAATGCCTTGAGGCTGGCCTGGCCGCGTTCGGGCCATGTCGCCCGCCGTGCGGCGACGGGAAAATCGTGCCGTCTGGCCATCAAGGCCACGACAATCATCAATCCGATGCCCACCAGCACCCCCGGCACGATGCCGGCCAGAAACAGCGCCGCGACTGATTCACCCATCACATAGGCATAGATGATCATGATCCCCGATGGCGGGATGATCGGTCCGATCACCGAAGATGCGGCGGTCACGGCGGCCGCGAACCTGCGGGTGTAGCCGTTCCTTTCCATCGCCGGAATCAGCATCGACCCCAGCGCCGACACGTCCGCCACGGCGGAGCCGGACAGGCCGGCAAACAGCATCGAGGAGAGGATGTTGACATGGGCGAGGCCGCCCTTGAGATGGCCGATCATCGCCTGGCTGAACTCGACGATCCGCATGGTGATGCCGCCGCGATTCATCAGCTCTCCGGCCAGCATGAAGAACGGGATCGCCATCAGCGGAAACGAATCCATGCCCGTGTAGACATTGCGGTACAACAGCGCGATGTCGCGTTCCTGGCCATTGAGCCAGAGCAGCAGGCCGGGCGCCGCCAGCATGCCGAAGAAGACCGGCAGGCCGATCAGCAGAAAAATCAGGAACAGCGGCAGGAAGAAAAACAGCATGGCCTATTCCACCGCAACGATCAGGCGATCATGATCCTCGGGCAGGTCCGCCGCCGGGTCGATGAGATGGGCGATTGCCTTGAGACAGAGCTCGATATTGACCAGGATCATCAGCAGGAGGCCGGCCGGCAGCGACATGTACATCCATGCGAGCTTGATGCGCACAAGGCCAAGCCCCAAGAATTCGAGCGGCAGCTTCAGCGAGCTGGAATTGAACAGCCAGCCGGAACTGACGTGATTGAGCCCGAGCCGGAACCCGTAGGCCAGGACAATCAGCGACACGAACAGCAGAAACAGCCCGAGCAGCGCCCCGAGCCGAAGCGGCAGCATGTCCTTGAGCATGTCGATGGCGACAAACCCGCCCCAGCGGTAAGCCGTCGGCGCGATCAGGCCGGTCATCCACAGCATCAGGAAGCGGGCTGCCTCATCCGGCCAGGCCAGCGCATTGTTGAAAATGTAACGCAACACCACCTGTAAAATGATGATCAGCACCATCAGTCCCATGGCCATCCAGGCTGCGTTTCGGCCGATGCGCAAAAGAAAGGTGTTGAGCAGCGCCAGCGGCCTCAACACCGTCAGAATCGCGGTCATGGTCGTGGTCCTCCCCAGAGCCAAAGCACCTTGGCCAGTCTTATATAAGACTGGCCCCATGGGCTTCTATTTCGGGGCGTCTGTCAAGACGGAACAGCACCGCCGGCTCAGCCGCGCATGAACACGTGTTCGGTATGCTGGACCAGCGTCTCGCCGGGCCGCAGCACGGCGCCGGCGAAGCCTGGATGGTTCGGGCTGTCGGGCCAGCTCTGGGTTTCAAGACAGAAGCCGGCATAGGCCGAATAGGGCTTGCCGGTGAGCCCGGGCACTGACGGCTTGATCTTGAAGCCGGTGTAGAACTGCAATCCCGGCTCGGTCGAACGCAATTCCATGGCGACGCCTGACTGCATCGACCGCGCCAGCGCAATGGTGCGGACGGCTTCCCGTTCGGGTGAGATGCAGAAATTGTGGTCGTAGAGCACCTGTCCGTCCGGCCCTTCGCGGCGGATCGGCCGCATGTCACGAAAATCGAAATCCGTGCCTTCGACCGGCCGGATCTCGCCGGTGGGTATGAGCTTGTCATCGACCGGCAGATAATGATCGGCGGCGATCATCAGGTCGTGGTCGAGAATGCTGTCGGAGCCATCGAGATTGAAATAGCTGTGATGGGCAATGTTGGCGAGCGTCGGCCGGTCGGTGACGCTGGTATAGGTGATCGCCATACAGCCGCCAGGACGCAACTCATAGCGGGCTTCGATCTTCATCGTGCCGGGGTAACCGGACTGGCCGTCCGGATCAACAAGCGAGAAAACCGCATGATCAGCGCCATGGCTGTCGAGTGTCCAGATCCGCTTGGCGATGCCGGCGCTGCCGCCGTGCAAATGGGTGATGCCGCCCTCATTGCATTCAAGCTGATAGGCGACATTGTCGAGCGTGAAGCGGCCGCCGGCAATCCGGTTGGCGTGCCGGCCCGCCGTCTGGCCGAAATAGGGGGAGGCCGGATAACTGGCAAAATCGGCAAATCCCAGCGTCAAGGGCGGCGCATGACCCTCCAGCCTGAGATCCTGCAGCGTCGCGCCCCAGGTCATGATTTTTGCCGTGAGCCCGCCGCCTTGGAGCGTCACCCTATGCACGGTCTCGCCATCCGCGGTCTGGCCGAAAGCTTCAATTGCCATCGTTTGTCTCCGGTCAAGTAGGTTGGATCAGTCCTGCATGAGGGCATGGCCCGGTTTTCAGCGCAGCGCAAGGCTACCGGGTCAGTTGCCGCGTCGCCGCCTCCAGTCCGGAAAGCGTCATCGGAAACATCCTGTCGCCAAACAGCTGCCTTATCAACGCGGTGGAATGGGTGTGCGGCCAATAGGCCTCCGGCGTCGGGTTGAGCCAGGCAATCTTGTGAAAATGGTCCAGCATCCGCGTGAGCCAGATCTGGCCCGGTTCTTCGTTCCAATGCTCGACCGAGCCGCCCGGCGTGACGATTTCATAGGGACTCATGGCCGCATCGCCAACAAAGATCACCCGGTAGTCCGGCCCGTAGGTGCGCAACACGTCCGCGGTCGGCAGCAATTCCTGACGGCGCCTGCGGTTGTCGCGCCAGACGCCCTCGTAGAGGCAATTGTGGAAATAGAAATATTCCATGTGACGGAATTCCGCGCGCGCCGCTGAAAACAATTCCTCGACGATCTTGACATGGTCATCCATCGATCCGCCGACATCGAAGAACATCAACAGCTTGACCGCGTTTCTCCGCTCTGGCCTTGTCTTGACGTCGAGCCAGCCATGTTCGGCCGTGGCCTGAATCGTGCCGGCAAGGTCGAATTCCTCCGCCGCGCCCTCACGCACCCAGCGCCTGAGACGTCTCAGCGCCACCTTGATGTTGCGGGTTCCAAGCTCCACCGTATCATCAAGGTTCCTGAACTCGCGCTTGTCCCAGACCTTGACCGCCCGCCGGTGACGGCTTTCATTCTGGCCGATCCGCACCCCTTCGGGATTGTAGCCATGGGCGCCGAAAGGCGAGGTTCCCGCCGTGCCGATCCATTTCGAGCCGCCCTGGTGCCGGCCTTGCTGCTCCTCGAGCCGCTGCTTGAGCGTTTCCATCAGCTTGTCAAATCCGCCGAGGCTTTCGATCAACTTCTTTTCCTCAGCGCTCAGGTGCTTCTCCGCCATCCGCCGGAGCCATTCTTCGGGCAGGTTGCGGACGTCGACGCCACCCTCGCCGGCAATCGCCTCGACGCCGCGGAAGTGATGGGCGAAGACCTGATCAAAGCGGTCGATATGGCGTTCGTCCTTCACCAGCGAAGATCTGGCGAGATAATAGAATGCCTCGACATCATAGCGCGCCAACCCGGCCTCAAGCCCTTCGATCAGGGTGAGGAACTCGCGCAATGACACCGGCACCTTGGCGGCTTTGAGTTCCAGGAAAAATGGTAAAAACATGAGCCGACATTAGCCGCAATGCGGTTCGGTTGCCAACCGGTTAGCTGTCATTCAACGCCGGATTCGGGAAATAGCCCGGACCGATGGTCAGCGGCTGGTCCGGCACCACGGTGTCGTCGATCTGGCTGACAAAATCCTTCTCCGCCGCCCAGATCAGTTTTGTGCGGGTGTAATCATAAAGCCGGATGGTGACATGATAGGGCTTGCCCGCCTTGACCCCGCGCACGCTTGGCGACCGAACTCCGTAGCGGACGCTGCGCGCATGCAGCCTGGTTTCAACGGAGAGCGGTGGTCCGCCGGCCGGGTCCTCGAAATCGGCGATCATCCATGTTCCCACCGGCAGCGGTTTGAGAACATTGGCGGTGAAGCCGTAATATACGTCCGCTTCGCGGTAGTTGTAGATAAAGCCGCCGCCGGCGATGCCGATATAGGGTTTTTCGGCCGGATCATCGCGCATCACCCACCCGACCGCGACCAGCACAATCACCATGGCAATCGCGCCGCCAACCGCTTTCTCGAATGTCCTGTCTTCACGCACGACCATGTCCGCCGCTCCCGAGCCGGTTGACAGATGTTGAGCCTGATTGGAGTTATTTTCTCACAACATCCGGCAAGAGGCCAGTGGGGGCGGCATGCCCGCAGTATCGCCGGCTTCAGCCAGGTTCAGGAAGGCGCGGTATGGGCGCGCAACCAGGCATCGAGAGTGTCCTTGGTGAAGGTTCCGGATTCAAGTCGGTCATAGATAAACCGAATCGTCTCCTCCTCACCTGCGGTAAGCTCAAAACCATTGAGATCGAGAAAAATTTCCATGCAGGCAAATGCCACGCGCTTGTTGCCGTCAACAAAGCCGTGGTTCATCGCAAGGCTCTCCCAGAGCGCCGCCGCCTCTTCCATCAGATCAGCATAGTAGCCCGTCTGCGGCCTTAGAAGCGCGGCCTCAATCAGTCCGCGATCGCGGATGCCAGCCGCACCGCCATGGGCTTTGAGTAGGATTTCATGGATATGAATGGCTTCCTGGAGGGTAACGTAGCGCATGGCCGGCCCTACTTGGCCAGTGCTTCATACACTTTGTTCCAGCGCTTCATGCTGCGCTCCAACGAGGTTTGCACCTTTGGATCGATCGAGGCGCCGCCAGTGAGCCGTTCATACTCTTCCGTTGAGAGCACGATACGGATATTTCGGCCATTCTTGCAGATGGCGACCGGCTCGTTGCCCGATGCTTCCAGCAATTCGCCGAACCGGTTCTTGGCTTCGCTCGCCTGCATGACTTTCATCGCCGCTCTCCTCATGGCCGTAACCAGAATTGGACATTTTGGCTAAAATAGCTAATTTGTCCAAAATGTTCAAGAAGCATGTTTTGTGAGGCCGCGCAGGACGCGCTTAACGGCTGTATTTGACGAACGGCGTCAGCGTGCCGATCCGGTCATAGAGTTTCCGCGCCTGCGCGTTGAACTCCTGCGTCATCCAGTAGACCCGCGGGCAGCTATCCGAATCGGCCTCTTCATAGACCGCCTCGATCAACGCCCGGCCAACGCCGGTACCGCGCACGTCCGGCGCCGCGAACAGATCCTGCAGATAACAGACATGCTCCACCTGCCAGCAATGCCGGTGATAGAAATAATGCACCAGCCCGATCGGCTTGCCGTCACTGAGCGCCAGCAGACCGCGCGGATTGTAAAACGTCGCCTCGCCATCCACGTGATCGGAAATGATGCGCTCGAAGGTGGTCTGATAAACCTCCTCGGGGACGCTCGATTCATAGAATTCCAGATAGAGCGTCCAGAGCCGGCGCCATTCGGGCTCGTCGGTGGCCATGACCGGCCGGATTTCCACTTTCGAAGTCACCCGTTTTCTCCTCTCGCCTCCAGCCGGTCCTCACCGATTTCCTCGATATCGAACGGCGTGGTCTGGTAGACCTGATTGATCCAGTTGCCAAACAGCAGGAAGGCATGGCTGCGCCAGCGGTTCTGCGGCTTGTTGTCCGGATTGTTGTCCGGAAAATAATTGTGCGGCGGGTCAATCGGCGTGCCCGCCTTCACATCGCGGAAATATTCCTCCGCAAGCGTGCCGGAATCATACTCGATGTGGTTGAAGATATAGAGCCGGTTGGCAAAGGCCTCATGCAACAGGCACAGCCCGGTCTGATCGCTTTCCATCAGCACATCGAAGTCCGGCGTCAGATCTTCCCGCCGCACTTCGGTCCAGCGCGACACCGAGACCTGGAAATCGTCTGAAAATCCCATCAGATAGGGCGACGCGGGATTGAGATTGCGGTGGCGGTAGACACCGAACGCCTTCCGCTCAAGCGGCCGTTTCGGAACCTTGTGAAAGTGCCAGGCGGCCGCCATCGCGCCCCAGCAGACGAAGAAACTCGAATGCACATGGGTCGTGGTCCAGTCGAGGATTTCCTGCAACGCGCGCCAATAGGTCACCTCCTCGAAGGGCAGGGTTTCGATCGGCGCGCCGGTGATGATGAAGCCGTCGAACTTGCGGTGCTTGATCTCGTCCCAGGTGTGGTAGAAATTGATCAAATGGTCTTCCGGAGTGTTCTTGGCCGTGTGCGACCCGATGCGCACAAGCGTCAGTTCCACCTGCAACGGTGACGCGCCGACCAGACGCGCAATCTGTGTTTCCGTGGCGATCTTGTTGGGCATCAGGTTCAACAGCCCGATGTGCAACGGGCGGATATCCTGCCGCACGGCGATGGATTCATCGAGGATCTGCACACCCTCGCGCACCAGCACATCGCGGGCGGGAAGACCGTCGGGGATACGGATCGGCATGACGCACTGACCTCCAACAAAAAACCGGCCGCGAAAACGCCGCTGCCGGTCCGGTGGGAAGCAATCCCGTCGGCCCTTTAGCAAGTTGTTTAACGTGGCTGCAAGCCGGCCGGCCAAATCACCACAAACGCAATCTAGATCGGCGCGCCACCGAGGTCAACGTCCTTGGCCTCAGCCCAATTCATGCTCGGCGCGGCGCAAGGAGCAGCTGATTCAGCCCGGTCAAAGCGCGCCGCAGGCCTGGTCCCGAGATTCCGTCTGTCGAGAAGGCCGGGACCCTGCTTCGGCCGCCAACCGCACACGATTGCGGCCGTGATCCTTGGAGTGGTAGACCGCCGCATCGGCGTTGACCAAGGCGGCGCTCAGATCGTCATCGGGCGCGAGCGCACAATAGCCAAAACTCGCCGTAAGCCTGAGTTCCTTGCCCGGAGATGGAATTGGGTGCGCCTCGATCGCCATCCGCAATTTGGTCGCCGCCAGCCTGGTCATTTCGTCATTGGATTCCGGCAGCATGATGCAGAACTCCTCGCCGCCGAGACGGGCGCAGAGGGAGCCTTCGCCCGCCACGTTCCGCAACAGGCGCGCCACTTCTATCAACGCGGCGTCACCGACGTCATGGCCATGGGTGTCATTGACCCGCTTGAAATGATCAATGTCGCAAATGATCAGCCCGGTCGGCAACGGCGCCGACGCGGCCCGCAACACTTGCACCCTAGTCTCGAAGGCGCGACGATTGAGAAGCCCTGTCAGCGGATCGGTTTCGGCCAGCCGATTGAGCCGCATCACCAGGCTAACTGAATAGCGGGCAAACAGCGCAATGCCGATCACGATGGCGAATATTGCGTTTTCAGTCTGCATCGACGACGAAAACGGGGACAACTTGAAGGCGCTGAGAGTTGGCAGATCACTCCGCGCCAGGTAGATCCCAAGCATCCGGCTCAAGGTCACCGCCGCCTGAAGCAGGAAGACCATGGCAACGGCGATGTCGACGCGGTGACTTCTCGCCCGCCAGACGATGAGACCGCACATCAGGTCGACAAACACAACAAATCCGCTGGCGGTCATGACCCGCAGCCAGAGCAGTCCCGGCTGCATGAGGGCATAGAAAATCACGCTTGCCGCGACCATCAACGCCAGCGCGAAGGGCACTCGCGGAAATTTCTTGTCATAGAGCGACGCCACGCCCCAGATCATCAGGAAATGGCTGGAAAAAAGCGAAGCAAAAATGCTCGCTGAATAGGCCGGCTGCGGATCGCCCTCGACCAGCATGACCAGGATAAATCCGATCACCGCGCAAAAATAGGCGCCGGACAGCCGTAACGCGGACACCTGCGTGCGCTCATGGGAAAACAGCAACAGGAATGCCAAGCCAGCGGACACGAATATCGTTGGTCCGAGCCATTGATATGTCAGATTGGCAATGATCAAACCCGGCGCCTTCTGCGTTGATGCTAAGTGGCAATGTGGCAGCAAAAGGTGGCCAATTGATTACTATCCAGATTCATCCGCCGCGTTGCCGCGCCAAAAAAGCCAGGCGCTCGAACAGATGCACATCCTGTTCGTTTTTCAAAAGCGCTCCATGCAATTTCGGCAGCGCGTTCCTGGCATCGCCGCGCAGGGTTTCCGGTGCGACATCGTCGGACACCAGAAGCCTGATCCAGTCGAGAGCTTCCGAGGTCGAGGGCTTTTTCTTCAGCCCCGGCGTGTCGCGGATGGCGTAAAACTGCGTCAGAGCCTCGCGCACCAGCGCCTGCTTGATGCCCGGATAGTGCACATCGACGATGCGCTGCAGCGTTTCCAGTTCAGGGAAGCGGATATAGTGGAAGAAACAGCGACGCAGGAAAGCGTCCGGCAATTCCTTCTCGTTGTTCGACGTGATGATGACGATCGGCCGCTGCCGCGCCTGAATGGTTTGCCCCGTCTCGTAGACATGGAACTCCATGCGGTCGAGTTCCTGCAGCAGATCGTTGGGAAACTCGATATCCGCCTTGTCGATCTCGTCGATCAGCAGCACCGTTTTTGTGTCCGCCGCGAAGGCTTCCCACAGCTTGCCGCGGCGAATGTAATTGCCCACATCGTTGACGCGTTCGTCGCCGAGCTGGCTGTCGCGCAACCGGCTGACAGCGTCATATTCATACAGGCCCTGCTGTGCCTTCGTCGTCGATTTCACCGACCATTCGATCAGATCGAGCCCAAGCGATTCGGCGATCTGGCGGGCAAGTTCGGTCTTGCCCGTGCCCGGCTCGCCCTTGACCAGAAGCGGCCGTTCAAGCCGGATTGCCGCGTTGACCGCAACGGTGAGATCCTTTTCCGCCACATAGGTCGACGTGCCTTCAAACTGCATATGCCCTCCATCCGCCGCAATTCCGGCGGCTTGTTCAATACCGTCCTCAACACCATACTCCGGCCCGGTGCGCAAGCCGCAACGGCCGGACGCCTTGCGTCAGATCAAGGCTTTGTGACAAATGGTGGGACAGGATGGGCCTGAAACTGCCCGTCGCATCAACTGGAGACTATTATGACGCTTTATCACATCCACCTTGTCATGGCCCGCAACAAGGAGTTCCCCGATGGCAATGTCCATCGCGGCTACGATATCCATGCGCCGCTCGACGCAGATGGCCATCTTGACAAGGACGCCTGGGAGAAATCGCCGTCGTCTTCCACCGTGGTGCGCTTCTGGGACGGAGAACGGTCCGAACTGGGCTATCTGGTGCACCAGAAGAAGGGCGGCTGGGCCTTTGATTATGATCCCGCCGACGATGAGGACGATGAAACCGGTTACCGGCTGTCCAATCACATCTTCAAGACCGGCGAATACATTTCGGTCCGCGATCATGGCGCAGACGAAATGCACACTTTCGTCATCGAATCGGTGACAAAGGCCGATTGATTTGAAGCCTCGTGCGATCGGCAGGGCTGTTGATCGCACGGGGGGTTCAGCTGCCCTCGATGTCCTCGCGCAGCATCTCGAGCTCCAGCCATTCGCTTTCCATGGCGGCAATTTCCGACTTGAGCGCGTCATGGGCCTTGGCACGGGCGGCAAACCCGTCGGGGTTTTTTGTAAACAAGGCAGGGTCGGCCATCTCGGCCTCGAGTTTGGCCAGCTTGGCTTGCGCCTCCTCGATTTTCACGGGAAGCGATTCCAGCGCGAATTTCTGCTTGTAGGAAATCTTGCGCGAGGCGTCCTTGTTGGCTGACGCCGGTTTGCCAGCCGGCGCCGCCTGGCCCGCAACTTGCGCCGATCTGGCTTTTTGTTCGCGCGCCTCGGCGCCGCGCTGCGCCAGCATGTCGGAATAACCGCCGGCATAGGCGATCCAGCGTCCGTCCGGATCCTTGGCATTCGCCGGCGCCAGCGTCGATGTCACGGTGCGATCGAGGAAATCACGGTCATGGCTGACCAGGATCACCGTGCCGGGATAGGACGTAACCACTTCCTGCAACAGATCCAGCGTCTCCATGTCTAGATCATTCGTCGGCTCATCAAGTATCAGGAGATTGGACGGCTGCGACAGGATCCGGGCCAGCACCAGCCGCGCCTTTTCGCCGCCGGAGAGGTTGCGGATCGGCGTCCGCGCCTGCTCCGGCTGGAACAGGAAGTCCTTCATGTAGCCGGTGACGTGCTTGGCCTCGCCATTGACGATCAGGCTGTCGCCGCGTCCGTCGGTCAGGTAATGCGCCAGCGTTTCCTCCGGATCGAGCACTTCGCGGCGCTGGTCGAGCACGGCAATGTCGAGCTTGGATCCGTGCCTCACAAAACCGGAATCAGGCTTCAATTCGCCGATCAGCATTTTCAGCAGCGTTGTCTTGCCGGCGCCGTTGGAGCCGACAATGCCGATGCAATCGCCACGATTGATCCGGATCGAGAAGTCGCGCACCACCGGCGTTGCACCGTAGGTCTTGCCGATGCCTTCCGCCTCGATCACCAGCTTGCCCGAATCGCGGCCTTCGGCAACCTGGGCATTGATCCGGCCTTGCGGTCCCTTGTGGCCGCGATGATCGGCGCGCATGGTCTTGAGTTCGGAGAGCCGGCGCATGTTGCGCTTGCGCCGCGCCGTCACGCCATAGCGAAGCCAGTGTTCTTCACGCTCGATCTGACGTCCAAGCTTGTGCTGTTCCATCTCTTCGGCTTCCAGCGTCTGGTCGCGCCAGGCTTCGAAATGCTCGAACCCGCGGTCGAGCCTGAGCGACCGTCCGCGATCGAGCCAGATCGTCGCCCGGCTGACGCGTTCGAGAAACCGCCGGTCATGCGAAATCACCAGAAGCGCGCTGCGGCTGCGCGACAATTCCTCTTCCAGCCATTCGATCGTCGGCAGGTCGAGGTGGTTGGTCGGCTCGTCAAGCAGCAGGATCTCCGGCTCGGGCGCCAGCACCCGCGCCAGCGCCGCCCGC
>LADQ01000043.1 GCA_000961635.1 Hoeflea sp. BRH_c9 | reverse complement strand
GCGTCGTCGCCGCCGCCACCGATCCGGATGACCGGGTGTCGGGCCGCGGCTACGCTATACTGCGTCAGGCCGGGATCGAGGTGGAGGAGGGGGTGCTCGCCACCGAGGCCGAGCGGGATCTGGCGGGCTACCTGACACGACGCACGAAAAACCGGGCGCATGTGACTCTGAAACTTGCTGTTTCCGCCAATGGCAAGATCGGCCGCCGCGACGGCGAACAGGTTATGATCACCGGGGAGATCGCCCGCCGCCAGGTCCATGCCCTGCGCGCCCGCTCTGACGTGATCCTGATCGGTGTCGGCACCGTCATCAATGACGACCCTGATCTGACCTGCCGCCTTCCCGGCCTTGAGGACCGGTCCCCAATCCGGCTCGTGCTCGACACACATCTGAGGCTGCCGCTCGACTCGCGATTGGCAAAGACCGCCCGCGAGGTTCCCGTGTGGATCGCCACCGCCGCGGCGCAGGACGATCCATGCCGTACAGCACTGGCACAATGCGGCGTGGAATTCATCGCGTCGGATGCGCATGATGGCAGGCTGGCGCTGCCGGAATTGCTGGAGGATCTGGCGGCGCGGGGCCTGTCGACTGTAATGGTGGAAGGCGGCGCCAAAGTGGCGCAGTCCTTTCTAGACGAGGGACTTGTCGATCGCCTCATTCTGCTGACAGGTGAGAGCGTGATTGAGGGCGACGCGGTGGACGCTCCGGTCAGCCGCCAGACCATCCCGCCGGCTTTCCGGCCGGTCGCATCCACGACCTATGGCGCCGACCGCATGGACGAATACGAAAGGGCCTGAGACATGTTTACCGGCATCATCACCGATATCGGCCGGGTGGCCGCCGTCACGGCGCGCGATCAGGGCGTCAGCCTGCGCATCGAGACCGCCTGGGATCCGGCCGGCATCGACATCGGCGCATCGATTGCCTGCGGCGGGGTCTGCCTGACCGTCACCGCGCTTCCGCAACAGGGCGACAATTCCCGCTGGTTCGAGGTTGAAGCCTGGGAGGAAGCGTTGCGGCTGACCACCATCGCCACATGGTCGGACGGCGCGCGCATCAACCTCGAGCGCTCGCTGAAGATCGGCGATGAACTCGGTGGCCACATGGTCTCCGGACATGTCGACGGACAGGCCGAAATCATCGCGATCAAGGATGAGGGCGAAGCCCGCCGGTTCGCCTTGCGCGCGCCGGTCGCACTGTCCCGCTTCATTGCGCCGAAGGGGTCTGTGGCGCTGGATGGCACATCGCTGACCGTCAATGCGGTTGATGGCGCCGATTTCGACGTGCTTCTGATCCGCCATTCGCTGTCGGTCACCACCTGGGGCGAGCGCGCGGTGGGCGACCACGTCAATCTGGAGGTCGACCAGATGGCCCGCTATGCCGCGCGTCTGGCCGAAGCCTCCGCCCTGCCGGCGACCTGAGGCGCATCGCATCCAGCTCCTTGCATGTCGCGCGAGCCGCGGCGCACTTTGCGCAACAACACTCTGGAAACCTGTCTGTCATAACATGGGAGATGCACTCCGGTTGCCGGACCGGTGGCGGACAGGACACACGATGACCAGCAGTCAGCCCAAGTCGATGAACTATGCGCTTGAAAGCATGCGTGGACTTTGCGCGCTGTTCATTGTGCTGTTGCACGACAGGGCCGGCAATTTCCTCAGCGACAATGCCTTCATCAACAATTCCCATGTGGCCGTGGATTTCTTTTTTGTGCTGAGCGGCTATGTGATTTCGCTCAATTATGCCCACAGGATCAAGGACTGGATCGCCCTGCGCGGTTTCTTGTTCCGCAGGCTGACGCGGATCTACCCGCTGCATCTCTTCGTCTTGCTGGTGTTTGTCGGCATCGAGTGTCTCAAATACCTGGCCGAAATCCGGTATGGCATTGTCGCCAACATACCCGCCTTCACCGCCTCGAACCTTGAGAATTTCGTCCTCAACCTGTTCTTGCTGCACGGAGTTTTCGCCGACACCCAGGCTTTCAATCCGCCGAGCTGGTCGATTTCGGTGGAGTTCATCACCTATGCCGGTTTCGCGCTGGCGGTTCTGACCCGGCGAACCGGCCTGATCATCCTTGTTGCCCTGCTGGCAAGCATGGCCTTCATCCTGCGGTTTCACAACGGATTGCTTGAAGACGGGTCATCCTACCAGTTGATCCGCTGCATCTGGTCGTTCGCGATCGGATATTTCGTGTTCCGGTTCCAGTCTGTCTCCCGGCATTTGGGGTCGCTGTCGCAACTGGCCATTTTCGCGGTTTGCGTTCTGGGAGTGATCTACCTGTCGGGAAGGAACTATGAAATGTTCCTCTCGCTCCTCTTCGGATTGATGGTTCTCAGCCTGATCAATCGGGATCTGGTGGTTTCCAGAATGCTGCAGCTGCGGCTCTTCACCTATCTGGGCGCCATCAGCTATTCGGTCTACATGCTCCATTCGATGGTCTACTGGTTCACAACCCAGGTGTTCCGCTTCGTGGTGCCACAATTTGCGCCAGAAGGCTGGCAGCCGATGGAGTCGATCGTCTTTACGGTCTTGTCCGTTTCACTCACCGTTCTGGCCGCCCATGTCACATATCATGCCATCGAGATGCGGTTTTACACGCGCCGCGCCGCCAAGCCGCAGCGTCTGGAGCTGGACCGGTTGGCTTCAGCGCCCGGCGAGTGAACTGCCCATGCTGAACCGCGCCAGCACATGCAGCCCGAAGACGGCGAAGGCGTGCATCAGCCAGAGCGAATTGCTGCGGGCGAGGAAAAACGTTTCGAGAAAAGACAGCAGGCTCATGAAAACAATGATCATGAAGAACATGTCGGCGAGCTTGGCGTTGCCGGGGATGCGGCGCGCCTTGACGTAATTGAAGACCGGACCGACAAACAGCACCCAGAACACCACCGAACCGCCCAACACTCCAAGACTGAGCACCATATCGATGTAATTGTTGTGGCCATGGACGATGGTGCGAAAGTCCCATGGCGATTCAAAAGGCCGATCAAGGTTGACGACAAGATCGCTGCCCCAGAAATTGTAGAGCCCGTAGCCCAACCATGGGTGTTCCGGGATCCTTGACAGGCCGAACTCCCACAATGTGGTGCGACCGGTATAGGTTGCGTCGCCCAGGAGATCGCCGACGAGCTGCGAGAGGGACGGGCTGTACAGCGATCCGAGTGTAAAGACCCCGGCGGTGATCCAAGCCAGTATAAAGGCAAGGACCGCGACGGCGCTGTTGCGGAAGATCCCTGCCAGAAGAACGATCATGATCGAAACCGGGAAAAAGCCGTTGGTGGTTTTTGATCCGGTTTTGAGGACGAACAGGGTGCTTGCCGCAAAGATGATCAACCCGGCAAATCGGTGTCCGCTGCGGATCAGATAGACGCCGAAGATCGCAATCGCGCACATGACCGGTCCGGCCACGTTTTTGTGGCTGAAATGGCCGCGCCAGAGCCCGACATGTTGCAGCTCAGCCGAATCATAGCCATGCGTCGCCAGGTGCGGCACAAGCAGAAGTCCGCCATAGGACATCGCCAGGGTCGCGGCGGTGGCCGCTATCAGGGCTATCTGAAAGTCTTTCTCGCCGCGTGGCAGCACAATGACCGAAAACGCGATGAACATGCCGATCACCGTCAGCACCACCGCGCGGAGCTCGGCCTCCGGTTGGGGGGACAAGGCCACATTGTAGGCGAGCACGATCCCGAACATCAAAAGGCCCGGTGTCAGCAGGCTGGCAAGCACCTTGCGGCTCGTCAGGCACAGCAAGGCGAGGGCAAACACCAATCCGGCAGCCAGAAACCCGAACTGATTGATCGCGCTGCCTTGTTTGGCTCCAGATGCGCTGACCAGGCTTTCTCCCTCGAAAGGCTGCAGGGAAATCAGCATCAGAGCCAGGCCCAGCGCTGACAGGATGATGGCCGAGCTGCGGAGCAGGCCGGAGGGCAAGACGCCTGGCCGAGCCAGGTCCAGGTCGCCTTGCAAGGGCGACCAAGCCGGGCGGGCGGGCTGTCCGGGCAATCCGAGTGATGGGTGGCGCATTCCATTGCCTGGGCCAGAGGTGTGAGCCTGCAAGCATCCGTATTTATGGTTAATCACTGGTTAAATTCGCGCGACGATACCAAACTCATCCAGCTTGGCCGTGGGTCCGGGTGCGAAACTGGCATCTCAGCTGGCGCCGCCGGTTGACCCGGGCGCGCAGGAGCCTGCATCAGGATCGCCAAGCAGGCCCAGCGCCTCGGATCCTTTCAGGCAGAGCGCGTAGATGCCCGTATCAACCCGTTCAAACCAGCCATAGTGATTGGCGGCCATCAGCGCGCGCGCCTTCTCCACGCCGGATGCTTTCGCCACCTGCGCCGCCTTGGTCGGGCCGAGGGCTGACAGCACGCGGGCGCAGCGCAGGGCATCCTGCCTGTAGGCCGTCATCAGGCCCTGCCGTGTCGCCCCGCCCGCATTGGGGTCGCCGGTCCGTTTCGCGAATTCCCTGAGAAGCCGGGTCTTCTTGACCAGGGATTTCCGTGGCCTGTAGGGCGCGGGGTCGGCGTGAACCTCAACCAGCCCGTCCTTCAACCGCACCGTCATCAGGCCCAGACCAAGGCGCCGGCACAGCGAAGTGTTGGCGGCGAGCGCTTTGTGGAACGCCCGTCCGGTCCCGCGCGGCACGGCGATGTAGACGACGTCGGTGATGGCTTGCCGCTCGATGCCCTGATGGAACAGCGACAGCGAGAATCCGGTCTTGAGCTCGACCACCAACGGGTCGCAGTCTTCCCGCACCGCCACGATGTCGGCCGCGCCGATTTCGCCCTTGACCGCATAGCCCTGGCTTTCGAGCAGCGCCTTGACCGGCGGATAGAGATCGGTTTCCCTGGGTTTGGCTGTGCGCATGAGTGTCTGCATAACGGAGTCGCACTGCCAGGCAAAGACCAGGCGTTCGCCTGCCGTGGCGGGCGCTCGGCCGGGCCTTCGCGCCATCACAGGCAAATCCCGGCCGGTCAATCGGGCGGACAAAAGGCCGCTGTGCCGCCGCAGAGGTCGTTTTCCGCTTGCCAAGCGGCGGACAAAGTGTTTTGACCGCGCTCTGATCCGACCCATTTTTCCGGTTCCGCCTTGGAACCCCGTGACGCGTGGCAAGACCGCACGCAAGAAGGAAATCCGTCATGGCCAAGCCCAAGACACCGCATCTGCTGATCGTTGAAGCGCGGTTTTATGACGACATGTCGGACGCGCTGCTGGACGGCGCCAAATCCGCGCTCGACGCCGGCGGCGCCACCTATGACGTTGTCACGGTGCCCGGCGCGCTGGAGATTCCCCCCGCGATTGCATTTGCGCTCGACGCCATGGACGAGGGCGGAACCGAATATGACGGATTTGTCGCGCTCGGCGTCGTCATTCGCGGCGAAACCCATCATTTCGACATCGTCGCCAATGAATCCGCGCGCGGTCTGATGACGCTGGCCGTGTCCGAATCGCTGGCGCTCGGCAATGGCATCATGACCACCGAGAATGACGAGCAAGCCTGGGAACGGGTCAAGAAGGACCGGCTCGACAAGGGCGGTTTCGCCGCTCGCGCGGCGCTGACGATGATCGCGCTGAAAAGCCAGCTGGCAGGTTGATCATGGCGACCGATCCCTCCGCTCCCTCGACCTCGCCATCGGAAGTCAAGGCCGCCAACCAGCGCGGCGCCGCGCGGCTGGCCGCGGTTCAGGCGCTTTATCAGATGGATATCGGCGGCGCCGGCGTTCTGGAAATCGTCGCCGAATACGAAGCCCATCGCCTCGGCAACGAGATTGATGGCGAGCAATACCGGCCCGCCGATGCGGCGTGGTTCCGCGCTGTTGTTTCAGGCGTCGTCGAAAACCAGCGTGCTCTTGACCCGGAAATCCGCGCCAGCCTGACCGAGGACTGGCCGTTGTCACGGCTCGACGCCACCTTGCGCGCGATATTGCGGGCAGGGGCCTGGGAACTCACCGCCAAGAAGGATGTGCCGGTCGCCGTCATCGTCAATGAATATGTCGATGTGGCGCGCGCCTTTTTCGCGGACGATGAGCCCAAGATCGTCAATGCCGTGCTTGACCGCCTGGCGCGCAAGTATCGCGGCGAGCCGAAACCCAAGGACTGATCGGCATGGCATTTCTCGACAGGGTTGGATTGGCCGGGACGAATGACGCCGAGAATCTGGCGCGCCGCAATGCGCTGCTGTTGTCGGCGTCGCAGGCCTTTGGCGGCGCCGCGGCGCCAATCGCCATTTCGATGGGGGGGCTGGCCGGCTTCTATCTGCTGGGCGCCGACAAATCGCTGGCAACGGCGCCGGTCACCGGTTTCAACCTCGGCGTCGCCGTCGGCGCGCTTCCTGCCGCCTGGCTGATGCGCCAGATCGGACGCCGCCATGGCTTCCTGTCCGGCATGGTGATGACCGCCATTGGCGGCGTGATCGCGGCCATTGCCCTGTTCCGGCACGAATTCTGGCTGTTTGCCTTCGGAATGGCCTTTATCGGCCTGGGCGGGGCTTTTGTGCAGCAGTACCGGTTTGCCGCGGCTGACGGGTCTCCAACCAATTTCAAGGCGCAGGCCATTTCCTGGGTGCTGGCCGGCGGCGTTTTCGCGGCCATTATCGGTCCGCAGACGGTGATCTTCACTCGCGAGCTGTTTACGCCAGTGATGTTCGCGGGCTCTTTCGTGGCGCTGGTGCCGCTGGCGCTGATCACCATGTCGATCCTTTGGTTCCTGCGCATCCCCAATGACACAAGGCCCGGCGAGGCCGGCCATGATGAAACGCCGGCGCGTCCCTTGTTCGAGATCATCAGCCAGCCGCGCTTTGTCACCGCCATGATCTGCGGCGTCGGCTCCTACGCGCTGATGACCTTCATGATGACCGGCGCGCCGCTGGCCATGGTCGGCTGCGGATTTTCGCCCGAACTCGCCACGCTGGGCATTCAGTGGCATGTGATGGCGATGTTCGCGCCGAGCTTTTTCACCGGCAGGCTGATCGCCCGTTTCGGCCGCGACACCATCACGGCGACGGGCCTTGTCATCCTGCTCGGCTGCGCCATCGTCGCCCATATGGGAATTGAGCTGTGGAACTTCTGGCTGGCGCTGGTGCTTCTGGGCATCGGCTGGAATTTCGGTTTCATCGGCGCCACCACCATGGTGACCATGACCTACCGGCAGTCGGAAAAGAACAAGGTGCAGGGCTTTCACGATGTCACCCTGTTCGGCATTGTCGCGTTTTCCTCGCTGATGTCGGGCAAGGTTCTCAATGCCTGGGGCTGGGATGCGCTCAACAGCCTGTTCTGGCCGGTTGCGCTGTTTTGCCTGCTGGCGCTCGGCGCGCAGAACCTGTGGGAGCGCCGCCGGTCGTTCTGATAGTCTTTAGGCTATGAACGGCGCCAATCCGTTCCAAATCGGCTCATTTCGCAAGGTTTCCCAGTGCTTATTGCTTATGCCCACGCAATAAGGCCACCTGCGCTCTTGACGACGCCCCACCGGTACCGCAAACATCCGCCGCGATGCGGCTGGGGGTTTGAGCGTGTGGTTCGGGCTCCTTTCGCCGCGGCATTTTGTGGCCGGGGGACGTCGTCTGATGCCGGCCAAATTGGAGGGAAATCAGCATGACAATTCTTTTTGCTGTGATCGCCTGTGGATTGCTTTCCGTTGTTTACGCCATATGGGCGACCAAGTCGGTGATGGCCGCCGACCAGGGCAACGCACGCATGCAGGAAATCGCGGGCTACATTCGTGAAGGCGCTCAGGCCTACCTGAACCGTCAGTACACGGCCATCGCCATCGTTGGCGCGGTCGTCGTCGTCATAACCTATCTGCTGCTTGGCGCCACCGCCGCGATCGGCTTCGTCATCGGCGCGGTTCTGTCGGGTGCGGCTGGTTATATCGGCATGCACGTTTCGGTGCGCGCCAATGTGCGCACGGCGCAGGCTTCCTCCGTCAATCTTGCCAGCGGTCTCGACATCGCCTTCAAGGCGGGCGCCATCACCGGCATGCTGGTGGCTGGTCTCGCGCTTCTCGGCGTCGCGGTCTATTACTACATCCTCACCGGTCCGATGGGGCTTGCGTCTGACAGCCGTCAGGTCATCGACGCGCTGGTGGCGCTCGGTTTCGGCGCATCGCTGATCTCGATCTTCGCCCGGCTGGGCGGCGGCATCTTCACCAAGGGCGCCGACGTTGGCGGCGATCTCGTCGGCAAGGTTGAAGCCGGCATCCCGGAAGACGATCCGCGCAACCCGGCCACCATCGCCGACAATGTCGGCGACAATGTCGGTGACTGCGCCGGCATGGCAGCCGACCTGTTTGAAACCTACGCGGTGACCGTGGTCGCCACCATGGTTCTGGCGGCGATCTTCTTTGGCGGCACCGATGTGCTGGGTTCGGCCATGCTCTATCCGCTGGCCATCTGCGGCGCTTCGATCATTACCTCGATCGTCGGCACCTTCTTCGTCAAGCTCGGCCAGAACGGCTCGATCATGGGCGCTCTCTACAAGGGCCTGATCGTCACCGGCCTGTTGTCGATCGTCGGCCTTGGCGGCGCAACCTCGTTGACCATCGGCTGGGGCGAATTCGCCGTGATCGACGGCAAGTCCATCACCGGTTCGGCATTGTTTGCCTGCGGCGTGGTCGGCCTCATCGTCACCGCGCTGATCGTTGTCATCACCGAGTACTACACCGGCACCAACAAGCGTCCAGTCAACTCGATCGCCCAGGCCTCGGTCACCGGCCACGGCACCAACGTGATCCAGGGTCTGGCGATTTCGCTTGAATCGACCGCACTGCCGGCAATCGTCATCGTTGGCGGCATCATCTCGACCTATCAGTTGGGCGGCCTGTTCGGCACCGGCATCGCGGTCACCGCCATGCTCGGCATCGCCGGCATGATTGTCGCGCTCGACGCTTTCGGTCCGGTCACCGACAATGCCGGCGGCATTGCCGAGATGTCGGGTCTTCCGCCGGAAGTGCGTCATGCAACCGACGCGCTCGACGCGGTCGGCAACACCACCAAGGCCGTCACCAAGGGCTACGCCATCGGCTCCGCCGGTCTCGGCGCGCTGGTGCTGTTTGCGGCCTACTCGAACGACCTGAAGTTCTTTGCCGCCAAGGCAAACGCCGAAGGCTCGACGCTCTATCCTTACTTCAAGGACATGGGCGAGATTTCGTTCGATCTGTCCAACCCCTACGTGGTCGCCGGCCTGATCTTCGGCGGCCTGATCCCCTACCTGTTCGGCGGCATCGCCATGACGGCTGTCGGCCGCGCTGCCGGTTCGATCGTGGAAGAAGTGCGCATGCAGTTCCGCAACAAGCCGGGCATCATGCTAGGCACCGAAAAGCCTGACTATGGCCGTGCGGTGGACATCCTGACCAAGGCGGCGATCCGCGAAATGATCGTGCCGTCGCTGCTGCCGGTGCTGGCGCCGCTGTTCGTCTATTTCGGCGTGCTGCTGATCTCCGGCTCCAAGGCTTCCGCCTTCGCGGCGCTGGGCGCTTCGCTTCTGGGTGTGATCGTCAATGGCCTGTTCGTGGCCATCTCGATGACCTCGGGTGGCGGTGCATGGGACAACGCCAAGAAGTCCTTTGAAGACGGCTTCGTCGACAAGGACGGCGTCAAGCATGAAAAGGGCTCCGACGCCCACAAGGCGTCCGTCACCGGCGATACCGTCGGCGATCCTTACAAAGACACCGCTGGTCCGGCCGTCAACCCGGCCATCAAGATCACCAACATCGTGGCGCTTCTGCTGCTGGCAGTGCTGGCGCACTGATCCAGGCAGACTGACCGCTGCAAACTGAAAACCCCGCGGAGAGCAATCTCCGCGGGGTTCTTGTATCTGGTGTTGGAAGAGGCTGAGCGTCACCTCATGTCAAGCCGCGGAAACCCTTACAGCGCCGCGTATCCAATTGGATGCGCAAAGGTCGCTGTAACACTTTGAATCAATGCATGTACGTTATCGTTCAAACGAATCCGTTTGAACGCGACATGCATTGGGCTTTCGCAGCTTGAATGGCGGCGCGGATCAGTTGCCGCCGCCCATGAGCGTGCGGGCGACCGCATTGCGGGTCGCATCCGGCCCGCTCGAGCCAGACAGGATCTGCGCCAGGAACGACTTGTCGACGCCGCCGGTGGGCGTCGTGCGCGAGATCATGTCAAACACCCGACCGTCCTGCAGTGTGTAATTGGCGATGTTCTTGACCGTGCCGTCTTCGTCAAAATAGACCGCCAGCACCGATTGACCAACCAGCTGCGGCTTCAGGAAACTTGCCGCTCGGGTGCGCTTTTGCGAAACATAATAGAACACCTCATTGTCGAAGGTCGCCGTGGTTGACGGCGTTCCCAGCGACAGCAACACCTGCTCGCGGCTTGAGCCCACCGGTGTCAGATCCAGGGAGGTCTGGTCAACGATATAGCCCTGATTGAACACTTCACCGGTTGAACAGCCAGTCAGCGCGAGCGTGGAAACGACCGCAATTGCGGCGCCGAGACGTAAACTCCGTCCGGTTGCCTTGAAAACTCTCATCGTCAGCGACATCTCCCTTTGGCATGCGAGCCTTGCTTCTGCAGCCATTGCGTTTTGCGTTCCATTCGGTAAACCAGCTTCCACACGGATGCAACACGCCAGTCTATCGCAATTGCGATGATATCCATCCGCCATTGAAGGCATTTTCATGATCTGGAACCTGTTCAAGCGAAATAAAGCCAATCAGGCTCTGGTCGAGAGCCAATATGCCCGGATCACCGAATCCGCGCGATCTCCGGTTTTTTACGCGGAAATGGGCGCGCCCGACACGGTGATGGGCCGATTCGAGATGATTACGATCCATCTGGTGTTGTATTTGAGGCGCACCGGCACGGCCGGCGCTGCCCCGCAAGGCATCGCCCAGGAAATCGTCGACGCCTTTTTTGAGGATATCGATCATTCCATCCGGGAGCTTGGAGTGGGTGACGCCGGCGTGCCCAAGCGGATGAAGAAATTTGCCCGCATGTTCTATGGCAGGGCCAAATCCTATGGCCAGGCAATTGGCGCCGGCGACGGCGCAGCCCTGGTCGAGGCGCTGAGGCGCAATCTTTATCCCGACCACCCTGACACGGCGCCGCCGATGGCGGCGCTTTCGGAGTGGATGATGAACACCGCGCAAAAGCTTGAGGATGTATCGGAAGAAACGCTGGCCGCGGGGCAATTGGCTTTCCCCGGGGCAAATCTGGAGATGATCCGATGACACAGTCAGACAATGATCCGTTTTCCTTTCCGGTGAAGGTGAGCAACATTTCGGCCAACCCGGTGACCGTTCGCATTTCCGCTGACGCAGGCGATCTCAAGCGGCTTGAAAGCCAATGGGGTGTGTCCGAGGTCACGGGCTTTGAGGCGAAAGTGGAGCTGGGCCGGTGGAAACGCGACGGGGTGCGGGTCAAGGGGCACGTCAGTTCCTCGATCGTCCAGCCCTGCGTGGCGACCCTGGAACCGGTGAGCCAGCAGATTGACGAGGACTTCGAAGCCATCTTCCTGCCGGAAAATTCCCGACTCGCAATCCGGACACTCGATGGCAATGGCGAGATGTTTCTCGACCCGGAAGGCCCGGACCTGCCGGAGACCTTCAGCGGCGATTCGCTTGACGTCGGCGCCATCGTCGCCGAGTTTGCCGCCTTGGCAATTGATTCCTATCCGCGTAAGCCGGGGCTGGATTTCAGCGACCGAATCGAGAGTGATCCGGCATCGGACAAAAATCCGTCACCATTTTCGGTTTTGCAGGGTTTGAAGCCAGAAGATTCCACCAGTTAGCTGCATCCGCAGTGACAAAGCAGTTGTGCGCCGTGCGAAAACGGGTATTTTCTGCCCACAAATCCGGCCCGCAGAGCCGGGGATAAAGGATGGGGTGTGATCAGAATCGCGGTGGATTTAATGGGGGGCGATCATGGTCCCAAGGTGATCGTGCCCGGCGTTGCCAAGGCGTTGGAGCGTCATCCGGAGATCCGCTTCACCCTGTTCGGCCTTGAGGCCGAATGTCTTTCGGTGCTTCGTAAATTTCCGGCGCTTCTCCAGGCCTCGACCTTCGTGGCCTGCGAAGTCGCGGTTAGCATGGATGACAAGCCGAGCCAGGCGCTGCGTCACGGCCGTTACCGGTCGTCGATGTGGCGCGCCATCGAGGCCGTCAAGACCGGCAACGCCGATGTCTGCGTCTCGGCCGGCAACACCGGCGCGCTGATGGCCATGTCGAAATTCTGCCTTCGCACCATGGCGAACATCGATCGGCCGGCCATCGCCGCAATATGGCCCACATTGCGTGGCGAAAGCATCGTGCTGGACGTCGGCGCCACGATCGGCGCCGATGCGCAGCAGCTTATCGACTTCACCATGATGGGCGCGGCAATGGCGCGGGCTTTGTTCGAGATCGACAAACCCACGGTCGGGCTTCTCAATATAGGGGTCGAGGAAATCAAGGGTCTGGAGGAAGTCAAGGAAGCCGGGCGCCTGATCCGCGAGGCGGCGATGCCCAGTTTTGACTATTACGGCTTCGTCGAGGGCGATGATCTCGGCAAGGGAACGGTTGACGTGGTGGTTACCGAAGGCTTTGTCGGCAATGTCGCGCTGAAGACCGCCGAAGGCACGGCCCGCCAGATCGCCGGATATCTTCGCGCCGCGATGTCGCGAACCCTGATGGCCCGCATCGGCTATTTCTTCGCCAAGGGCGCCTTTGATCTGCTACGCGAGAAAATGGATCCGGGCAAGGTCAATGGCGGCGTGTTTCTCGGGCTCAACGGTATCGTCATCAAGAGCCATGGCGGCGCTGACGTCGACGGCTTCGCCGCAGCGGTCGATGTCGGCTACGACATGGTCCGCAATGGCTTGAAAGCCAAAATCGAGCATGATCTCAACCTCTACCACACACGCCGCTCAGCGCTTGCAGTGACGGCGGTGGACAGCATTTCCAGCTAGGATGCCAGCATAATGATCCGTTCAGTCGTACGTGGTTTCGGGGCGCATCTGCCTGAGCAAATCATGAAAAACAGTGATTTCGAAGGCGTGGTGGACACGAGCGACGAATGGATCGTCCAGCGCACCGGCATTCGTCAGCGCCATATTGCCGGGGAGGGTGAAACAACCGCTTCGCTCGGCGAAATGGCCGCCCGCCAGGCCCTTGATCGCGCCAATATGACGCCGGCCGATATCGACCTGATCATCTGCGCCACCTCGACACCCGACAACACATTCCCCGCCACCGCGGTCAACATCCAGAACCGGCTGGGCATGCATCACGGCGTCGCCTTTGACTTGCAGGCGGTTTGCTCGGGGTTTATTTTCGCCGTGGCGACTGCCGACAGCTACATAAAGTCGGGCCTGGCCAAGCGCGTGCTGGTCATCGGCGCTGAGACATTTTCCCGGATTCTGGACTGGAACGACCGGACCACCTGCGTGCTGTTTGGCGACGGCGCCGGAGCGATCGTGCTGGAAGCGGCCGAGGGCGACGGCAGCAACGCCGACCGGGGCGTGCTGACCGCGCATTTGCGTTCAGACGGCGCCCATCGGGAAAAGCTCTATGTCGATGGCGGTCCGTCGACCACCGGCACGGTGGGCCATTTGCGCATGCAGGGACGCGAAGTCTTCAAGCACGCGGTGGGGATGATCACCGATGTGATCGAGGCGGCCTATGCGGCCACCGGCCTGGGATCGGATGACATCGACTGGTTTGTTCCCCATCAGGCAAACCGGAGAATTATCGACGCATCGGCGCGCAAGCTTGGCATCGATGACGCCAAAGTGGTTGTCACCGTTGACCATCATGGCAACACGTCCGCCGCCTCAATTCCGCTCGCGCTCGCTGAAGCTGCGGCTGACGGAAGGATCAAACAGGGTGATCTTGTCTTGCTTGAGGCTATGGGCGGAGGTTTCACATGGGGTTCGGTGCTCCTGCGCTGGTAGCCGAACGGGCCGAGAAATAAGGATTTAGTCACCACGTCGCATCAAATTGCGGATTGTTGGCCCCAGTTTGGTTGCATTCGCCGGAGTTACTTGACCTTGAGCGGCATGAACCATAATGTTACCGAACTGCATTTATGGGCGGCGGGGATGCTGGCCGGTCTGGTTGGAAAATATGAGTGGGAAAACTATCACCAGAGCTGACCTCGCAGAAGCGGTATTCCGCAAGGTGGGGCTTTCTAGAACTGAATCTGCAGAGCTTGTTGAAATGGTGATAGACGAAGTTTGCGGCGCGATCGTCCGGGGCGACAGCGTCAAGCTTTCCTCATTCGCGACATTTCAGGTGCGTGACAAAAAGGAACGCATCGGCCGCAATCCCAAGACCGGAGAAGAAGTGCCCATCAGCCCGCGCCGGGTGATGACATTCAAAGCCTCCAACGTGCTCAAGAGCCGGGTTCTCAAGGGCCATATGACACGCAAGGTGAAGGGCAAGGACAAGCCGTAAGGCGCCCTTGTGCAACGCTTCACCGGTGGTGGGCGCGGGTGGACTCCCGTTAATGGTGGGCATCGGTTGAGCCGCACTTGATATTTTGCTTACAAACCTTTGAAATAGCGTTGGCTTCACGGTCCTTGACCGCGATTCGCCGCTGCATTGGCTGTCAGAGGCCGCCCGATTTTCGAAAGTCTTGATGCAGCCAATCAAAGTGTTGGAACGAGCTGTGCGCGGGCAGGTGAACGCGCGATGCTCGCCCGAAAAATCGGAGTGGCACTATGGACAAGAGCCCTGACGCGTTCCGGACAATCTCCGAAGTGGCGGAAGACCTGGATCTTCCGCAGCATGTGCTGCGGTTCTGGGAAACGAGGTTCACCCAGATCAAACCGATGAAGCGCGGTGGCGGCCGGCGCTATTATCGTCCGGACGACGTCGATCTTCTCAAGGGCATCCGCACACTTCTTTATGATCAGGGCTACACGATCAAGGGCGTGCAGAAGCTGTTGAAAGTGAACGGCAACAAGTTCGTCATCGCCATTGGCGCCGGCGACATGGCGGCCGTCGAGGCATTGTCGGCAAGCATGGCGCAGGACGCAGCGCCCCCGCGGCCGCCAGTCCCGGCCGCTGAAGAAGACCAATTGGTGGGCAAGGCGCGGCTGCCATCAACCCGCCGGTTCTTTGGACTTGGCGGCGAGACCGGCAAGTCCGGGCAGGAGGGGGCTGAAGCGGCCGACGGACCCGGCGCGGGCAGGCTTATGCGCGATGACCGGGCCCTGTTGCAGGAGGCACTCTACGATCTGCTGGAATGCAAGAGGTTGCTCGACCAGGTGCGTTGACCAAAACTGCTAGTCTAATTGATCAGCGCCTTGTGAACCCGCCGCGCTTCCTCCAGCGCCGCTTCAAGATGGGCTTCGACTTCGACAAGTCCCTTTTCGCGGGCCAGCGCAAGCGCCATGTCGAGCTGCATCATGACCATGGCCAGACGTTCGCTTTCGTCCTGCGTGGCCAGGGTGACGATGTCCAGAGAGGAACGGCGGCGCGTAGTCATGAGCGTGCTGTGAACCCTTCAAAGTAAGATCTGAGATCTTCCCGCGAGAAACGATTTTCAATTTCGGCGGGCGTCATCGTGTCAGGCCCGAACCACGGGTATTTCCGGTCGTCGAAGCTGTCGGTCAACAGGTCGATAAAAGCCCTGTGCCGCGAGCTTTTGGCAACTTCCGGATGGGTGGCAAGCCAGATCTCGACCCGGAAATCGAACCCGAGATCGATGTGTTCGACATCGCCGCCGATTGCTCTTGCATAATTCGGCATCAATCCGATGCCGGCGCCCTTTGCGACGGCCCAATAATGGGCGGAGGAAAAATTTGTTTTCAGCCGCACCATGCGGTCGGCGATCTTGGGACCGAAGATCTTGTCGAGCTCATAGCCCCGCAATTGGTCGGTCTGCTGTTCGACGACGCGATGATTGACCATGTCGGCCACATTTTTCGGGCGGCCGAATTGCTCGAGATAACTCGCACTGGCAAAAGGAACGAGATGCAGATAGCCCAGCCGCTTGACCTTGAGTTCCGGCCGGTTGGGCATTTCCAGCTGCACCGAGATGTCGGCTTCCATGCGCAGGACGTCGACCGACCTCATGGCGCATTGCAACTCGATGCGGTTCTGGGCGCCGGTCAGGTTCATGTAATCGACGATTCGCGGCGTCAGCCAGAAACTGCCCAGGCCTTCCGTGATGGCAAGCCGGATCGGGCCACTGGCCTCGCGCTCCGCCATCGAAGCCACCCGCCACATGTCAGACACCGAACTTTCGACGTCACGCGCGGCGAGAACCACCCGCCGGCCTTCGTCGGTCAACCGGACGCCTTCGGATTCGCGAAACAACAAGGGGTATCCAAGCAAATCTTCCAGCCGGGTAATCGTACGCCGCACCGTATTGATGGACATGCCGAGCTCCTCCGCCGCCTTGCGAAAGCTCGATAGAGCCGCCACGGCAAGAAAAACCCGGATGCTGTTCCAATCAGCGTTCCGCCATTGGTGTTCCATAGGGGGAACTCTCTGTAGCATTATTTGCCAAAGTCAAACGCGAGCGGCTTGGTTACTTTCCTCTCAATTCAGAGGGGATTGCAGCCATGTCCGTCACACCACAAAATAGTTTTTTACCGGCAAATGCAAGCGGGTTGACCGCGGAAGCGGCTCTGGAAGCAGAGCGGATGCATCGCGCCGCGGCGATGGTCACCGTCACCAACAAGCTGGAACGGGCCGATGTGCCCCGGCTTCTCGAGGCGGCCGGCAAGGTCATTGGCCGTTTGGCCGAGCCTGAAACGGTCATTCGCGTGGCCGAGAAAAATCCGGATGCGATCTGGCTGTTCGCCCGTCGCGGCCGGTCCCGGGCGGAGGGCTTCATGTCAGCGCTTTTGCTCAATGAAGCAGGACGTTCGGCGCTTTTCGACGGCACTCTCAATCTGCTTGATCCGCAAGACCAATATCTTGTGTGCCAGCATGAACGGCCGGCTGCGATCTATGTCTGGGCAAGCTTCACGCCGGGCATTCTGGCCGCCGGGATCAATCGTGTCATGGATCGGTTTGATTCGCCCCATTACGCTGAAGCCGATGTGGTCTCGACGTCGTTCACCCTTCGCGGTCATCGCGCCATGGTCCGGCGCGGATTTGAACATGGCGTATGGCACGACGGCCGCCTGCTTGAGGATTTCTACATGATCCCGCGCCGGCCGAAAACGCTTGCCGAACGCCTGCCGCGCTATGCCACGCATGATCCGGTCTTGCGTCCGACCGGCATCCGGGTGGTTACCGGGTTTGACGACATGATGCGCGTCGCCGCGGTCCGCTCGGCGGTGTTCATCGGCGAGCAGGCTTGCCCCTTCGATGAGGAATTCGACGGCAATGACCTGGCGGCAACCCACCTGCTTGCCTTGGCCGACAATGAACCGGCAGGCTGCATGCGGGTGAGATTTTTCGGGGACTTCGCCAAAATGGAGCGGCTTGCCGTGCGCAGGGAGTTCCGCACATCGCGCACCGCCTTCGATCTGGTGCGCGCCAGTGTCGCGCTGTGCAAGGAGAAGGGCTACCGTCGCCTCTATGGTCACGCCCGCGAGGACTATTTGCCCTTCTGGCAGCATTTCGGGTTCAAGCTCAAGGAAAATGGCGCTCCCTTTGCCTTCTCCGATCATGTCTTTGTGGAAATGGTCGACGACATCGAACCTTCGCCGACCGCGATCTCGCTCAAGGACGGGCCCTATCGCCTGATCCGTCCGGAAGGCGCCTGGCATGTCCAGGGCCCCCTCGAACTGTCGGCGGCGCGTCATGAGCAGCTTCAAAGTGCGCAGATGTGAGAGGCAGCTGTCATGTTTTCAACTCAAGCCACGTCCTATGCCTGGATTATCCGCACGCTTGTGACCTGCCGCGAGGAGGCAGATCGGCTCAAACTGGGTGATTTGAGCCATCTGATCAACATGGCGGTGCTGCAGACCGCGCTGGATTGGGAAGGCCATGAGCCTTCCAAGGGGAAGGAAACCAGCCTGGACGCGCTGCTGCGTCTCAAAATGAAACTCGCGTTTTCAGAACGGAGCGACAATATCGTCCTTCTGAACTCCAAAACCGCCGGGGAAGCCTAACGACCTGCGGTTTGCCGGACGGGCGCAAGGGTTGACGCCACCGTTCGCGGCGCGCCCGTCCGGTTTTATTCCAAGCGGCCATCGGGCCGATCACCCTGACCAAAACAGAAGACCGGGACAGCAAGGCGCGGTCCCGGTCTTTTTCGTTCATGCATGTCGCGCGAAATCGTGCGGCGGATTATGAGGTGAGCCGCAACTTCACCACGCCCTTCTTGATGGCGTCAAATATCGGCGCAAGCTGCTGTCGCGACGGCGCGTCAAAGAAATGGGCCTTTGTCGACGCGCACTGCTCAAGCAGGGCGCCGGTGGCGACATCGGGTTCCTCAAGTCGGATCGTATAAATCTCGATACCGTCTTTCTTGGCGTTGGTGCAGGCGGACAGGGTCTTGTTGTCCAGCGCATCGGTGGTCTGGCCGGTCGAGGCGGCGGTCAGATTGTCCAGGCGTCCGTCAACCAGATATCCCATGCTGGTGTAACCGGAACCGAGATCATTGTTGAGATTGCCGAATGAATTTTGCCCATCGGTCAGGAAGATCATGATCTTCTCGACCGAACTGTCGCTTTCATCGGCGCCACTGGTAAAGGGCTCGCGGCTGGAAAGCACCCGCCATCCCCACATCACGCCTTCGACCATGTTGGTTGAGCCATTGGCCTTAAGTTTCTTCACGGTCTGGGTGATGTCGTTGTAGGCCGAGGTCAGCGGCACCAGCGGTTCGACTTCACAGCCGAATCCGGGGCCTTTCGGGTCAGTCTTGTTGGAATAGAATTTCGACGGCGAGTTGTCGATTTTCGGCTTTTTCCATTTCAGGGTCTGGAGGAAGGCGTCAGCGGCATTGGCGGGCTTTTGGTATGTGCCGGTCTGGCCGTAGCGGGAAAGCTGATTTTCCTTGTCGGCCTCCGTGGCGCCCTTGCCCTTGATCGGTGTGCCGCCATCCGGCAGATAGGAATTGGGGTAGCTCCAGGCCTTATCGGGTTCATCGGCGGCGAAAAACGGGGTGAACAACGAGTTTGGATCATTCGAATCGGGCACGATGTCATCGATGTCATACCGCGCCTTGCCGACCGGGAACCGTGTTTCCACACAGCCGGGCCACCTCGCATTCAAATGCTTGAACAGGGCAAAGCGGCTGAACTGAGAGGGCAGGTCCGACTGCGGCACCTGCGCCTTGGCATCCTGGTCCAGCCACTTGGCGCCCGCTTTGGTGATTGCGCCAGTGCCGCTGATGATGGGGCCATGATCCGGGCCGACATTGACAAATCCGGCATAGGGAACCAGCGCGAACTTGATCTGGTCTTCCGGCAGTCCGAGGTCGGCCATGCCTTCAACTAGGCCAACCACCGCGTTCTGCAGGGAGACCAGCTTGCCGCCTGCCATTGACCCGGTGGTATCGAGCACCAGCGCGATTTCATAATTGGTGAAGGCAAAAGTCGCTTCCGAAACGACACGCACAGGCATCGATTTCTTGCCCATGAACCCGCCAAACACGATTGGCTTGTCAGTGCTGACGTCAACGGTCGCGACCCCGTCTTTCAGGACGACTGATACCTTGGCGTTGCCGAACCCATGGTTGGCGGCGATCATCCGGCGTGCGATCTCCAGGGCTTGCTTGTCGGAGATGTTGCCCTCGCGGGCAACAGCCAGAGCAGCCGCATCCGACGCGTTCTGCAACTTGCTCTTTTCAACGCTCATTCCGACATAGTCGACCGCGAGCCCGCCGGCCAGCATCAGCGGTACGGCCAGAATGGCGAACGCAATCCCGAAATTTCCGGAAGTATCTTTAAGAACGGAGAATGTGCTGCCCATCACGTTATTCCTGATTTCGCGACATTTCGTGGTCTTGGTTGTCATTCCAAACCTTATTCTACCGCTCAAGCCTGAAGGAACGATTGCCAAAACGCCAACATATCTAATTATTGCATTCCGTTGATTGCGGGGACGAAGAGAGGGCAGGGCCCGGATTGGATCTGGTCGGGTGCACATTCCGGCCGGCGCAGAAGGCATCGCTGCAGGGATTTTGCAGCAAAAGCCAAAACCGGCCTTGCGCCGAAAACTTCGATGATCTATGGCCTTTGACCAGTCGGAGCGTAGCGCAGCCCGGTAGCGCACTTGTCTGGGGGACAAGGGGTCGTGGGTTCGAATCCCGCCGCTCCGACCATTTTCTGAAAAATCGAATTTTCGGGCTGTATCAGCCAGCGTGAGCAATGCCGGCCCGTCCCCGGGTTCCGGCCTGGGACACGGCGGCTGCACTGGCCTGGCGCCGCAGGTTGGACTGCCAGCGCATTTCGAGCGCGATGCAGCCCCAGACGATGCCCATCAGCAGATAGAAGTGCCGCCAATGGTCGGTATCGATCACATTGCCGATCATGGCGTGGCCGGCCAGAACGATGTAGGCGAGCATCAGATAGGGTTGCCAGGGCCGGTCGCGCAACAGAAAGCGGAAGCCCAGCACCAGCGTCCAGATCACCAGCGCGAGATAGCTGACAAAGCCGAGCCAGCCGTAGTCCATCAATGCCTTGAGCCAGATATTGTGGGTATCCTCACCCCACATCAACCCGAATTCCAGCGGGCCGATGCCCAGCGGATGCTCCATCGCCATCAGAAAGCCGATCGCATGCCGCTCGAAGCGGCCGAGCCGGGCGCCGTCATAGGACTGGACCAGCTTGGCGCGGTCGGAAAACAACTCGGCGATCTGATCGACTTGCAGAGCGATGATGATTGCGCCGACCAGCAGCAGGAACCCGATCAGCGTCATGATCAGGATCTTCAGCCGGAATGCGCCTGTCCGCTCCTTGATCAGCATGGTCAGGACCAGAAGCATCATTGCGATCGCCATGAGCCCCCAGGCCGCGCGCGAGAACGAGAAAAACACGCCGAGAACGAGAATCGTCAGGCCAACAGCGCGCAAGGGAGCGGCCCTCAACGTGCCGGTCAGAAGCCCGTGCATGAGGTAAAGCGCCGGTAACACCAGATAGGGCCCGAACACGTTGGGATCCTGGAAGGCGCCCATGGCGCGGCCGTACCGGGTGAACATCTCGCCGCCCGGCAACACGCCCAGATAGCCCAGGATCCCCAAAAGCGCGGTGATGATGGCGGCCGCCAGATAGGCGCGAAAGATCAGCCGCAGGCGCCGGTGATCGGCTTCTATGATGGCGGCGAAGAACATCGCGGTGAAAGCCAGAAACAGCGATACCGCCATGTACATCGGCGTGTCCTTGACCTCATCCATGGTCAGGATCGAGAGCATGCCGCCAATGTTGAAGACGATGTACAAGGCAATCAGCGGTGCGATGTGCCGAGAGATTTTCAGCCCGAAGATGGCCCAGATGCCGATCAGGACAGCCAGGTACACCTCATAGGGGGCCGGCTCCTGAATGACGAATCCGGACAGGAACACGCCGAAGGCCACGCACAGAGAGGCAAGCATCGAGATCGCCGCGCGGTGCGGCTGAAAGGCGGCCTGTGCGGGGAAGGCGGCGCTGGTCAATAGGCGTGTTCCGTGTTGAACAGCCGGATCGGCGTGAGGAACAGGATCTTGAGATCAAACAGCAGCGACCAGTTCTCGATGTAGTAGAGATCGCAAGCGGTGCGCTGCTTGATTTTCTCGTCATTGTCGATTTCACCGCGCCAGCCGTTGATCTGGGCCCAGCCGGTGACCCCCGGCTTGACCCTGTGACGTGCAAAGTAACCGTCCACCACCTCAGCGAAGAGCCGGTCATGGGTGGCCGCGACAACCGCATGCGGGCGCGGCCCAACGAGCGAAAGATTGCCGCGCAGCACATTGAAAAACTGCGGCAATTCGTCGATCGACGTCTTTCGGATGAAGCGGCCGACCCTGGTCACCCGCGGATCTCCCTTGGAGACAGCGGCGCGCGCGGTGGGATCGCACTGATCGGTGAACATCGATCGGAACTTGTAGACTTCGACGACCTCATTGTTGAAGCCGTGACGTTTTTGCTTGAACAGGACCGGTCCCTTGGAATCGAGCTTGATGGCGATGGCCGCGCCCACCATCACCGGCCACAGCAGCGCAATCGCCAGGAGCGAAAAGAAAATATCGAAGATCCGCTTGGCCACCGAATCCCAATCGGTGATCGGACGGTCGAAAATGTCGAGCATTGGCACCGCGCCGACATAGGAATAGGCGCGCGGCCGGAACCGGAGCTTGTTGGCGTGCGCTGCAAGCCGGATGTCGAGCGGCAGGATCCAGAGCTTCTTCAGAAGCTCCAGGACCCGGGATTCGGCATTGAGCGGCAGCGCGATGATCAGCATGTCAATCCGGGCCATGCGGGCAAATGTCATCAGGGAATCTATATTGCCGAGTTTCGGATAGCCGGCCACCATGGGCGGCGAGCGCCGTTCATCACGATCGTCAAAGAAGCCGCAGATACGAATGTCGTTGTCGGGATCCTGTTCGATGGCCCGGATCAGCGCCTTTGCGATTTCACCGCCCCCGACGATCACGGCGCGGCGTTCCATCACCCCGTTGCGGGCCCAGCGGCGGATGCCATAGGCGACAATGTTGCGGCAGATCAGCAGAGAGACAGCGCCGGTGATGAACCAGGCGGCAAACCATACCCGCGAAAATGCCAGGCTGTACTGCAGGAAAAATGCCGCCAATGCGATCAACGCGAAAGCTACGGCCCATGCCGTCAGCACCTTTGGCAAGGTTTTCAAGGCGGTTCGCAGCGCGGGCACCTGATAGCCGTCGGCAATCTGGATCAGCAGAACCGCCAAAGACGAGCCTGTGAGAATGGCCGGACCGTAATAGAGCAGGGTGACGTCACGGCTCATCCCGACATAAAGCGCGTAAACGGCAAACCCGGTTATGGCGAGCAGGGCGAATTCCACCAGCCGCAGCGTGCCGACGATCATCCTCGGGGAGTAGTTCTCCTGCGACAGCCGGCTGGCGGTTTGAATGGCCAGGCGGCTCATCTCAATGCCGGTTTCGCCATCCTTGTTCTTCGGACCCGGCTTGGTTTCAAGTTCGGCCATCGCCTTGCGAATGGCGGCCGTACTGAATGCATTGTGATGGTCCATCTTGTTCACGACAGAACTCTCCCGGGTAACTCTTGTCACCGGAATAGCATGTTCACCCTAAGAAAGGCTTGACACCGTTCGCTGTTTGCTCTGATGGGACGCTTCAAACTGACATTCGTGATAAGCCGCGGCCATCCGCTTCGCCATTGTTTTCGCGGAGAAATGATCGCGAAAGCGGTCCATGTCGGGCATCGCCGCGGCCAGCCATTCCGGTTGGGAAACGGCATGGGCCATCGCGGCGGCGAGCGCTTCGGCATCCGAAGGCGGCACAAAGCCCGCGAAATCCGGTCCGAGAATTTCGGGAATTCCGCCGACCCGTGTCGAAATCAGCGGTTTGCCCGCCGCCACCGCTTCCAGAACGATGTAGGGCATCGATTCAGCCCGCGACGGAACGACAACCGTATGGGCAAGCGCAAAGGCGTCACGCGCGGGCATGGCATCGCGCATGGTCACGCGATCCCCCATTCCGAGCGCGTCTAGCCTGGCCTGGTAGCGTGGCTTTTCCTCGCCATCGCCAACCATGACGCCGTGCAAAGGCTTTCCCGCCAGTTGTTCGGCCCGCCGCATGGCTTCAATGAACACATCCGGTCCCTTGAGATCGCGCATCATGCCGATATAGAGGAACTCCACCGCGCCGGGGATGCTTCCGACCGGTTCGAATTCATGCGCGCGCAGCCCGTTGTGGATCAGCCGCCATTGGGCGCGCGGCTTTCCGACTTTTTCCTCATAAGCCCGGCGTTCGTAGTCTGAGACGAAGATCAGCCTGTCCGTCCAGCGTTCCAGCAGCCGTTCGATGGCGAAATAGGCCTGGCCGCGCAGGGTTTTCGCGTCGAAATGCAGGCTGCCGCCGTGCGGTGAATAAAAACGGGCAACGCGAGACTGGGATACCCGTAACCGTGAGCCGACAAGCCGCACGTAGGCGCCGCCCTTGGCGCCATGTCCGTGCAACACATCCGGCCGCAAACTCTTGACTTCACGAAAGGTTCTGACTGCTGTCGCGATGTCGGAAATACCCAGCGACCGGCGCATGGGCAAGCGTGTGAGCCCCAGCGCCAAGTGTGGCATGATGCTTTCAAACAGGGCGTCCTCATAGGCGCCGCCGGTGTTGGAATCGCACAGGATACCGACCAGATGGCCTGCCTTGGCGTGCTCTTCCGCCAGATCCCGGACGTGGCGGAAAATCCCCCCCACGGGCGACCTGAAGCAATGAAGGATCCGCAAGGATTTTTGTGCCGCCATGAGGTTAGAACAGCCGCTCGCGGACATAAATGGTGTCACCCGCAAGGATGGGATCGGTAATCCGGACCCGGCCGGTGAGGATTTCCCCGTTGATGTTACGGGTTATGTCGACATTGCGTTGATTGGCTCTCGCCGAGTAACCGCCGGCGATGGCGATGGCGTTTTGCACGGTCATTCCGGCGACATAGGAATACTGTCCGGCCTGACCAACTTCACCCAGCACGAAGAACGAGCGGTACCGGTCTATTTCGATGGAGACGTCCGGATCGCGCAAATAACCCTGCCTGAGACTTGCGGCGATCATGCCCTCGAGTTCCTGCAATGTCCGTCCGCGCGCCGGCACGGAGCCGATCAGCGGAAAGGCAATGTAGCCCGCCTGATCGATGGTATAGTTTCCGGTCAATCCTGTCTGCTCGAACACGGTGATGCGCAGCCTGTCGCCGGCGTCGACCCGGTAAGGCAGCATCACCGCTTCATGGAATGCCTTGGGCGCCGGATGATAGCCGGAACATCCCGCCAGCATGACTGAGGTCATGGCGGCCGCCAGCAGGGTTGTCGCTTTGGACATGGCGGGGGACTTGGCGGGTTTCATGCTTTACGTGCTCCACGCGAAACGTGCGAATTTCGAACACCGTTATCGAACCATTAGGGTTAACGGGCGGTAAAACCCGATCGATAATTTTTCGTGGCCTGTAAAATTGTCCGGGACCTGTTGGGGCTGGGGCAAAGGTAAACGAACCATCACCGACCCCTTAACCGTTGCGTTACCATGTTCGTTTACGCTTCCCCCATGTGTAAGTATGGAGTAGCCCGCGCATGTCAGTTTCAACAGTGACGCAACCGGATGTGGATATTGATCTTGGCCGGCTATCCAAGGCCGTCTGGGAGAGGAAGACTTTCATAGCGGGACTTACCGCCGCGGCCGCGGCGGTTGCCTTTGTTGTGACCGGAATGATCAATCCGCTCTACAAGTCGGAAGCCCGGCTGTTGATCGAAACCCGGCAGCCGGTCTATTCGGACGACCAGTCCCAGCAAACCGCCGATGTGGCGCTGGATGAGCGGGCGGTGACCAGCCAGGTCGAGATCCTCCAGTCCACTGATCTTGTCAAACAGGTGGCGCGCGAACTCAATCTGTCGTCTCGCGAAGAGTTTGATCCGGCGGCCAATCCATCGGCAATCAGCGAGTTTCTGGTGCTGATCGGGCTCAAGAAGAATCCACTTGATGTGCCCGCCGAAGAGCGCATCCTGAAGGAATTCTACAAGAAGCTTGATGTCTATGCCGTACCCGGATCGCGGGTCATCGGCATCGAGTTCACGTCAGAGGACGCGGCCCTTGCCGCCCAGGTGCCGAATGCGCTCGTCGGCGCCTATCTTGCCTTCCAGTCTGGTGCAAAACTCGATAGCAACATCGACGCCAGCGCCTGGTTGGAGCCGGAAATCGCCAAACTGCGTGAAAAAGTCCGCGAATCCGAAGAAAAGGTAGCCGCATACCGCTCTGAAACGGGACTGCTGCTGGTCAACCAGCAGGATACGATCGCGGCCAAGCAATTGTCCGACATTTCAACGGAACTGAGCCGGGTGCGCGCCGAACGGGCCGATTCCGAAGCCCGGGCGCAATCGGTTCGCAACGCGCTCAAGAATGGCCAGGCGGTCGACGCGGTGTCCGATGTCCTGGGTTCGCCGGTGGTTCAGCGGCTGCGCGAAAGCGAAGGCAATATCCGATCCCAGATCGCCGATCTGTCGACCACACTGCTTGAGGCGCATCCGCGCATGAAAGGCCTGCGCGCCCAACTGGCCGACGTCGAGCGGCAAATTATCGGCGAAATCCGCAAGGTTCTTTCAAGCCTGGAAAGCAACGCCCGGGTGGCGAAGCTCCGCGAAGAGGAATTAACCGCCCAGCTCAACGCGCTCAAGGCCGGTTCGGCGCGCGAAGGCGAGGAATCCGTTGAGTTGCGCTCGCTCGAGCGCGAGGCCGCGGCCCAGCGCGATCTGCTGGAGACCTATCTGGGGCGCTACCGCGAGGCTGCCTCGCGCACCGAACCTAAGTCCCTGCCTGCCGATGCGCGGGTCATTTCGCGCGCGGTGCCCGCGTCCGAATCGCACTATCCGAAAATGCTGCCGATTGTTGGCGTTGCGGCGTTTGCGGCCTTCCTGTTGTCCTCCATCGCGGTGATGCTCGGGGAACTGTTCTCCGGTCGCGCGCTCAGGCCATCCGCAGGAATGATCCGTGAGCCGGGTCTTGAGCATGCCCGGTTTGAGGCCGTGGCTGCCGGGACCGAGCCTGCCGACGAGCCCGAACTGGCGATCGAGGCGCTGCCGGCCATCTCCAACGATGCCGATGATTTCAGCGTTGAAGCGGTCGCCGAACAGCTGGTCACGGACGGCACGCCGGTGGCGATCTGTGTCTCGCCCGAGGGCGACGAGGGATCGGCGGCCGCGGTCATGCTGGCGCGAACCGTTGCCGGCGACGGCCTCCAGACCCTGCTGATTGATCTCACCGGCTCGGCCTGTCCGACCGAGCTGATGGCCGAATCCAGGCGTTTGCCGGGTCTGACGGATCTGATGTGCGGCGATATCGCCATTGCCGATTCAATCCATCCCGACCGGCTGTCCTCCGCCCACATCATTCCGCACGGCAATGCCAATGCGCGCCGCGCCATGCGCGCCATCGACCGGTTGCCGATGGTCATTGAGGCGCTGACGGAAGCCTATGATCTGGTCATCGTCGAATGCGGCGCCGCCGACGCGGCCGCGGTTGCCCGCATCGCGCGGTCGGAACACGGTGAAATCGTGCTGTCGGTCCTGCGTTCGGATGCGGACGAAGTGGCGCGCCTGCTGGCGGAATTCAACGAACAGGGGATTGAAGGGGTGTTGCTGATGACGCCTGGTTCGCCGACCGGACCCCAGGATCAGCGCAGCTCGGTGGCCTGATGGCCGTTATCGATGCCGCAGTCATTCACGTGGGGGCGGCGCCGGTCACTCGGTTTCAGTTGTTGCCGGCTGTCTGCGCACCAGAAGCCCGCGAACCCAGCCAGCGCAACGATTGAGCCTGGGCGAGGTCTTGATCGCACGTTTCAACCGGATCATGCCGGCGATCAGCGGAGCGGCGAGGCGTCCCTTCAGATTGAGCGGCGCATAACAATCCACCAGTTCGGTGCGCTGCGGGCACCATGAGCGCTTGTAGAGCTGGTCTCCGACACCGAAATCGAAAACCGCTTCGCCCGCCAGTGCGGCGCGTTCGATCATCAGGTAGAACAGCAGTTCGCCAGCGCTGACGTCGGCGGCGATCGCTTCATTGATGGAGCCGAACTGGCAGGTGACGTGCCGGTGCTTGCTGGTCAGCCCGGCAACCGCGATGATCTCACCTTGATGTTCTCCGCCGGTCAGTTCAATTCCGTGCAGCTCGAGCGCCGCGCGGCCTTCCGCGTCGCGGTCGGTGGAAAGGTGACGCAGAAACCTGCGAATGCCCGGATCGGCGAAGACATTCGGCAGGCCTTGGGTGGCGAACCGCACCGGCTTCTGCGCGAGGAATGTGTCGAGCAACCGCAGCGCCTGAGCATCGTCATCGCCAATGACATGGCGGTATCCGCCCATGGCTTCCAGGCGGCGCTCGGATCCCCTGAACTTCTTGCGCCGGCGTTTGCCGTTGATTTGCGCCAGCACCGCGCTGAAATCGGCAAACAGCGGCAACTGAAAGCTCGGATTCTGGTGGAACACACGCGGCAGCGCTGAATAGGGCGCGCGAGCGGCGGTCGCCGGCGTCAATTTGTCGAAAAGAACGATATCGGCGCCGAGCCCCGCCTGCGACAGGGCGGCGGCGAGATCGGCTGGCGCGATCGGGTCGATGCCGGCCAGCTTGGCGATATCGAGCAGCCCGGTGTTTTCGTTGGAGTAGGCGGTTCCGGCAAAGCGTGTGATCTTCAAACCGAAGGTCAGGTGGATTTCGAGCGGCAGAATGGCGACGGGGTCACCGTCCAGTTCCAGCGTCACGAAGCAGAGCGGCGCGCCGGTTCCCGCCGCCCAGGCATCAACCCAGGCGCGGCTTTGATGAAATGTCACTGCCGGATCGTTTTCGAGCCGTTGCCACAAGGCCATGATTGTATCCGGTGCCGGCGTCAGCCGCGCGCTGAGCCGGCTCGCTGGCGGGCTTGATAGTCTGGCTGCGGGCCGGGCGATCGGCGCGGTCATGTCATGTGTGTTCGCCATTGTCTCGATGCTCGCGCAAGTTTCATGCTTCTGGCGCGGAGCATGCGGGAGATCTCGCTCAAGTCCGGTAAACATCGCCGGCTATGAGATGAAAAAGCCGTTCCGAAGGCTAATGCCGCGTTAACGGCCGGCCGGAGTGGACCCGCTATTCGCTCAAGACGGCTTGTTTTTGCGCGGTCCTTCCATCCAGCGGATGATGAACATCGCCGGCACCACCCAGAGCACGCCGGTGAACAGAAAATAGAGCATGTGCACATACCAGGCGGATTCAGCCAGGCGGTAAGTTGCCACCGTCGTGGCGACGAGCGCGTAGACCACCACGAGCGCCAGGATCAGCACGGTTCCGATGAACTTTCTAAGTCGGATGGGCATGGGCGGGCCTTCTTTTCATCTGCGGTCTTGGACATAACGGCTCTGGCGCTGAACGCAAGGGCAACTGCTCCCGCGTCCGTCAAGGCCGCGACCGCATGCCGCAAAGCCGCCGCCCTTGCCTTGCCAGGAGCTCTGGTGCACATGTTCGCCAATGTCAGAAGAAAGAAATCGTTGATGACCGTCCATTCCGCCACCCCGCCCGAAGCCAATCCGCCTGCCGGAAGCATGGACAGCCATTCAGCTGATGCTGGCTCCTTGATTGCGGCGGAGCGGCGGGTTCACCGCAACCGTTCGGCGCAACGGATCTGGCTCGGGCTGGTGCTGGCCGCGATCTTCGCGCTGATTGTCGTTGGCGGCGTCACCCGGCTCACGGATTCAGGCCTGTCGATTACCGAGTGGAAGCCGATCCATGGCGTCATTCCACCGATGAGCGAGGCGGAATGGCAGGAGGAACTGGAGCTCTACCGGCAGATCCCGGAATACCAGCTGATCAACAAGGGCATGAGCCTGGATGAATTCAAGACCATCTACTGGTGGGAATGGGCGCACCGGTTTCTGGCCCGTGGCGTCGGCGTGCTGTTCGGGGTTCCGCTGGCATTCTTCCTTGTCACCGGCCGCGTCGAAAAACGGCTGCGCTGGCCACTTTTCGGGCTTCTGGTGCTGGGCGGGCTGCAGGGCGCGGTGGGCTGGTGGATGGTGGCCTCGGGTCTGATTGATCGCGTCGATGTCAGCCAGTACCGGCTGGCGACGCATCTGACGCTGGCCTGCCTGATTTTCGCGGCGATTGTCTGGGTGATGCGCGGTCTGGCGCCGCATTCGGCCGATCCCGTCCCAAGCGTCGGACTGCGGCGCGGGGCGGGGGCGTTGACCGGCCTGGTGCTGGTGCAGATCTATCTGGGCGGCCTGGTGGCGGGGCTTGATGCCGGGCTGGCGTCGAGCACATGGCCGTTGATGAACGGTGTATGGGTGCCCGAAGGCCTGCTTGAACTCACGCCGGCCTGGCGCAATTTCTTTGAAAACGAACTGACCGTGCAATTCGTCCATCGTCTCGGCGGCTATCTGCTGTTCGCGCTGGCGCTGTGGCACATGGCGGCATCAATCATGCATGGCCGAGGCAGCACCCATTGCCGCCGCGCCGTGCTGTTGTTCGGGCTCGTCACCATTCAGGCGCTGATCGGCATCGTGACGATCCTGACCCAGGTGCCGCTCGGCTGGGCGTTGGCGCACCAGGGCTGGGCGATCGTCGTGCTCGGCTTCACGGTGGCCCATTGGCGCGGCTTTTACGGCGCCTATCCGCTGCAAACCGCGGTGGAAGTCAGAATCTGACTGCGGTCAGCCCGCGATCATCAGATCCAGGTTCTGCACCGCGGCGCCGGATGCGCCCTTGCCGAGATTGTCGAGCGACGCCACCAGATTGACCTGACCCGCACCCTCTGTCCCGCAGACGTAGATCTTCATCCGGTCGGTTCCCTTGAGTTCCTCCGGATCAAGCCGGGCAAGTCCGGCGCTTTCGGCCAGCGGAACGACGTCGACCGCGCCGCCGGATGCGTAATGCGCGTCAAACGCGGCATGGACGTCCGCCATCGACGGGTTGCCGGTCATCAGGTCAAGATGCAGCGGGACATTGACCAGCATGCCTTGCGCGAAGCGTCCGACGGCGGGGGTGAACACCGGCCGCCTTGCGAGACCGGAGCGGGCGACAATCTCCGGCACATGCTTGTGCGCCAGCGTCAGCGCATAGGCGAAATAGGGCGCGGTGATGGCGTCGTCGCGTGACGCATCCTCCATCTGCGCGATCAACTGTTTTCCGCCGCCGGTGTAGCCGGAGACACCGTTGATGGTCAGCGGATAGTCAGCAGGCAAAACGCCTGCGGCCACCAGCGGCGCGATCAGGGCAAGGGCGCCGGTCGAATAACAGCCCGGATTGGAGACAAACTGCGCCGCCGCGATGCGCGCGGCCTGACCCTCCGAGAGCTCGGCAAAGCCGAAGGCCCAGTCCGGATGGGTCCGGTGCGCGGTCGAGGCGTCGATGAAGCGGGTGCCGGCGTCCGCCGCCAGCGCAACCGATTCCCGCGCGGCATCATCGGGCAGGCACAAAATGGCGATATCGGCCTCGCGCAGGAATTTGGTCCGCACGCCCTGATCCCGCCGCTGCTCCGCGGGCATCGACATCAGGTCGATGTCTGTCCGGTTCTGCAACCGTGAAACGATTTGCAGGCCGGTGGTGCCATGTTCGCCGTCAATGAAAATCTTGGGAGCCATCGGGCTTCTCCGTTCATGCTTGAATATCAGGGACTTGTGCAGGGTTTCGGACGCATTGTCCGAAGCCATAGATCGGGCTCGCGCGTTTTATCGTCGCGCGCGGCGTTCTGCGAGAAGTCCCAAATAATGCATGGCCACAGAGGCTCCGGCTATCGCGGTAATGTCCGCGTGATCATAGGCTGGAGCGACTTCTACAATATCTGCACCCTTGATATCAAGCCCCCCGAGCTTCTGAAGCACCGACAGCATCTTGGCGCTTGAGGGACCGCCGGCCACCGGGGTTCCGGTTCCGGGCGCGAATGCCGGGTCGAGGCAATCGATGTCGAAGGTGACATAGCACTGGGTATCGCCGACATGCTCGAGGATGGTGGCGGCAATCTGCGTGGCGGACAGGTCCTCGACTTCGTGGCCATAGAGGATGCGAATGCCGCAATCCTCGGGCGCATGGGTGCGGATCCCGACCTGGATCGACCGGGTGGGGTCGATCACGCCGTCACGCACGGCGCGGCCGACAAAGGAGCCGTGATCGATCCGCTTGCCGTCGTCAAACCAGGTGTCCTGATGCGCGTCGAACTGTACCAGCGCCAGCGGTCCGTGTTTGGCCGCATGCGCCTTGAGCAAGGGCCAGGTGACGAAATGATCGCCGCCCATGCTCATCAGGAACGCGCCGGAGGCGAGGATTTTCGCGGCCTCGCGCTCGATCGTCGCCGGCGTCTTCTGGTGATTGCCGTAGTCGAGCAGGCAATCACCATAGTCGATCACCGACATGGCCGCGAACAGGTCACGGTCAAACGGGTATTGCGGATCATTGTCGAAGATCGCCGAGGCCCGCCTTATCGCCTGCGGCCCGAACCGCGCGCCGGGCCGGTTCGACACCGCCGCGTCGAACGGAATGCCCCAGACCACGGCGTCGGCGCCCTTGAGCGATTTGGTGTATTTGCGCCGCATGAACGACAACGCCCCGGCATAGGTGGGATCGCTTGCCGCCGATGTCAGCGATTTGGCGGTGAAGGCGTGGTCGATGGATTTGTTGGCCATGGGTCTCTATCCGGACGCGAAGTTGCGGGCGGACCTGTCTAACGCATTCAGCCGTCATGATAAAGCCGTGCCGGAGCGGCCCGGCAAGGCATAAAAAAGACGGGGCCGAAGCCCCGTCCACAATGATCTGACCAGACTGAACTGGAATGTAGCCCAGGCGACTTAACGCTTGGAGAACTGGAACGACCGGCGGGCCTTGGCCTTGCCGTATTTCTTACGTTCGACAACGCGGCTGTCGCGGGTCAGGAAGCCGCCCTTTTTCAGAACAGGGCGCAGGCCCGGCTCGTAATAGGTCAGCGCCTTGGAGATGCCGTGACGCACTGCGCCGGCCTGGCCGGAAAGACCGCCGCCGGCAACCGTGCAGACAACGTCGAACTGGCCCTGACGGGCGGCGGCGACGACAGGCTGCTGGACAACCATCTGCAGCACGGGACGGGCGAAATAGGTGACAAAATCGCGGCCGTTGACCGTGATCTTGCCGCTGCCTGGCTTGATCCAGACGCGGGCGATCGCGTTCTTGCGCTTGCCGGTTGCGTAGGACCGACCGAGGTCGTCGACCTTGCGGACGTGAACCGGTGCGGCCGGCGCTGCTGCTGCTTCGGTCGCCTTGACCGATGCGCCGAGTTCCTCAAGCGAATTGAGTTCAGCCATGATCAGGCGCTCCTTTTGTTCTTGGAATTCAGCGCCGCGACGTCGAGGACGGTCGGCTGCTGAGCTTCATGCGGATGATTGGGACCTGCATAGACGCGCAGGTTCTTCATCTGGCGACGGCCCAGGGGCCCACGCGGAACCATGCGCTCGACGGCCTTTTCGACGATCCGCTCGGGAAAGCGGCCTTCGAAAATCTGGCGCGCGGTGCGCTCCTTGATGCCGCCGGGATAGCCGGTGTGCCAGTAATATTTCTTGTCGGCGAACTTGTTGCCGGTCAGAACCGCCTTTTCAGCGTTGATGACCACGACATTGTCGCCATCGTCAACGTGAGGGGTGTAGGTGACTTTGTGCTTGCCGCGCAGGATATTGGCGATAACGGTGGCGAGACGGCCGACGACGAGATCTGTCGCGTCGATAATCACCCACTTCTTATCCACCTCTGCAGGCTTCTGCGAGAAGGTTTTCATGGAGTTCTCTCTTCATTCAGGATCCGGATTGGCGCAAACCAGCCGGACGTTTCTTGTTGCTTGGGTTGTCCCGGGATTCCACTGAAGGTGAGCTTCCCGAACCAACATGCGCGCCGGACCCCAATGGCCCCGGACGCTGCGTGCGTTATAGGCGGGACGGAAAAAACCGTCAAGCATCGAAAATGAGTGCATTGCAAAATTAAATCAATAAAAACAATAAGGTAGTTATGTGGTATTTAGATACCGCATGAATCTCGCGTCAAACCTCATCCCTCGCGCGGCGGTATTGAGTAAGTTGCGGTGGCCTGAGCCACCAGATCGCCGCGCAAATCGCGAATCCCGATGTCGGTGACCACCAGCCGTTTGCCCAGTTTGAGGATCGTCGCGGTGGCGTCGAGCGGGCCGGGTTCGGGCTTCATCAGGAAGTTGATGTTGAGATTGGTGGTCACCGCCAGCGCCACCCGGCCGATATGGGCCAGGATCACCGCGTAAGCGGCAAGATCGGCCAGCATGAACAGGGTCGGCCCGCTGACCGTGCCGCCGGGGCGGACATGCCGCTCGTCGGCATCGAGCCGGACCAGCGCGGTTCCGTGAGACACATCCATCACCGAGATGCTGTCCCCATTCGCCTTGATCTGCGGGAAGACTTCGTCGAGATAGGCCGAGACCTCCGGGGCGGACATGACAGGCGCGGCTGGTGTGGGCATTCCATGATTCCTGTGCGGAGGCGGGAGGCTGGGCGAGGCGCAAGCAGCGTTGACGAAGGAGGTTCGCCGTCAGTGCCGCGCTCAGGCCAGATTCGATTTTGCCAGGCAACCTTGCGGAAAATCAGGGCCCGGTCAACGCCGGAACGGGGTTCCCGCCGCCTGCCTGCCGCGCTAGACTGTCGGCAATTCAAGGAAAGGGTTAGCAGGCATGAACGGGGTTGAGTTGAGACAGCAATCGCCAGCCGGTCTGGTCAAGTCCGAAATCCGCAACGGCGTGATGCGGCTGGAGATGAACAACCCGCCGGCCAACGCCCTGTCGATCGCCCTGATGCAGGCGCTCAAGGATGCGCTGGACGCGACCCGCGGCGACAAGTCCATCCGCGTGGTGATCATCGCCTCGGCGACGCCGGGCAAATTGTTTTCAGCCGGTCATGACCTCAAGGAACTCACGCTGCATCGCGCCGACGCGGACCGGGGCAGGGCTTTCTTCGCCCGCTCGATGAAACTCTGCGCCGAGCTGATGCAGACGATCGTGCATCTTCCGGTGCCGGTGATCGCCGAGGTCGACGGCCTTGCCACCGCCGCCGGCGCCCAGCTGGTGGCCTCGTGCGACCTGGCGATGTGCACCGACACCTCGAGCTTCTGCACCCCGGGGGTCAATATCGGGCTGTTCTGCTCGACGCCGATGGTCGCGCTCAGCCGCAATGTGCACCGCAAGCAGGCCATGGAGATGCTGCTGACAGGCGAGACCATCGACGCCTCGACGGCGCGCGAATTCGGCCTGATCAACCGGATCATGCCGCGCGAATATCTGGGTCAGATCGTCATGAAATACGCCGAGGTCATTGCGTCGAAATCGCCTTTGACGGTGAAGATCGGCAAGGAGGCGTTTTACCGCCAGGCCGAAATGTCGCTTGAAGACGCCTATGACTACACCGCCCAGGTGATGGTCGAAAACATGCTGGCCCGTGACGCCGAGGAAGGCATGGGCGCCTTCATCGCCAAGCGCAAGCCGGAATGGACCGGGGAGTAACATCGACATGGCCGTCATTCGATCGTTTAAACTAGGAAAAAGAGATAGAATTGCGCTGCATCCGACAGAGGTGGAGGCTACTGTGTATTATCAGGAGTATGATGGCCGTAAGATTCTACAAATTGATACCCACGGATCAGATCATCGGGAAATTCCCGATAAAGTTAGCCAAACTATTCAACTCAATGAATCTTCTGCCCAGGAGCTATATGACATGCTGAAAAAGGACTTCGGTTTTCGATGACCCTTGTCCCGCGCATCACCATGATTACGCTGGGCGTGGCGGACGTCGCCGCCTCGACCGCGTTTTACCAAAGCCTCGGCTTCAAGCGGTCCTCGGCCTCCAATGACGATGTCACATTTTTTCACATGGCCGGCACGATGCTGGGGCTGTTCGGGCGCGATGCGCTCGCCGCCGACGCCGGTCTTGGGCCGACCCGGCCGCAAGCCTTCGAAGGCATGAGCCTGGCGCACAATCTTGGCTCCCGGGAAGAGGTCGACGCCGCCTGGGCCTTCGCGGTGGAATGCGGAGCCGCGCCGGTAAAGAAGCCGCACGAGGTGTTTTGGGGCGGTTACTCAGGCTATTTCGCCGATCCGGACGGGCATATGTGGGAACTGGCGCACAATCCGCTGATGCCGCTTGGCGATGACGGCCACATGATCCTGCCGGACTAGGATCCAAGTCAGACTGTGAATAAGGGAGCGGAGATGGATCTGGATTTACTCTGGCGCGCGGAAATGGCCTGTCGCGCTGGCTGGCCGGCGGAGCAGGAGTCAGACATCTGCGGCTGGATCGCGCGCCGCAGCGGCGGGTCGATCCGGCGTGTCAATTCACTCAGTCAACGGCCCGGCTCGCAGGCCATCGACGATCGGCTGATTGATCAGGCGGAGGCGTATTATGCGCGCTTCGAGCAGCCCGCCATGGTGCGCGTCCTGTCGTTTACGGGCGCTTCCGCCACGGCGCTGTCGAGACGCGGTTACCGGCAAGAAGGCGCCACCACAACGCTTTTCGCCGAAATCGACAAAACCAGATGCGCGCCCGGACAAGGCGCGATCGTCTGGCCAGACCCAAACGAAGACTGGCTCGCCGCCCGGAACCGGATTGCCGTATCCGACCCAACCATATTTCGCTCAATGCTCGAACTGATCGAAGGCCCGAAACTGTTTTCCGGCGTGAAGGTTGACGGAACAATCCAGTCGGTCGCCTATGGAGTTATCGTGGATGGGCTTCTGGTCATCGAAGCCGTTGCCACTGACGAGGCCCACAGGGGCAGGGGCCTTGCCCGCAATGCCGTGCAATCCCTACTCAATTGGGCGGCGTCGCAAGGTGTCAACGCGGTGGTTCTGCAGGTTGTCACCGACAACGAGCCGGCGCGCGCGCTCTATCGCTCGCTCGGCTTCACGAGGGAATTGTTTGACTATTTTTATATGCGCCAACCGCAGCCTTGATTGGAAAACAGGGCCGCGAATTCTCGGCTATTGCGTGATCCTGAGCAGCGGGCGGAACCGGATCATGTCATCATCGTCGCTGGCGTTGGCGTCGCAGGCGATCACGCGGCAGGAATTGGTGTCGCGCGCGGGCACGCTGGCCCAGACGCCGACTGAATTGCCCGGGCACAGCAGCGAGGAGCTGACATAGCGGTCATAGATCGGCAGGCCTCTCTTGGAGGTGTGGCGCAGGATTGCAGCACCCTCGCGCACCAGCACGGCGCGGATGGCGTGGCAATCGGTCTTGGTGGTCTCGATGCGGCTGATGGCGCCGGCGGGGCCGGTCACGGCGATGAGGGCCGAAAGCATCGCTGCGGCAGGGATCAGTCTGCGGATGATCAGGCGCGTGCTCATGAGGATCGTCTCCTATTGGGGCTCACTCGGCAGATTACACAGGCATTATGTCGCGGATTTGTTCCCGGACAAGGGCACAGCCTTGACCCGCTCGCAGGCTGTTGCGACAACCGGAGCTGATTTCGCGGGATTTCGCAAGGCGCGCCACTGATGAACCATGATCATTACGACAATTCCTACATCGCGGGCATTTTGCAGTCGGTCAGGACCGTTGCCATGGTCGGCGCCTCGGCCAATGAGGTCCGCCCCAGTTTTTTCGTGATGAAATACCTGCTGGCCAAGGGCTATGACGTCATCCCGGTCAATCCGGGACAGGCCGGCAAACCGATCCTGGGCCAGATGACCTATGCGCGGCTTTCCGACATTCCCGTCGCCATCGACATGATCGACATTTTCCGGGCGTCCGACGCGGTGCCGGGCATTGTCGACGAGGTGCTGGCGCTCGATCCCCTGCCGAAGGTGATCTGGATGCAATTGACCGTGCGCCATGACGAGGCGGCGCTCCGCGCCGAAGCGGCCGGCCTCAAGGTGGTGATGAACCGCTGCCCGAAGATCGAATATGCAAGGCTGTCGGGTGAAATCGGCTGGAACGGCGTCAACTCGGGCGTCATTTCCTCGCGCAAGCCGGTGATGCGGGCGGGCTTTCAGAGTTACGGCCTGCGCGGCAAGCCGGAGGAATAGCGAACGCCGCACTCCTCGAAAGCGTGTCACAGTTCTGATTCATTGTGATGAGACAGGAAGCTGCAGCAAGTCCATCTGGTCCATAGCTCAGGAGCCGCGCAATGAAGCCATATCGGTGGTCGCCGTGAGACGGATGTTTTCCTTTCTGCGCACCGCGGGGTTTCTCGCCATGCTGTGCGTGACGCTGGCGACAGCGACGATCAGCATGGGGATCTGGGCGATTTCGCTGACCGCCCAGGT
>LADQ01000029.1 GCA_000961635.1 Hoeflea sp. BRH_c9 | reverse complement strand
CCGCAGCGGTCCCGACTGACAACTTCGATGGAAGGACGGTCACGCAGCCACTTGGCCGCACTCTCGACGCTGCGGTCATCCAGTATGTCGACAACCGAGCGGCGCTCGAGGTCGACCATGATGATTCCGTAGCTCGTCGCCCTCCGCCAACTCCAATCATCGATACCGACCACCCGTATCTCGGAATTGCGTTGATCAACCTCGGCATCCCGCTTCAACTGCCTCAGGATGGTGTCATCGCTGACCGGCATGCCGAGCCGCTGCATCAACCGCTCGCCAGGACGGCCGCCGGCGCTGTGGCCGAACAGGCCGACAATCTCTCCGACCCTTCTCGTCCGACGCGCGTATGGATCAGCTACCGACGGCAGTCGGTCGGTGAACGTTCGTCGTGGGCATTCCCGATGTGCACATCGCCAGCGGCTCAGCAGCAGCTTCACTGTCACCGGCTTGCCCTGGACCGGCAGATCCTGGAGGTTGCGGCGGGCCCAACCATGCCGACTTCGGCTTCGCCGTCCACAATCTGGGCAGATGCCGATCGCGGATCCAGCAGTGGAAACAACCCACCCGTCGTCAATAGTGAGCGTGGCACCCAGAATCTTAACCCCTGGGCCGGGTGACCATTTCGATTTCTTTTGCATGCCCGCCCATAGCGACATTGTCGCTAACAGCCGATGAATCACACAAAATGAGGAAGAACCCCAAACCGTCCGGCTGTGGGCGGAGAAATTCGGCCGCACCTTTGCCAACGACATCCGTCGTCGATCATCCGGTCGGCTTGGGGACAAGTGGCATCTAGATGAAGCCGTTGTTTCAATCCGTGGCAAGAAGCATTGGCTGTGGCGCGCAGTTGATCAGGACGGTTTCGTCTTGGAGGTTTTCGTTCAAAGCCGCCGAAATGCCAAGGCCGCCAAGCGCCTGATGCGCAAGCTTTTGAAGGGCCAAGGACGATCACCGCGAGTGATGATCACAGACAAGCTGCGATCCTACGGCGTAGCAATCCCGCCAGGAAATATTCGACATGCTCCACGCTTTGCGCCAGCAAGGGCTATCCTACAGCGAGATCGCCAGACAGACCGGGTATGAACGTCGCAGTGTAGCAAAGTGGCTCAAGTTCGAGGCTCCGCCAGACAGGCGGCGAGCAGCGTTGAAACCCACATCACCATGGTATTTTGAAACTTCCTCGCCCAATGCTGGAAGGATGGGAATCGCTGCGGCCGGCACCTGTTTCATGACGTCAAGCAGCGCGGCTACACTGGCAGCTTCGCCAATCTCGAGCGCCTGCTGGGAGCCTGGCGGCGGGCCGAAAGGGGGCAGGCCGATGAAGTGCCGCCCACCGCGTTGAAGTCGGAGCCGGTTCGAGATCCGGAAACCGGTCATGCAATCTCGCCAGTGGTTGCCGCCGCGCTCTGCATCAAAGCCGCGAAGCCTGCTGACAGAGCGACAGGTCAAAAAGGTCGATGTCCTGAAGCAGGGATCTGATGCGTTCGCCGAGATGCGACGCCTGGCGATGCGCTTCAACGGGATCCTTCGCGGCAAGAAACCCGAACCACTGGATGCGTGGATCGACTCCGACCTCATTCCGATCATGCGGTTCGCTCGCGTCTTGCGCAGAGACATTGAGGCCGTCAACAACGCAATTGAGCTCCCCTGGAGCAACGGGCAGGCCGAAGGTCAAATCAACCGCCTCAAGACCCTCAAGCGCGCAATGTATGGTCGGGCAGGTCCTGAACTGATGAGGGCACGAATGCTACCACCGCTCCACATAAAGTGATGGTGTGGAACGGCCCTTCGAAGCGGCATCGAAGGTGCCTATTGTGGTGATGTCCATCACCACGAAACAGAAGGAACCGTTCCATGGAGAAGATTACTACGATCGGCCTGGATTTGGCCAAGTCGGTCTTTCAGGTTCACGGTGTCGCCGAAGACGGCCGCGTCGTTATCCGCCGAGCCTTGCGGCGGTCCCAGTTGTTGGAGTTTTTCCGCAACGTCCCGCCGTGCCTCGTTGGACTTGAGGCGTGTGCAAGTGCGCATCATTGGGCGAACGTCATCGGCCAGTTCGGGCACACGGTGAGGATGATGCCGCCAGCCTATGTGAAAGCCTACGTCAAGTTATGACGAGGTGAGCATAACTTGACTAATCACGAGGTTCCCATAATGCGGAGGAGCGCGGCCTGATCGGTGGATTTTCGCCGTTTTCGAATCGGCTTGCTTTGCATTATTCGGTGCCGAACCTCTGCTGGTCAATCGACCAACAGAGGACCCGCCAATGCCCGATAACCGTCACGAACTAATTGCCACACTCAATTCCTCGCTTATCAGCCAGCGATACAGCCCGGTCGTGGTGAGGAACTACTGCACCTACGCATCTGAATTTCTCGATTATCTGGGACAGCGGGGCATTCCGGTCGTGGATGTGATCGATGTGCAGGTAGAGCAATACCTGCGGCACGCGATCGTAATGTTCGAACGGGAGCGTGGTCGACGACCCAGCGCGCGCTGGCACGAGGTCCCGCGCTCCGGAATTCATGCCCTGTTGCGGCTAGCTCACGGTGACTGGCCACCAGCTATCGAGCCTACCTGCGCGGCCGATATGGCCCGGTTTGCGATTTGCGACGAATACGAAATCTGGCTGCGTGAGGAACGCGGGTTGGCTCGCTCCAGCGTCGCAGCGTTAATGTGGGAAGCCCGGAACTTCCTTGCCTGGCAGATCGATCACGGATGCGGCGGCTTAACGGGGCTGAGCGTCGTTGACGTAGACCGTTATATGGATCTGCGCGCGCCGAAACTGACGCGCTGCTCGCTGAAGTCTGTCGCAGAGCGGCTTCGCTCGCTGCTGCGTTATCTCCACATCACAGGTCGCGTCACGACGGACCTGTCAGGGCACGTGATAGCCCCGACGCTTTATGCGTACGAAGGAGTACCGTCAGTCCTGGACCGCGACCAGATAGTCGCTGTGCTGGAGAGCACGAAGAAGGACGAGACATCGGCGGGGCTGCGCGACCATGCGATCCTGCAACTCCTTGCAACATATGGGCTACGGTCTGGAGAAATCCGCAATTTGCGGATTGAGGACATCGACTGGCGGACGGAAGCCATCCATGTTCGCCACCACAAGACGCGAGCCAGCACATCGCTGCCCCTGATGGAGCCGGTCGGCGAAGCGGTGCTTGCTTATCTGCGTTCCGGGCGGCCCATGACGGATGCCAGGGAAATCTTCCTCCGAACGCGCGCGCCCTATCGCAAGCTCGACAAGCTATACAGCGTGGTTCGCCGACGGCTCCGTGACGCCGGCATCCAACCGTCTGGTAAGTGTGGACCCCATATCTTCCGTCATGCGCGCGCGGTAGAGATGCTGCGGGTCGCTGTGCCTCAAAAGGTCATCGGCGACATTCTAGGACACCGTTCGACAGGATCGACGGCTCCCTACCTGAAGCTCGCCACCGAGGACCTCAGGGCTATTGCGCTTGACGTGCCGGGAATGGAGGTGCTGGCATGACCGCCCGCTGGCCCGATCCCAACCGCGCGACCATTGACCGCTATGTCGCGAGCCTTGATCTGCGCAGCATGAAAAGTCGAACCTGTTATCGGCAGGTCTTGCATGGCTTCCAGGATGTCGCCGAACGTCACGAGGCGCTCGATCAGGAGGTGCTGCTAGCCTGGCTAAAAGAATCAGCAAATCGCCGGGCGACATCCACGCTCTTGCATCGCACCCGCATCGTTGACCGGTTCCTCGAACGCCTGGTGGAAATCAGCGCGATCGAATGCAATCCCGTCGTCGCTCTGCGTGATGAGTGCAATATCAAGCAGTGTATGCCGATTTGGCGAGCATTGGCTTCGCAGGATACAGAACAGGCTCTTGCCGAACTGCGCCAGCCGAAGCCGTTCGCCAGCGTGCTGGGCGAAATGATGGCCGAGCATGTCATGATGATGCGGCGCAGAGGTTACAAATACACTTCGCAGCCTCTGTTGCTATTGCGGTTCGACCGGTTCCTGCAGTTGCATCCGGGGCCGGAAGCCGAACCGCTGAACGCCATGATCGATCGATGGGCGGCAACAAATGTCACGCGTCACCACGCGGAGGAATGTGAAGAGCTCAAGCGGGTCTTTGCGAAAATCCTTCGTCACCGCGACCCGTCGATGCCTGTGCGGCGACCGGACCCGAGACCGAGGAAGGAGGTCGCCAGGCAATGGCGAAAGCCCCATATCTACTCGCCTGCCGACGTGCGGCGGATGCTCGAGGTTGCCCGTAGCTATCCGTCTCCAAGAGTGCCACTTCGACCGCTGAGCATATACACGATGCTGCTGCTGGCCTATTGCGCGGGCTTACGGCGTGGTGAGCTTGCCCGTCTCGATCTTGGTGACTTTGACCTGCAGGGCGGTACGATAACCATCCGGCAGACCAAGTTCTTCAAGACCCGGATACTGCCGCTACCCGACAGCGTTGTAGTCGAGCTTAGGGCCTACATCGATGCCCGGCGGCGTGCCGGTGTTTCAAATCCAGGGAAGATAGGCCGTATGCCGCGCCAAACCGAAAGAAAATTAACAAAAAGGGAGCGGCCCATGCCACTGTCTCGCTACGAAGAGCCCCATCTGGGGGATGTCGGTTGATGCAGATCACAGCGCCACGCCTGCAGGCTGGCTACGATAAATTGCAACGCACCGTCGTTGCAGACGTCTAGACTTCAAACCTTGGAAGGAAAAGACAATGAAATTGATATCCCCTATCTACTATGCTGCCGTTGCATTTGCTCTCACAGGTCCCGCGTTAGCGGATGGCGACCTTAGCCGTGCCAATGTGATCGACGTCACGATTGAAATGGGAAGCAATGACGACGGAATGTATCTCAAGCCAGACAGCTTCGAGTTCGTCACCGGACAGGCTTACAAGCTGATTCTGACCAATGTCGACGAGATCAAGCATGAGTTGGCGCTCAATGAAATGGGCGAACGCATTTTCACCCGCAAGGTTGAAGTCGCCGATGTGGACGGCAATTTGTTTGCCGAAATCAAAGGCACCATTCGCGAAGTCGAAGTCGGGCCGGGAAAAGTGGTAGAGTGGTTTATTGTGCCGGTACAAAACACCGAAGAGCCGGTAGAAATCACCTGCGAAATTCCCGGACATCTGGAAGCGGGAATGCGCGCCAGCGTGATGATCAATTAGCATCATCAATAGTGTCGGCGGCCCGATGTGGTTGCGGCAATGAACACCTCCATAATGGGCCCGTGTTGCACGGGCCCTTTGCATGCTCGCAGCCGCTGAGATTTTTTGGGAAGCGGCCACCCGAATGATCGATCTGGGTTGTCCGCTTTCAAAATCGTGACGCCGATCGCAGCCTCTGTCTGTTGAGCCAGGAATGACCGAGCGCGCAAACGCGGTCGAATGACGCCCTTGTATCGACCCATCACGGTTTCAACCAAAGCCATGAACCCGGTCGGTTGGGGCTGTCGGATTTTACCGACATGGGAATCAAGATGCCACTTGTCGTTCGGCCGCGGCCGGTCACGTCGGATGCAGGCGGCAAAATGCGCACCAAAACGATTGACCCAAAGCCGAATTGTTTCCCGGCTGATAAACACGCCACGTTCGGCAAGCAGATCCTCGACATCAGCCGTGCTCAGCGCGAACCGATGGTAAGCCCAGACCGCGTAGGCGATGATTTCACGAGGGTGACGATAGCCCTTCAGGCGCGGCATTGCAGACGGTATTTTCATGCACCACCCTGTAGCCAGGTCAGTATGGCTGAACAACTTGGCAATGCCTGCGGGACCAATCATGCTATTTTCGATCCTGGCAGAATAGACGCAAAACGTTGAAATCTTATCCGCGCACCAACGTCATTCAGAGTGTTATTTGCCCCTGAACTCCAACACCGCGTCATTCATGTTCATGAAAACGCCGCCCATGTCCGAGATTGCTTCTATCAGTCGTTGCAGGAAGATCATCCTATGTCCACGGCCAATCACATAGGGATGGAATGTAAAGGTCAAGACTCCCCATTCCTCGGTCTCACACATATAGCGGAAATCGTTGATCCAGTTTTCCAGAACGGCATCGGCCGGCGCCAAGCCGGGCATGATTGAGTTGGGCATCCGCAGGAATTCGAAATGGGGAAAATCATCCAGGTTCCAACTGACAGGCATTTCGATCACATCGCATTCCTGACCGAACGTGACCTGTCCACTGGGGTCCACTACATCGCCCAGGCGCAGGCGGTAGGGTGAATGATCATGCCCCATCATGCTGCTTTCGTAAGCGAAACCATGTTTGGAGAGAAGCTGGGCGGTCACCGGAGAAAGATCGAAAGAGGCAGAGCGGTACCCCGTGGGGTTGCGTCCCGTAATTGCTGCAATCGCTTCACTTGACCGAAGCAGGGCTGTCTCTTCCTCTTCGGGAGTTAAATTGGCGGGCGGCACGTGAGTCCAGCCATGATTGCCAATCTCGTGACCTGCATGATGTACCGAACGACTTACATCAGGATAGGTTTCCAGCACGACGCCGGGGATGAAGAAAGTGCTGGGGATCGTGTGCTTTTCCAGCAGGTTCAAGATCCGGGGAACTGCAACGGCGCCGAATTCACCGCGCGATACCGGCGTCGGGGTTGTCAATCCGCGCGAGACAAGGCCGGACATGGCGTCAAAATCGAAGGTCAGGCAGGCGATATGTTTGGGCATTTGGAACTCCGGATTCAAAGTGAAGAGACAGATGCGGCTGGGCCATTGGTCAGTCGCCGTAATTCAGGGGGGCATGCGATTCGATGGCTGGCTGAAATCTCCTCCAGTTCCGGCTTCGTTGCAGCACAAGAATCGATCGCAAGGGGGCACCGGCTTCGAAACGCACATCCCGAAGGTATGTTTGTCGCATCGGGCGGATCTCCCTGGATAAGCTCAACCGAGGTGTCGTCGCGCACCAGTTTTGGGGCTGACCCTATCAGCGCCTTTGTATAGGGGTGTGCAGGGCTGCCAAAGACGGCTTCGGTTTCACCCAGTTCGACGATGCGCCCGAGATACATAACCGCAATCCTGTCGCACATCCTGTGCACGACAGACAGATCATGGCTGATCAAAATGTAGGTCAGCTTGTAGCGTTCCCGCAGATCATTCATCAGCCGCAAGACCGTTGCCTGCACCGACAAATCAAGCCCGGATGTGGGCTCATCCAGCAAGATAATCCGCGGCCTCAAGGCAAGAGTGCGCGCCAATCCGATGCGCCGCTGCTGGCCGCCGGACAATTCATGCGGGTATCTGTTAACAAAATCGCCTGAGAGGCCAACGGCTTCCAACACTTCCGAAATACGCGTTTCGCGTTCTTTGGCGTCTGATATTCCGTGAATGCGCATGGTTTCATGCAGCGTGTTGCCGACCCTCCACCACGGATCTAGGGCTGCTCCGGGATCTTGATGCACATATTGCACGTCTGAGCGTAACCGCCGCGCCTCACGTGGCGGAAGCCCGGATACCTGGCGACCGTCCAAAGTGATGGATCCGTCATTTTCACGCAGAAGTCCCAGAAGCAGCTTTGCGAGTGTAGATTTTCCACAACCGGATTCACCAACGATTCCTAGAACTTCGCCATCGTGAAGATCAAAAGAAACATTGTCGATGGCGCTAACCAGCGGTTGCGCGCGCGAGAAAAATCCGCCCGTTCCTCCAAAGGTTTTGGCAAGGTTGCGGACTTGCAGCAATGGCGCGGTCATGATGCGGCCTCCCTCATGAGGCAGGCGACGCGATGAGCCCCCTCCAACGTCCTGAGAACAGGCCGCTGATCCGCGCAGGCGTCGGTTGCAATCAAACAACGAGGATGAAACCGACACCCCATCGGCGGATTGATCGGGGAAGATACCTGACCCGGGATGCCTACAATCGTTTCTGAAAGGTCGGGGTGGCAGGCAATCAGCCGTTCGGTGTACGGGTGGGCGGGTTGATGGATGACCGCGTGCGCTGTGCCGGTTTCGACTGTCTGGCCCGCATACATCACCGACACCCGGTCACATAGCTGTGCCACTACTCCGAAATCGTGGGTGACCATCATCACCGCAACGCCAAAATCCAGTGCCAGATCGCGCAGCAAATGTAAAATCTGCATCTGTGTGGTCACGTCCAACGCAGTGGTGGGCTCGTCTGCCAGCAGCAGATCAGGTTGGCAGGCCAGTACGGTGGCGATCAGGATACGCTGCCGCTGCCCGCCTGAAAACTGATGGGGGTAACGCTCAAGCGCTCCTGCTGGGTCAGCGATGTTCACCGCTTCCAGCATCTCGATCAATTTTGCGCGGTGACGTGCCTGCACTGCACGGGTCCAGCGGGTGTCGGGCGCCTCATCCGGCAGCCCGCTCCAGCGCAGAACCTCAAGCATCTGCTTACCGACCGTGAAAGTCGGGTTGAAGCTCTGATAAGGATCCTGCGGAATGAATCCGATGGACCGGCCCCGGATGCGCCGGGCAACGTCTTTAGGCCGAAGCGTAAGCAGGTCGACCCCCTTGAAGAGAATCCTGCCACTGTCGATCTGGGCGCCCTTGGGAAGCAGGCCAAGCAGAACGCGCACGACCGTGGACTTGCCACACCCCGATTCGCCCACAAGCCCCACAATCTCTCCGCGCCGGATCGAAAAGTCGATGTGATCAAGAATGCGTGCAACACCTGCGTCTGTCTTGACTGACAATGACAAATCGCGAACTTCCAGAAGTGCGGTATCGGTCATCTTGAGCGCCTCAGTTTGGGATCGACGAGGTCACGTAATCCGTCACCCAAAAGGTTGAAGCCCAACACGAGCAGGAGGATCGCAAGGCCGGGGAAGGTGGCATACCACCAGAATTCTGGCAGGTACTTGCGACCTTCTGAAATGGCCAGACCCCAATCGGGCGACGGCGGTGTGGCGCCGACACCCAAAAATCCCAGAACCGCGGCAGTCAGGATTGTAAAGCCCATGCCAACGGTCGCCCGGATCAACACCGGCGCCGCCACATTGGGCAGGATATGGAATGCCATGATCCGAAAGCGGCTTGCGCCCAGACCTTCTAGCGCCTCAATGAAAAGTTGAGACCGGACTCTCCGCGCTTCGGAATAGACGGTGCGGGTGAAGAACGGCCAATAGGTGGCGGCCAGTGCAATCATCGCGCTTTCCTGCCCTTTGCCAAGAATTTGGGCAATTGCGATGGCAAGAATGAGTTGCGGCACTGCCAGAACGACATCTGTCACCCGCATGATGAAACCGGAAACGACCCCGTCGAAATATCCCGCAACCAGCCCCAGCGGCACCCCGATCACCATTGCGGCAAGAACCACGACTACTGCCATAATGATGGCCGATCGCGTGCCGAGCACCACGCGGGCGAAAAGGTCGCGGCCCAGATCATCGGTGCCGAACCAGTGGTCGACTCCCGGTGGTTGCAGCCGTAGTAGGATGTTGCCACGATTGGCCGCCACCAGGTTGTCCACCAGGAGTTCGGGAAAAATGGCGATCAAAGTCGCGAAAATCAGGATCAGTAGCCCGATGACTGCGGGAACGTCCTGCAGCAGCTTGCGGAAAATCAACATGCTCAAAGCCTTTCAGCAACGCGCCGGTCAAGCAGCGCGTGGGCAAGATCAACCGCGATATTGACCAGACCATAGACTGCCCCGATCACCAGGGTCACAGCCAATACGGCCTGAAAGTCGGAATTAAAGATTGCCTGAACCAGATAGGATCCGATGCCGGGCCAGTCGAAAACAGCTTCGACCGCGACAGCGGATGAAATAAATGCTCCGAACAACAAGCCAATCTGTGTCACCGGCGTCACCAGCGAGTTGCGCAGCGCATAGGGAAACACGATGCGCCGCCGCGGGAAGCCTGCCGCTTCCTCGTAGGTGGTGTATTCGGTCTGAAGGGTGGTGACTACGGCAGAGCGGGTAAAGCGGGCGATGGTCGCAATGCCACCCAGCGAAATTGTCAGCGCGGGCAGAAGTATGTGACGCAGGGATTGGACAAACGCATCGATACGCCCCGTAAGGAGGCTGTCCAGCAGATATGACCCCGTAAGCACGGCAGGTGCCTCCATACCCGAGGGCAGGCGTCCGCGCAGCGGCAACAAGTCGAGCTGCATCGAGAAGAGAAGCTGTAGCATGATCGCGATCCAGAAAGATGCCATCGCCAAGCCCGCCACCGACACGATCCGCACGAGGTAATCAAAGACCGAATTGCGCCACAAGGCGGCCAATGTGCCAAACCCGATGCCCAGTACCGCCGCGATCAGTAACGATACGAACGTCAGTTCGAGCGTCGCCGGAAGCCGCTGGGCGATGTCGGCTCCCACGGCCCGGTTTGAGTAGGCCGAGACCCCGAAATCACCCTGCACGACGTTCACGACGTAAGCTCCGAACTGCGCAATCACCGGCTTGTCGATTCCCAGTTCCTCGCGTATGCGCTGGATTTGTTCGGGGGTGGCATTGTCACCGGCGATCGCCGCAGCCGGGTCACCCTCGGCAAGTCCGAGCAGAACGAATGTCATGAGCAGCAAGCCCAGCAAGACCGGGATCAATAGCAATAGCCTGATGATGATAAACCGTAACATCATACCTCGGGTGTCAAAGAGATCAGGGATGCGCGGCCAACACTCATGCCGGCCGCGCGGGATTGGGTCAGTCGGCTAGAGACATCCAACGGAATTCTGCGCCCGATCCTACCGGCGAGAATTTGATGCCGGTAAGCCGGTCACTGACGCCACGCAATGCGATGGTGTTGTAGATCCACAGATCCGCAGCCTCGTCGACGATTATCTTGTAGGCTTCACCGTAGGCTGCGTTTCGCTTGTTGCGATCCGTTTCCTTCCGGCCCTGTCGAAGCAGTTCATCCACCTTGGCGTTCTTGTACCAGGAAGATGCTTTCCATGTGCCGTGGAATGAGGAATCGTACATCTGACCGATCCAGTTTTCCGGATCGACAAAATAGGTTGATACCCAATGCACCCACATGTCCGGGGACGACTCTGCAGAGCCGGTGCTGGACGTCAGGCTGGCCCAGGTTGAAGCGACAAGTTCGACGTTCACGCCATATTCCGACAGGCCCTGCTGCAATAACTGGGCGGCCTGGGTGGTCTGGTCGAGTTCTGACTGGATGTGGATTTCCAGGGTGCGATCAAGCGGTGCGCCTTCTTCACGCGCCTTGTCGCAGTACTTCTTGGCCGCATCCGGGTCATAGGTATACCCGGTCGCGTCTTCCGGCACGCCCCACAAATTGTTGGGGATAGGGCCGGAATTGCGCGAAACCAGCCCCTTGAGCACGACGTTGATAAAACCATCGTACTGAAAAGCGTAGCTTACACATTTGCGGAAATTGATGTTGTCAAAGGGCGGCTTGGAGTTGTTCATGCGGATCACCATGACGCGCATGGATTCGTCGCGGCGGACACTGACGCCATCTGTGGAATCGATCTTGGCGACCTGATCGGGCGGCAGATATCCGTCGGTGGCCTGAATGTCGTCGCGCATCAGCGCCAGAACGCGGGTGGATGTTTCCTTCACCGGGTAAGCCCGGACCACGTCAATTGGATCTGCGTTGTCGCTCCAGCCATAAAAATGCGTTTTGTTTCGTTTCAGATCAACCTTTTCCTGCGGGACGTAAGTGTCCGGATCGAAGATATAAGCGCCCGAGCCTGCCTCGTTGGAGGCCAGCCATGCAGTTCCGTTGTCACCATTGACCTCGTTTGCCGTCACGAGTTCCTGATTAACGATGGACACAAGCGGCAGGGTAGCGAGGAAGGGTGCGTAGGGTTCATTGAGCAAGAACTGAACCGTCGAGTCGTCCACTTTGGTGATGTTTTCGGGCTTTAGAACGGGTGCCAATGCACCTGACGGTCCGCGGCCAATCTCCAGAAGGCGCTTGAACGAATAAACGACGTCATCGGCTGTCAGTGGGCTGCCATCATGGAAGGTCGCATCCTGACGCAAATTAAAGGTCCATGTCATACCGTCGTCACTGACTTCGTGAGAGGTAGCCAGCCACGGGACCAGCTCGATCGGGTTGCCGAGGTACCGGTAGAGTCCGTCATATGTATTGAGCATGAAGGTCTGCATGTAGACGTCATAAACGACGTGGGGATCCAACCCGCTGGGCAGGGTGTCGCCCCAGACGAGTTCATCCTTGGACTGCGCGTTTGCTGGCGCGATAGAGGATACCGCAAAGCACAATGCAATGGCACTTGTAGCGGCAAATGATTTTAGAAAGCGTTTCATTCCCATCTCTCCTTGTTGGTGTGTGGTGCCCAAACACATACCCTCAGGCCGTCGTCCGGAGGGTGTTCATACACCCGTTTCTTCGCCCGGATTGTCTGACACTTAGACAAAGTCTTGATATATACCTCACAATAGGTCAAGCTTTTTTTGAACGTCAAACCGGAGAACACTAGAAAATGACCAAGCATCCTGCAACCGAATGGCTGCAAACGCGGCAGGACGAAATGACCCAGCTGCTGCGCGAAATTGTGAATATTGACAGCCATTCGCTCGACAAGCCCGGAGTCGATGCCGTCGGTGCGCACCTGCGCGCTTGGCTCGAAGGTTTCGGTATCGAATGCTCAATCAGTGGGCTGGAGGGGCGGGGTGATGCAATGCATGCTGTTGTGCCAGCCCAACAGGGCGGTGATGCGTCCCGGCGCGTTTTGCTCATGGGGCATATGGATACGGTGTTTCCGTCCGGCGAAGCCGCAAGGCGCCCGTTCAGTATCTCGGGCAGTCGCGGACATGGTCCCGGATGCGCTGACATGAAGGCCGGGCTTGTGATGAACGCCTTTATCCTGCGCGCTTTTGCCGAAACCGGAACTGCCCCTTTCACCCTTGAAGCCCTCTTCACCGGCGATGAAGAGATCGGATCCCCCGGATCGGCGCCGATCATTCTGGATGCTGCCCAGCGCGCCATTGCCGTCTTCAATGCCGAACCTGGTCGGTTGAGCGGAAACGTGGTCAATCAACGCCGAGGGGGGGCATTCTATCGCGTGTCGATCACCGGATTGGCAGCGCACGCGGGTCTGAATCCTGCCGATGGTCGCAGTGCTATTCACGAGCTGGGGCGCAAGATCGTTGCATGGAATCGGCTGAGCAATGTGGAGCGCGATGTTTCTGTCAACGTCGGATTGGTGAATGGAGGTCAGTCAGTGAACACTGTGGCGCCATGGTCGACATGCGAAATCGACCTTCGTTTTACCCATCCCGAGGACGAATCCATCTATAATGATGCCATCACGAAAATTGCGTTGAACGCATCGGAAGACGGAATCACGTCGACCATTGAACGAATGGGTGGGTTTAGCCCGATGGCAAAAAATGACGGATCGGACAGGTTGACGGACGTCTATCTGCGCGCCGCGCGCAATCTGGGATTGGCGACAGATGTGGAATTTACCCGTTCCTGCGCCGATTCTGGGCTGGCCTCTTCGACCGGAACGCCAACGATCTGCGCGACTGGTCCAGTGGGGCATATGGCACACAGGCCAGATGAATATGTAGAACTCGACACATTCGTGCCGCGCGCTGCCACCGTGGCGCTGTCGATCCTGAGTCTGGCTGAAATGAAACAGTTTCCGTGAGGCTGGTTTGGTGTCGAAACAGTGTTGATGGTAACAGAGGCATGCGTGTAGAATCAACGAGGTGGCGACCTGATATGCCATCGGAAACATGATCAGGGGAAGCAAGGAGGTCGCATGGTAGTCGACAGTCGAACCGGATCCGAACAGCCGGATGCCGGAGAAGGTTCGTTGTCCGCTCCGGCGTGGTTCAGCGTTAAGCCCAAGTTGGTGCGCGATGCGGCACTTGAAACAATTCGCAATGCGATCGTTCACGGCCATTTCAAGCCCGGTGATCGTCTGGTCGAACGCGTGCTGTGCGAAATGACCGGGGCCAGCCGGGCATCAGTGCGCGAGGCGATCCGCCAGCTTCAGAGTGACCGCCTGGTTGTGGCCGAGGCTCACAAGGGACCCACTGTTGCACGCCTGACTATCGCCCAGGCGGAAGAGCTGTATCACGTACGCGGTTTTCTTGAGGCCCGTCTGGTCCGCGAATTTTGCGTGATCGCAAACCCCGACGATATTGATCATATCCGCCGGGTGTTTCGGGATATGGAGGCTGCCGCGCGCAAGTCAGACAAACGCGCATTGGTGGCGATCATGACTCATATCAATGAATACATGGCCAAAGCTGCTAACCTGACAATAACTGCGGATATTCTGCAGTCGCTGCTGGCGCGTATAAGCTGGCTTCGGGTGCTGTCGATGTCACAACCCGGTCGCATTTCAGACAGTGTCGTCGAGATGGCGGCGATCATAGATGCAATTGCAGATGGCGATCCCTGCGCTGCCGAATCCGCGTCGCACGTCTATACGACCAATTCTGCCAATGCCGCCCTTAATCAAATGCGGCTTGCGTTCGGTGACGAGGGCGACAACAGATCGCGTCGAGCCGACCATGGCTAATGCAGCAGACGTTCAACCGGATGTTGATTTCCACCGAGAAATGACGGTTCTGTTGCAAACTTTTTGCTAACCGGGGCGTTGGTGCACGGATAAGATTTCAACGTTTTGCGTCTATGCGGCCATGATCGAAAATAGCATGATTGGTCCAGCATGCCGCACAAACACAACGCCGCCCGCCGCCATCACATCGGTAAAATGAAGTTCAAAGTGACGAGCTGGGCGGAGTATGAGGCGGGCCTTCGCCGCCGTGGCAGTTTGACCCTTTGGATAACACCGGGCGCGCTGGCAGGCTGGGCAGCCCCACGGCGCAAGACGCGTGGTGGCCAGCCTCTCTATTCGGATCTGGCGATCGAAACGACGCTGATGCTGGGCATGGTATTTGGATTGCGTTTGCGCCAAAGCGAAGGGCTTTTGAGTTCAGTGCTTGATATGATGGCATTGGATCTGCCCGTGCCCGATCACACCACGCTGAGCAGACGGGCCAGAACCTGGAAACCATCGGCCAGAGGCAACGACCGACAGCATGTGGCTGACGGACCCATTCACGTTCTGGTCGAAAGCACCGGGCTGAAGATCTATGGCGCTGGCCAATGGCTGGAAGAAAAACATGGGGCAAAGTCCCGACGAGACTGGCGAAAACTGCACCTGGGGGCCTCGAAAAACCTCGCCAAATCGGGTGTGATCTGATTCATTCGGCCTTGTTGGTCTTGGAGGGAATTCGATGCGAGGTCAGGCTGGTTTCTGGGATATCGATGAGCGTTATGCGCTTTTGAGTGAAGCGGGCGACCCGCTTGTGAAGCTCAATGATGTCGTGCCGTGGGAGGTTTTCCGCAAGCCGCTGGCAAAAGCGCTGAAGCGATCCGATGGGGCAAAGGGCGGACGACCGCCGTTTGATCCGGTCATGATGTTCAAGGTGCTTGTGCTACAGGCGCTCTACGATCTCTCCGATGACCAGGCCGAATTCATGATCAATGACCGGCTGTCGTTCCTGCGGTTTCTGGGCCTTGGCCTTGGGGACAAGGTGCCTGACGCCAAGACGATCTGGCTGTTCCGGGAGCATCTCGTCCAGGCGCGTGCGATCAACAATCTGTTCGCCCGCTTCGACAAGCATCTCTCGAAGTCCGGTTATCTTGCCAAAGGTGGGCAGATTGTCGACGCCACGCTGATCGCTGCGCCGAAGCAGCGTAACAGCGATGGTGAGAAGACGGCCATCAAGGAGGGCAAGACAGCCAACGAGATCTGGCCGGCTGAACCGGCCAGAGCGGCGCAGAAAGACGTGGATGCCCGTTGGACCGTGAAATTCTCCAAGGCCAAACCCGATGCCGATGGCATGGTGCGCCAGCGCGACATTGCGATCCCCGCCTTCGGCTACAAGAACCATGCATCGATTGATCGGCATGGCGGCTTTATCCGCGGCTGGACGGTCACCAGCGCATCGGCCCATGATGGCGCGCAGCTCCGCAATGTCCTGAACCGCGACAACACCGGCTCGACGGTCTGGGCGGATACCGCCTACCGGTCGAAGACGAACGAGGCGTGGTTGGCGAAGAACGGCTATGTCAGCGACATCCACCACAAGAAACCGAAGGGCCGCCCGATGAGCGAGGCGACCTCACGCGCCAATGGCCGGCGCTCGAAAGTCCGCGCTTTCGTCGAGCATGTCTTCGCCCACCAGAAGAACCGGTTTGGCCTCTTCATCCGCACGATTGGTATGGAGCGGGCAACGGTAAAGATCGGTATGGCCAATATCGCCTACAATCTCACCCGTTACGTCTGGCATCAGGGGCGAACTGCGCCCGCATGAGGGAAAATCGGCCCTAGAAAGGCTCGAAGTTCGCCAAACGGCAGTCAAAACCAAGCCAAACAGCATCAAAATCAGCGCGCTCCCAAGCCGAAATGCTCAGAGTTCGGCGGCTCAACCCAAATCGGTTGGTAAATCGAGGCGTCCACCTGGCGATTGATGCCGACAGTGGCGAGATCATTGCACATAGTCTGACAGATCAGGAAACCGGCGACACCTCGCAGCTGGGGCCGTTGCTGGATCAGATCGATGATGAGATCAGCCAGTTCACTGCGGATGGTGCGTATGATGGCACTTCAACCTATGAGGCTGTGCTGCGTCACAGCGCAGGCGCAAGGGTCGTCATTCCACCGCGCTCGAACGCGGTTGAACGGCCCTACGCCCAAGCGTCCTGCCGGAGAGACGACCACATCGCCTCCATGCAGGCAGATGGTCGGCTGAAATGGCAGGCATCTACCGGCTATGGCAAGCGCGCGCTGATAGAAACCGCGATGGGTCGATACAAGGGCATCATCGGACCGCGTTTGCGCGCTCGATCATTCCTCGCTCAACAGACAGAAGCTGCGATCGGCGTCGCTATTCTTAACCGAATGCTCGCCTGCGGACGCCCGAAATTCGTTCGTTGCGAGGCATCGGCGGGAG
>LADQ01000028.1 GCA_000961635.1 Hoeflea sp. BRH_c9 | reverse complement strand
CTGGCGCTCGAGGCGGACGCGCCGGGCCTTCGGGTCCGCCCGGTGGAGCCTGAGGGATTCGACGACATGGCCCGCAGCCTGCGCTCGGGCGTCATTGAGCGCAACAGCGGCCTGTCCGGCTCGCTTTGCGACGCGATCTTGACCCCGCAACCAGGCGACATCACCTTCCCGATTCTGGCGCGGCTTGGCGGCCCCGGGCTGGTGGTGAGCGAGGACGAGGCCATGCACGCCGTGGCGCTTGCCTTCTCCCGCCTCAAGCTGGTTGCCGAACCCGGCGGCGCCGTGGCTTTGGCGGCGGCCCTGTTTCATTCGGACGAGATCGAAGGCGAGGATGTGATTGTCACCATCTCCGGCGGCAATGTCGATGCGGATGTGTTTGGCGCGGCCTTGCAGCGGTTTGGCGCCTGACCGGCTTGGCTTTCTCCCGGCAGGCTGAAACCTGAAACCGGGCTGTGTGCCCCGCTCAGCCGAGCAGGACCCCTTCATCCTTGGCCTTGTGGCCGGGTTCGACATGAATGGTGACCTGCACGCCCTCCACCGCTTTTTTAAGCGCGGACTCGAGCCGGTCGCAGATCCGGTGCGACGTCTCCACGCTCATGGCGCCATCGACCACCAGATGAAACTCGACAAATGACACCCGGCCCGCCATGCGGGTGCGGATGTCATGGGCTTCGATGGCGCCATTGGCCTCCGCCCTGATGATGTCGTGGATGCGGCTCTCGTCGGCGGGATTGATCGCCCGGTCCATCAGCCCGTCGACGGAGGACGCGATCACCTTCCAGCCCTGCCACAGCACGTTGCAGGCGACGATCAGCGCCAGCAGCGGATCAAGCCGCGGCTGGTCGAACGCAAGCGCCAGGCCGAGCCCGGCGATGACGCCGACGGAGGTGACCACGTCGGAGAGGATATGATGACCATCGGCCATCAGCGCCGGCGAGCGGTGGCGCCGGCCAAAGCGCAGCAGCACCGCCGCCCACACAGCATTGATCAGCGCCGCCGAGCCGTTGACAGCCAGTCCGAGCGCCGGCGCCTCGATGCGCTTGGGCGCCAAGAGCCCGCCCACCGCCTCATTGACGATCAGCAGCGCCGCCACCACAATCAGCACGCCTTCCAGAACGGCGGAAAAATACTCCGCCTTGTGATGCCCGTAGGGGTGCCCGGTATCGGCCGGTTTCTGGGCATAGCCGATGGCGAAAAACGCGGCCAGCGCGGCGATCACGTTGACGATGGATTCGAGCGCGTCGGAATAGAGCGCGATCGAACCGGTCACATACCAGGCGACAAATTTCAGCCCCATCACGCCGAATGCCAGCGGGATCGACCAGAAGGCCAGTTGCCGGACGATTGTTGACGCCTGCGGCATAGGGACTATTCCTGCAGCGAGGCGATGTAGCCGATGATCGCGTCAACCTGTTCCGGCGTGGCGATGAATTCCGGCATGTCGGGATGGCCTGAATAGATCCGGCCGTCGGCAAATGCCTCCTCCAGCGCATCCATCGGGAAACTGTCGGACAGATTGCGGAACGGCGGCGCCGCCTTGTGCGGACTGGCGTCGGCCTTGCCGACGCCGTGGCAGGAGCCGCAATTGGTCTCAACCAGTTGCCGGCCCTGATCAATCGATGCATCCGACTGCGCCCATGCCGGCGCGACGCTCACCGACAGGCAGAGCGTCAGGCTTGCCCGCAGGGCCGCTCTTGAAACCGCATTCATCTTGAGGATCTGTCTCATGCCGCCGCCACCTTTTTCCGCCGCGCCAGATGCGCCACCACATTCTCGATCATCCGCATGCCGGCATCCTGGCCCAGCGTCATGATCGATTCGGGATGAAACTGCACCGCAGCTATCGGCAGGCTCTCATGCTCGATCGCCATCACCACCCCGTCATCGGTCTCCGCGGTAACACGGAATTCCTTTGGCAATGTGGCGTAGTCAGCAAAAATCGAATGATAGCGCCCGACGGTGACTTCCCTGGCGAGTCCCGAGAATATGATGCCGTTGGGCGAGGCCCGGATGCGCGATGGCTTGCCGTGAACCGGCACCGCCAGCTCGCGCAAGGTGCCGCCAAAACTCTCGGCCAGCGCCTGCAGGCCCAGACAGACGCCGAACATCGGCAGGTCGCGGGCGAGGCTCTTCTTGATCGTGGCGGCGCAATCGAAATCCTTCGGCCGTCCCGGCCCAGGCGACAGCACCACCAGATCCGGCGACACCCTGTCAAACACCGCATCATCCACCGGCGAGCGCACGGTGGTCACTTTCGCCCCGGTCTGGCGGAAATAATTGGCCAGCGTGTGAACAAAGGAGTCCTCGTGATCGACGAGCAGGATCGAGATCCCCTCGCCGACCTTGGCGGTTTCCCGTCCCGCAGATCCTGCATTGCCCAGCCGGGCGTCGCGGATCGCCGACAGCATGGCCGACGCTTTCAGCTCGGTCTCGGCTTCCTCTTCCTCGGGATTTGAATCATAAAGCAGCGTGGCGCCGGCGCGAACCTCGGCAATGCCGTCCTTGATGCGGATGGTGCGAAGCGTCAGCCCGGTGTTCATGTCGCCGTTGAAGCTGACCATGCCGACGGCGCCGCCATACCAGGCGCGCGGGCTCTTCTCGTTGTTTTCCAGAAACCGCATCGCCCACAATTTTGGCGCACCGGTGACGGTGACCGCCCAGGCGTGGCTCAGAAAGCCGTCAAAGGCGTCCATGCCGTCGCGCAAGCGTCCCTCGATATGGTCGACCGTGTGAATGAGCCGCGAATACATCTCGATCTGGCGGCGGCCGATCACCTTGACCGAGCCCGGTTCGCAGACCCGGCTCTTGTCGTTGCGGTCGACATCCGAACACATGGTCAGTTCGGACTCGTCCTTCTTGGAATTCAAGAGCTTGAGGATCTGTTCGGAATCCGAGATGGCGTCGTCGCCGCGCTTGATGGTGCCGGAAATCGGGCAGGTCTCGATCCGCCGTCCATTGACCCGCACGAACATCTCCGGCGAGGCGCCGACCAGATATTCCTGGTGCCCCAGATTAATGAAGAACGAATAGGGCGACGGGTTGATGGCTTTCAGTCGCCGACTGATTTCCGACGGCAGCGCCTCTGAGCGCTCGAAGAAGGTCTGGCCTGGCACCACCTCGAACAGATCGCCGCGCTGGAAACTCTCCTTGGCGCGCTTGACCAGTTCCGCATATTCGCCGGGGAAATGGTCGCCGCGGGCGGGAATACGGTCGGAAGGCTTGAACGGCTCGGGCGCGATCGCCGCATCGCGGCCTTCGGTGGTTATCCCGCCCAGCGCGAAGTCATAACGGTCGATCCAGGCCTTGGCGGCATGATGATCAACCACCAGGATTTCATCGGGAAGGAACAGCAACAGGTCGCGCTGATCCTCCGGCCGGGTCAGTTTCGGCGGCACCGGGTCGAACTGAAAGGCCAGATCATAGCCGAACGCGCCGTAAAAGCCGATATTGCCGTCCTCGCTCGAGTGAAACAGATCGACAATCACCCGGAGCACCGAAAACACGGTTGGCGCGCGCGACCGCTCCTCCTCCGAGAACACCCGGTCGGGCTCGGCAATGTCGATGCCGATCATCCTCGGCTCTCGCGCGGCGATGGCAAACTCCGCATGGCCTTCCAACCGGCTGGCGAGGATGGAAAGCAGCGCCTCGCCGCGGCCATTATAGGCCTCGATCGTGAGCTTGCGGCCCTGTGAGGAGATGCCAAGCGGCGGATCGACAATGGCCGTATCCCAGCGGGTGTAACGGCCCGGATACTCGTAGTTCGAGGAAAACACGGCGCCACGGCGGCTGTCGAGCGCATCGACATAGTCCGAGATCGCATCCGCATAAGGGGTCTCGCGCCGCCGCCGCGTCACCACAACGCCGCCACGCGTCTGATACTGCGCGGAATTGTCTGAAAGTTCCGTCGTGCCCATTTCCAAACTCCGTTTGGGCCGGTCCGGCGATCCTGATCCGGCGGGCCAAACAAAAAAGCCGCCGGACCTTGAGGTCCCGGGCGGCTTGTTGATCTTAAACGCGCATGCGTGGTCAAGGCCGCCTAGAAGCGAACCCACCACCAATTGTTCTGTGCCACATGCATAGTCATGGGACCGCTCATAGCGCAGCCCGGGTCTTGCTTCAAGTGGGGATGCAAGGGCTGGATGATTTCGATGCTGGTCCGCCCGACGTTTGGCATCGGAAACCCGGCTCCGCCGCTTGTGATGCGTTGCCGCTGTCTGGCAATGGACGCAGCGGCGGGTGGCTTGACATCGGCTCGGGCGTATCCCACATCTTGATCATGAAGATGCACCGAACCCAAATTGCTCGCTTGTTCAGGGCCTTTCCCATCGCGGAAATCTGACCCCTCGGTTCGGCATCCAACGCCCCCGGACCGCGGGGAGAGCCATGCGAGCATCCAAAATGTCTGGCGACACTTTGAGCGCTCCGCATCTGACGGCGTAAAATCACAAGATCAATCTTAACATGCCCCGTATCCACACTGGCCGGGGCATCACGAATGCGTGGAAAGTCCAATGCAACACAACACCCGGCGCAAGCCCAGAATTACAATCAGCGAAGGCGATTACAATCGCTTGAGCAACCTTGCCGCTGCCTTTTCGCAGCGCAGCCCCGAGATCGCCGCAAGCCTCACTGAGGAAATCGACCGCGCCCGCATCGTCAGCGACCAGTCCATCACTGCGGCCGTTGTTCGCATGGGGTCAGGCGTCACCTATGTGGTCGATGGCAATCAAAGCAAAACCGTGACGCTGGTCTATCCCGGTGACGCCAACATTGAAGAGGGGCGCATCTCGATCACCACGCCGGTCGGCACTGCCTTGATTGGCCTGAAAGCGGGACAATCGATCAGTTTTGCCACACGCACCGGCCAAATCCACGATTTGACCGTGGTCGAGGTCACGCAAGCCAGACAGCACGCTGTGGCCTGATGACCAAGACGCGGATCGGTTTTTCACATCCGGTGGGGGTGTTCCTTCTGACAGGGTCAACGCCCCTGCGCCGGAGCCATTCCGGTGCAGGGGCGACGGTGTTCCCTGACCCATCAAACGCGCCTTCAAAGCTGGCGCGGCCGGAGTTCCGCCATGTGGAAAAATTCAAAATGCACCTTGACCAGCAAGGATCTTGCAATCCTTGAAACCATGCACGATCGCCGGCACATGCTGGCTGACCCTGTCCGACAAGTCCTCAGACACAAGCTCGACACCGCCATCGTGGTGTTCTGTGAGGACATTGACGCCAACCTCGTGACCTTGAACACGCGCCTGCGCTACCGCATCGGCGACAGCCAACCGCAAACCGCCATCATCACGCAAGGCGCGATGGATGGAATGGTCGGCCAATGCCTGTCGCTGGAAACAGTGCGTGGGCTGGCATGCCTTGGATTGACCGAGGCCGCCGGCATTTCGCTTCCCAGGCAGGATGGTTCCGCTCCCGACCGCCTGGTCGTCGAAGCCATATTGTTTCAGCCCGAGGCGGCAAGGCGGGATCGCCTGAAACAGCAACTGGCGCGTCGTTCCCTGAGGCTGGTGCACTCAGTCAATACCGACATTGACGCGCCGCCGGAACGCTTCTGAAAAGGCATGGACCCCAAAACAGCAAGAACTCCGCCGCGCCAGCCTGTCTGGTTGGCCGGCGCGAAGCTCATGGCGTGCTGCCCGCTTTGCCCCGCCGGCGGCCATGAAGATGCAGCAGATGCAGGATCAGCCAGGAAAAGCTCGCCCAGGCCGCGCCCAGCGCCCAGCCGGCGGCGACATCGCTGGGCCAGTGAACCCCCAGATAGACGCGGCTGACGCCGACAATGACGGCCACGAAAACCGCGACCGCAAGCACGTAGATCCGCGCCCGGCGATCAGGCAGAAACCCGATCACCAGCGAAGCCAGCGTCAGGTAGGCGACCGTCGTCACCAGGGCATGGCCGCTCGGAAAACTCAGCGTGTGGACAGCGTCGAGATGATCGACCAGGTCAGGCCGTGGGCGTCCGTAATACTGCTTGAGCGTCTGGCTGAGAAGCGCGCCCGAACCGACCGCCAGCACCGCGTAGGCGGCCGCCCCGTAGCGCCGGGTCACGATGAAGAACCCGGCGACCGCCGCAAGCGTCAGGATGATCAGCGGATAGCCGCCGATCGCGGTGATTTCGATCGCCGTTTCCTGAAGCCAGGCAGGCCCCAGCGGTGTTGCCGGATCGCCCGGCACCCGCAGGCTTAAAAACAGCATCTCGTCCAGTTTCCGCATCTCGCCTTCCGCCATTTCCTCGGCGATCTCGATGAAGGCAAAGAGCCCGAGCGTCAGGATCGCGAAAAGAACGACAGGCAGCCGGTGGGCATTGCCGTTGCGGATGCCACTGGCCAGCCATTCCGTGACCCGGCCGGTAGCCCGGTTGGACTGGAAAAAATTTGTCATGCGATGCCCCTTCTGGTCCTAAAACCATCAACCCGCGGCTTGCCGCCTGGTTCCATGAAACGCTGTGACAGGCGGCGTTCATGACAAATGCTTAATCCATCCGTCACATCGCGGAAAGGTCGCACCCGCCATCCTCACCCGGTCCAGACCCACCCCGACCAATAGCAAAGGAGACCTCCATGGACCGCCCGCTTTCCCATCTGCTCATCTCCGGCGTCACCATTGCCGGAATCACGGCCAGCGCCGTCGCCGCCCAGGCCGCATCCGGATCAGTGTCCATCACCAAGAGCCGCGGCAATATCTGCATGGTCTCCAACGGCCTGCCCGATCATTCCACCGGCAGGTTTCCGAACTCCGGCAATCCGAACCGGATCGCGGCGCAGGTCATCGAGGTCTGCGTTCCGGAAAACCCGGTCAAGACCTCCCGCGCCACCCAATTGCGCGGCTCCACCGGATTTGCGCTCAACGGCGTGATGATCCGGCCGGGCACCGCGGATTACTATGATCCATCCTCGCGGCGCGGGTTCAGCCGCAACCCCGCGTCCGGCTGGAAACTCGATGGCAAGGGCGCGGGCAGCCAACTCGGGCTCGACAACAACAATGCCCATGTCGACCATCGCGGACTCTATCATTACCACGCCAAGCCGACCGGATTTCTCAAAGGCAGAAATTCCAGTCTGGTCGGCTTTGCCGCCGACGGGTTTGAAATCCATTATGTCGGCTCAAAAGCCAAATCCGGCTACACGCTCAAGCCCGGCAAGCGAAATGGCGGCCCGGGCGGCAAGCATGACGGCGCTTATGTGCAGGACTGGCAGTTTACCGGCGGGTCCGGCACGCTCGACAAATGCAATGGCGGTACACTGAACGGCAAGTTCGTCTATTTTGTCACCGACAGCTATCCCTATTTCCCGCATTGCGCCTGGGGCAAGGTCAGCCGCGATTTTGCCAGGCCATAGGCCCGCTGCCTGAATGCCCGGATCAACAGCGGCGATCCGGGCACGTTGATGTTCGTGTTCTCCAACCCCATCTATTTGTCACAAATGATTGATGCACATCATGGATGAAAGGGCCGGCATGGCCCATGAAACATCATCCTCAATTTTCACGGCCCAAGCAGGGGAAATCCAATGGATGAGCAGAACCGCAAGTCAAAGAGAACTTTCACCGAAGAAATCGAAGTCATGGGCAGCCAGCTCATTGAGAAGGTCAGGGATCTGCTCAAGCAAGGCAATGTCCGGCAACTTCGCATCAAGACATCGGGCGGCGACATCGTTCTGGAAACGCCGCTGACCTTTGGCGTTGTCGCGGGCGGAGCCGTTGCACTCGCCGCCCCGTGGCTGGCTATCCTCGGCGCCATCGCCGCCTTTGTCACCCATGTCAAAATCGAGGTCGTTCGCGAGGTCGAGGACACCGTCGACACCAAACCGGCAAGCCCCGCCGACGTCCCCGTCGCGGAACCCGCTGCAAAGCCCAAAGCCGCGACCAAGGCCAAAGCCAAAGCCGGCGCAACAGGCAAGGCCAAATCTTCACCCAAGATCAAACCGTCCAAAACCGTAAAACCATAAGAGCGGCGGCGGCGCGCGACACCGCTTGCGTCATCAAAATGAAACCCGCCGCGCGTAACTGTCAATGTTGGCTGGTGGCTTTGCGAGGAGCGCCGGTGGCCAATCCACCCGGAGGGATCACTGTGAGCGAACACACCAGCATTCTGTCAGAAAAAGCGCATTGCGCCCCATTCCCGGAGCAGATCGCGGCGTGCCGCAGCCTGCTCAACGACTATATCGCCAGGATCGACGCCGACAGCGGCGCCCTGTTGAGCGAATGGGAAATGGAGATCAAGCGTCCCGAATTTCGTCCCGGCGCAATCAACCTCGCCTGCTATCTGGCCGCGCGCCAGCATGATCTGACCGGCCTGCAAAACAGCCTCTCGGTTCTCGGCCTGTCGTCGCTGGGACGCGCCGAATCGCATCTGCGTCAATCGCTCGCGGCCGTCAGCGCGACGCTCGACGGCCTGTCCGGACTGCCCGCGACCTGGCCCGATCCGTCCGCGCTCGAAGCCGGGCTCGAACACATCACCACCGATCAGGCCGTGTTTTTCGGAGACTATCCGGGCGGGCGCAACACCCGCATCATGGTGACCATGCCACCGCAAGGCGCCACCGACATCGCCTTTGTCGAAAAACTCATCGAGGCCGGCGCCAGTTGCTTCCGCATCAACTGCGCCCATGACGGGCCCGATGACTGGTCGGCGATGATCGCCAACATTCGCGCCAGCGCGGAAAAGGCAGGCAGGCAGTGCCCGGTGCTGATGGACATCGCCGGTCCAAAGTGCCGCATCAAGAGCATCGATAACGCCGAACAGCGGTTGCTCCGCGGTGACCGTTTCAGGCTGCTGGCCAAGCCTGGGCGCACGCACAAGCGGCTGCCGTCAATCACCATCACATTTCCGGAGATCGTCGCCAAACTCCATCCAGGCCTTCAGGTCTGGATCGACGACGGCAAGATCGGCGCCCGGGTGGTCGAACTCATCGATGATGGCGCCATCCTGGAAATTACCGTGGTGTCCGACAAGGGCAAAAAACTCAAGGCCGAGAAAGGTATCAATTTTCCCGCCGTCGACCTTGAGATCGAGAATTTGACCAGCGCCGATCTGGCCGCCATTCCGTTTGTCGCGGCCAACGCCGATATTGTCGGCTGTTCCTTTGTGCAGCGCCCGGAAGACGTTCGCGGCCTCATGGCTGAACTCGCCAAGCACCGGGGCGACCGGCCGAATCAACCGCTGCTGTTGAAGATCGAAACCGGCATGGCCGTGCGCAATCTGCCGCGGCTCATCGTTCAGGCCGGCTCGCATCATCCGGTGGCCGTGATGATCGCACGCGGCGATCTGGCCATGGAAGTCGGCACCGAACGGCTGTCGGAAGTGCAGGAGGAAATTCTCTGGCTCTGCGAAGCAGCCCACATTCCGGTGGTTTGGGCGACACAGGTGCTTGAAACGCTTCTGAAGACCGGCGCGCCGTCGCGCGCCGAGGTCACCGATGCCGCCATGGGCCAGCGGGCCGAATGCATCATGCTCAACAAGGGTCCATATATTACCGAGACAATAGGGTTCCTTGCGGGTATCCTGCACCGGATGGACCGTCACCAGTTCAAAAAAACAGCAAGGCTTTCCGCGCTGACATCCTGGCGAGGCCCGCAACCATTGTGAATCGGGATTGCCTTATGCGCAGCGTCTATTGGGTCCCGATTGCCGTTGCGCTTCTGGCCGGCGCCGAACTTCCCGAGCAAGGTCCGGTCCCGATCAAGAAACCCGAGCAGTCCACCGCCGCTCCCGCCACGCCGGCGAGCCCGGCACAATTGCCAAGTCCTGAAGCGCCGACCCCGGATCTGCCATCTGCGGAGAAAGAGCCGCCGCCGCTGCCGGACATCACCGCTGCCGAAGAGACCGCGCCTGAACTTGCCAGTTGCGAAGTCGAGTTGCGTAAGCTGGAAGTAACATTTTCAAGACTTGACCCGATGACCGGTGATAATGGCTGTGGCGTCACCGCGCCTTACGCGATCACCGAAATCGCCAAGGGCGTGGCGCTCAGTCCGGCAACCCAATTGCGCTGCAAGACAGCTCTCGCACTTGCGCGCTGGGTTGCAGGCGTTGTGCTTCCGGCCGCTTCAACGCTGCCCGATGACGCCCGCCTCACTGAGATCAACCACGGTTCGACCTATGTCTGCCGCCGGCGCAACAATTTGCCGACCGGAAAAATGTCGGAACACTCAATCGGCAACGCCATCGACATCGTCGATTTCGAATTCGAGGGGCGCAAGCCGATCGGCATTTCGCCCCGCGCGGGCGACGGCAATATCGAAGAGGCGTTCCAGCGCGCCGTGCGCGGCGGCGCCTGCCTGCAGTTCACCACCGTGCTCGGACCCGGCGCCAACGCCAGCCACGACGACCATCTCCATCTCGACATCGCCGAACGCAGGGGCGGCTACAGGCTCTGCCAATGACGGCCGGGAACCGGCCGCCCGGCAATTCCTACAGCGCCGCGCATCCAATCGGATGCGCAAAGGTCGCTGTAGACCTTTGAAATAATGCATGTACGTTATCGCTCAAATGAATCCATTTGAACGCGACATGCATTAGAATAGCCCCTCGATCTGACCCTTGTCATTGAGGAAGATCTTTTCCGATGACGGCGTTCTGGGCAGGCCCGGCATGGTCATGATCTCGCCGGTGATGACGACGATGAAGCCAGCGCCGGCCGACAACCGCACTTCGCGCACCGGCACCGTGTGGTCGGTCGGCGCGCCGCGCAGATTGGGGTCGGTGGAGAAGGAATATTGGGTCTTGGCCATGCAGATCGGCAGATGACCATAGCCCTCCGCTTCCCACTGCCTCAACTGCTCGCGCACCGATTTCTCGGCGATCACCTCGCCCGCATGGTAGATCGACCTGGCGATGGTCTCGATCTTTTCAAACAGCGGCATCTCGTCGGGATAGAGCGGCGCGAATTGCGCCTGGCCGGATTCGGCCAGTTCAACCACCTTGTTGGCGAGATCCTCGATCCCCGCCGAGCCCTGCGCCCAGTGCTTGCACAGGATCGCTTCCGCGCCGAGCGTCGCCACATAGTCCTTCACCGCCTGGATCTCGGCTTCGGTGTCGGAGACAAAATGGTTGATCGCCACCACCACCGGCACGCCGAATTTCTTGACGTTCTGGACATGACGGCCGAGATTGGCGCAGCCCTTCTGGACCGCGGCGATGTTTTCAGTGCCGAGATCGTCCTTCTTGACCCCGCCATTCATCTTCATGGCGCGCACGGTGGCGACAATCACCGCCGCATCGGGTTTCAGGCCGGCCTTGCGGCACTTGATGTCGAAGAATTTCTCCGCGCCGAGATCCGCGCCGAAGCCGGCTTCGGTGACCACGTAGTCGGCGAGCTTCAGCGCCGTCGTGGTGGCCACCACCGAGTTGCAGCCATGGGCGATATTGGCGAAAGGCCCGCCATGCACGAAGGCCGGGTTGTTTTCCAGCGTCTGCACCAGATTGGGCTGCATGGCGTCTTTCAAGAGCACGGTCATGGCCCCATCGGCCTTGATGTCGCGGCAATGGATCGGGGTCTTGTCGCGGCGGTAGGCCACGACAATCGAACCCAGCCGCTGCTGCAGATCTTCAAGATTCTTGGCCAGGCACAGGATCGCCATGACTTCCGACGCCACGGTGATGTCGAACCCGGTCTGGCGCGGAAAGCCGTTGGCGACGCCGCCGAGATTGACCACGATGTCTCTGAGCGCCCGGTCGTTCATGTCCATCACCCGGCGCCAGACGATGCGGCGTGCATCGATCTCCAGCTCGTTGCCCCAGTAGATGTGGTTGTCGATCATCGCCGAGAGCAGATTGTGGGCGCTGGTGATGGCGTGGAAATCGCCGGTGAAATGCAGGTTCATTTCCTCCATCGGCACCACCTGCGCCATGCCGCCGCCGGCAGCCCCGCCCTTCATGCCGAAATTGGGGCCCAGCGAAGCTTCGCGGATGCAGATCATCGCGCGTCTGCCGATCCGGTTGAGCCCGTCGCCCAGGCCCACCGTGGTGGTGGTCTTGCCTTCGCCCGCGGGCGTCGGGTTGATCGCGGTGACCAGGATCAGCTTGCCGTCGGTCTTGTCCTTCTGGCGGGCGATGAAGGCGGCCGACACCTTGGCCTTGTCATGGCCATAGGGAACCAGGTCCTCGGCCGGAATGCCCAGCCTGTCGCCGATCTCCATGATCGGCTTCTTGGTCGCGGCCCGCGCTATCTCGATGTCGGATGTGAACTCAGCCATGGTCGTTTCCCCTTCCCGATCTCCTGCCGCATTGCTTGCGGACCCGTTGCTCGCGAATAGAGACTGAAAGCGAAGCCGATGCTGCCATGAAACCGGACGCGCAATGCGCCAATTGCGACACGCGGGCCACGCCCTCGCAAATCCCGCCCCCGCAGCGCGGATCTGGCGAAGGTCAGGCCCTCACCCGTCGCCCATCGCGATCAACCCGGCATTGCCGCCGGCGGCTGCCGTGTTGACCGAGACTGCCTGCTCGACCGCGAAGCGCATCAGGTAATGCGGCCCGCCGGCCTTGAAGCCGGTGCCCGACAGGCCCGAGCCGCCGAACGGCTGGGTGCCGACCACGGCGCCGATCATGTTGCGGTTGATGTAGACATTGCCGGTGTCGAGCCGGTCGATGACCTTGCGCACCGTGGCTTCGATGCGCGAATGCACGCCGAGCGTCAGGCCGAAACCGGTGGCGTCGATGGCGTCGAGCACCGTGTCGAGTTTCTTCGCCTTGAAGCGCACCACATGCAGAACCGGCCCGAAGATCTCCCGGTCGAGAGCGCTTGCATCCTTGAGCTCAACGATATGCGGGGCGAAGAACAAACCCTGGTTCGGCGCGTCTCCGGCATAGACCAGTTTCTGGGTTTTGGAGATGGTCGCAATGTGCGCTGCCAGCATGTCGCGCTGTGCTTCATCGATCACCGGCCCGACATCTGTCGACGGCTTTGACGGATCGCCGAGCTTGAGTTCGCGCGCCGCCCCCTCGATCATCTCGAGCATCTGGTCGGCGACATCCTCCTGCACGAACAGGAGCCTGAGCGCCGAGCAGCGCTGGCCAGCCGAGCGGAACGCCGACATCACCACGTCGTCGGCGACCTGTTCGGCCAGCGCCGTGGCGTCGACGATCATGGCGTTGAGCCCG
>LADQ01000068.1 GCA_000961635.1 Hoeflea sp. BRH_c9 | reverse complement strand
AGCGCCTGACCGATCTGCATGGCGGCAAGTCCCACGCCGCCGCCCGCGCCGTGAACGACGAGAGTCTCGCCCTCCTCCAGCCGTCCGCGCTGGACAAGGCCGTGATAGCCGGTGGCGTAGACCACCGGAAAGGCCGCGCCCGCCGCATAATCCATACCGTCAGGCAGCGGAATTAACAGGTCTTCCTCGACCACGCATTCTTCGGCGAACAGTCCCTGAAGCACCGAGCTGCCATCGATGATGACCCGGTCGCCCGGCCTGTAGCCCGCGACTTCCGTCCCGACTGCGACGACATCGCCGGCCGCCTCGAGCCCGGGCACGTAAGGCGGGGGCGTGGGGATGTGATAGCCGCCTTCGGAAGCCAGCCGATCGGGAAAATTCACGCCCGCCGCACGGATCCGGACCTGCACGTCGCGCGGCCCCAGAGCACGTGCCGGCCACTCCCGCCACTCCCATTTCGCCGGCTTTCCCTGCTCCACGCAGACCATGGCCTTCATCGCATTCTTCCTAACGTTTGTTCGAATTTCATTGACATGGTGCCACGGCCAAATTACTAAATCAAGCGTTCGTTAGATTTCTGGCGGCCGGTCGACGGTCAACTTGGAGGAGGACACCGCGTGGCTGGAATGGCTGATAGACATCCTTCACCGAGGGCATCACCCGAAGCCGGCGCGCCCGCGCTCGACTGCTCCGGCCTGTCCCGCGCCTTCGGTGGCCTGATGGCGCTCAACGATGTCAGCTTCCGCCTCGGTGCCGGCGAAATCGTCGGCATCCTCGGCCCCAACGGCGCCGGAAAGACAACTTTCATCAACGTCCTGTCCGGGTTGCTGCGCGCCAGCGCCGGCTCGGTGCGCATTTACGGCGACGATGTCACCGCCCTCTCGATGGAAGATCGGGCCCGCAAGGGCCTGTTCCGCACCTTTCAGAACACACGGCCGAGCGAGGAACTCACCGGCCGCGAGATGCTGCGGCTGGCGTCGCTGACGCCCAACCGCACCGGGACCAGTGTCGGGCTTTCTGCCGACGAGTTGCTCGCCACGTTCGAGCTTACCGCTTTTGCCGACGTGATCCTCTCCGACCTGCCCTACGGCGTCCAGAAGATGATCAACCTTGCCGCCGTCTCGCTCTGCCGGCCGAGGGTGCTGCTGCTCGACGAACCCTTCCAGGGCGTGGCCGACGCTGAGATCGCGCGCCTGTCCGACCTCATCCGCCATTTCGCCGCCTCGGGCGTCGCCATCGGCCTTGTCGAGCACAATGTCCGCTCGGTGATGGCGCTGTGCGACCGCGTGCTGGTGCTCGATTCAGGCGCGCTCATCTTCGAAGGCAAGGGGCCCGACGCGATTGCCGACCTGCGCGTCCAGGAGGCCTATCTCGGCCAGCGTTTCGCGAGGGAACTCCATGGCTGACGCGCTGCGCATCGACAATCTGTCCGCTGGCTACGGCCACGCCACCGTGCTTCGCGGCGTCACCATCGCCATCGAGGCCCAGTCGACGGTCGCCATCGTCGGGCCGAACGGAGCTGGCAAGTCGACGCTGCTCAAGGTCATCTCCGGCCTGGTCCGGCCGACTGCGGGCGACATCCGTTTCAGGGACGAGGACATGTCTCGCTGGCCGTCGGAGAAGGTCGTGGCCTCGGGCATCGTCCACGTTCCGGAAGGCCGCCAGGTCTTTCCCGGCCTCTCCGTCGCCGAAAACCTCTGGCTCGGCGGCTATTCCCATCCCGAGCGCCGCCAGGAGCTCCTGGAAGACGTGCTCACGCTGTTCCCGCGGCTGAAGGAACGGCTGTCGCAGGCAGCCGATTCGCTCTCGGGCGGGGAGCAGCAGATGCTCGCCATCGGCCGCGGCCTGATGGCCGCGCCCGCCGTGCTCATGCTCGACGAGCCGACGCTCGGCCTCGCCCCGGTGATCATCGACCAGATGACCGAGGCGCTGATGGCCCTGCGGGCCCGGTCAAGCCTGTCGCTGATCGTGGTCGAGCAGAACCTGCAGCTCACGCGCGCCCTCTGCGACGCGGCGCACATTCTCGTCGACGGGCGCATTGCCGCTTCCGGCGCAACCGAGGAGCTCGTCGGCTCCGACGTCATGAAGATCTATCTCGGGTAAAACTTTAACAGGGAGGTTCGAAATGAGTTACATGACATCATTCAGGCAGTTTGCCGTGGCGGCGGGGTTTGCAGCCGCTACGTTTGCTTTCGCGGGTACCGCCGCGGCGCAGGAAACACTCACCATCTTCGATCTGGAATCGCTGACCGGCCCCGGCCAGACCACCGGCGTAGCCCAGGCCAATGCCGTCCAGCTTGCCGTCGAGCACATCAACGCGGCGGGCGGTCTTAAGGTCGGCGACAAGACCTATACGGTCGAACTCGACACCCATGACGACCGCTCGCAGGCGACCGCCGGTGTCACCGCCATCCAGAAGATGCTCTCCTACGGCAAGCCCGTGCTGATGGTGGGGTCGCTGTCGAGCGCCGTCACCGGCGCCTATCTGCCGATCGTGCGCGAGCGCGAGGACTTCATCAGCATCGTCATGGGCGCGGCCCTGTTCTTCACCAGCGAAGACAAGGCGATCTACCATCCACGCGTCGCCGTCGCCCAGTACACCGAATCCACGGTCACCTTCATCAAGGGCCAGGAGGGCATCAAACGGGTCGGCATCATGACCGACAACAAGCATGGCGGCTTTGTCCAGCAGACCCCGCGGCTGAAGGAGCTGTTCGGCGAAGCAGGCATGGAAGTGATCGGCGAGGAGGAATTCTCCTTCGGCGCCACCCAGTTCGGCCCGCAGCTCACCGCAATCCTGCGCGGCAACCCCGACGCCATCAACATCCGCGGCTATGGCAGTGATGTCGCCCGCGCCATCAAGCAGGCCCGGGATCTGGGCTATACCGGCCTGATCGTCTCCTCCTCGGGCATCGTCGCCAAGGACGTGGTCGAGGCCCAGGCCGACGCCGCCATGGAAAATGCCCGCGATCTGTTCGTGCCGCTTGCGGGCGACCTCATCGAGGGCGACCGCAACGCCGACAAGGCCAAGGCCTTCGCCGACGCCTACAAGGAGAAGTTCGGCGAGGAAAGCGGCGCCACCTCGCTCAGCGCCTATGGCGGTTTCTACATCCTCGCCCGCGCCATCGAGAAGGCCGGCACAGTCGACGACATTCCCGCCATCCGCAAGGTTCTCGACGACATCACCGTTGCCGAAGTGCCTGAGATCATCGAGCCGATGATCCCGCAGGAAGGCGGACGGGCATTCCGGGAGCACCAGTCCTACTTCGCACTGGTGGTGCGGGAATGGCGCGACGGCCGCTTCGTCCCAGTGGGCTTCGTAGACTGATGCAGGACATCGTCAACGGACTGGCCCAAGGCGCCATATACTCGATGGCCGGGGTGGGGCTCGTGCTGATCTTCAGCGTCGTGCGGGTCCCCAACTTCGCCCATGGCGAGCCTTTGATGGTCGCCGCCATGCTGCCGCTGACGCTCATGACTTTCTATGGCGTTCCCCTGCCGCTCGCGCTCCTCATCGGGATCGCGGCGGCGACCGCCATGGGCGTCTTCTTCTCGGCCGCGGTGTTCGCGCGGCTGAGCCGCTATCCCGAGGTCGCGCTGCTCATCGTGTCGCTCGCCCTCGTGGTGCTCATCAGTTCGGCGGCCGTCATGCTCTGGGGCGACAGTCCGCGCCAGACCCCCGGCGGCCCCGACATCATTCTCGATTTCCTCGGCGCGCGCATCCCGATCATGTGGCTGGTCATCCTGGTGACCGCGCTCGCTTCGACAATCGCGCTCGACTTCTTCATCAGCCACACCTCGCCCGGACGGATCATGCGCGCCATGGCGCTCAATCCCTTCGCGGCGCAGCTGATGGGCATTCCGATCAAACGCTACCATGCGCTTGCCTTCGCCATCGGCTCCGGTCTCGCAGGGCTCGCGGGCGCCCTGTTCTCGCTCGCCTTCGCCGTGCAGTCGACGATGGGTGCGGCACTTGCGCTCAAGGCCTTCATCGTCATCATCTTCGCCGGAATGGGCTCGATCTGGGGCGCGTTTGCGGGTGGGCTGCTGCTCGGCCTCGTGGAGTCCTTCGGCGCGAGCTACATATCCAGCGGCTATCGCGACACCTTCGGCTTCGTCTTCCTGCTTGCCGTTCTGCTCATCCGCCCGGCCGGCTTGTTTGCGAGGAGGACCAATGCATAGGCTCATCGCGCTCCTGCCCTGGCTGGCGCTGGTCGCCGCCATGGCCGCCGTTCTCGCCACCGGCAACGGCTATTACGTGACCGTCGCCATGCTGATGATGCTGTGGGCGATCCTCGCACTCGGCCTCAACTTCATCCTGGGCTATGCCGGCTATTTCCATCTCGGCCTCGGCGCCTTTTATGGCCTGGGCGCCTATGGGGCGGCGGCGCTCAGCGTGAGCTACCAGATGCCGATGTTCGTGGCGCTGCTGGTCATGCCGGCCGCCGGCGCCCTGATCAGCGTCGTCATCGGGCCGCTGATGCTGCGCACCAGGGACCTGCACTTTGCTGTCGCCACGCTTGCGCTGGGCATGATCGTCTCGGACGTCACCAACAACTGGGTTGCCGCCACCGGCGGACCGATGGGCATGGGCGGCATCACCCGGCCAGGCGAGATCGGCATCGGCCCGCTTGCCATCGACGGCGCCACCACATCCGGCATGTTCCTCATCACCGCGGCGATCTTCCTGGCGCTGATGATCGTGGCGGCCATTGCCCGGCGGTCGGATTTTGTGCTTATCCTGCGCGGCATCAAGTCCGATGACATGATGACCCGCTCGCTCGGTTTCTCCACCACCCGCTACAAGGTCGCGGCGTTTGCCATCTCTGGCGCGATCGCCTCGATCGGCGGCGTGCTCTACGCCCATATCGTCCAGTACATCTCGCCCGAGCCCTTTACCTTCTTCGCAGCCTCTTTCCAGGCCTTCGTGGTGCTCGCGGTCGGCGGGCTCGGCTCACTCTGGGGACCGGTGCTCGGCTCTGTGCTGCTGACCGGCCTGCCCGAAGTCCTGGAGATGGACCCGCATGTCAAGCTCCTGGTATACGGCGCGGTCCTGCTCATCGTCACCATTGTCCTTCCCCGCGGCCTCGCCTCGATGGGACAGGTTCTCTCCGCCCGCGCCCGCGCGCGCGCATCCGCAAACGCCAAGATCAAGGAACACCAGACATGATCGTTGACGCCATATCGAGCTTCGTTCCCTCGCCCGAAGCCTTCGCACACGCCCAGCAGACGCTTGCCCGCATGGATGGCTATCTCGAGCACTTCAACCCGGCCGCAGTTGCAGGCAAATCGCGCGCCCAGATCGAGGCGGAGGCGATGGAGGCCGGCCGCAAGATGTGCCCGACCGACGCCGCGTTCTACGCCATGCTGGATGAAGGCAAGGTCGACAAGGCGGTCGTCTACAACGAACTCTACGCCAAGTCGGTCGGCGTCGAGACCAGCACCAATGAAGCGGTGGCTGAATTCGTCGCCAAGGATTCCCGCCTGGTCGGCATGGGCGGCGTAGACCCCTGGGACGACGCCTCCGTCGACGATATGGAGCGCAGCGTGCGCGAACTCGGCATGCGCGGCTTCGTGCTGTCGCCGTTCAAGCAGAAGCTGCTTCCGACCGAAGGCCGGCTGTCGCGCGTCTTTGCCAATTGCGAGCGTCTCGGCGTGCCGATCCTTATCCATGGCGGCATCAACTGGTGGAAGGTCGTTCCCTACGACATCGGCCATCCGCGCTACATCGACGCGATGGCCAATGCGTTCCCGAAGCTCAAGATCGTCGTGCTGCACGCCTGCTGGCCCTGGGTGGCGGATGGCGTGATGGTCGCCTGGCGTCATCCCAACGTCTATCTCGACATCTCGGCGCACCGTCCCAAGCACTTCACCGCCCCCTCCTCCGGCTGGGAGCCGCTGCTCTATTACGGAAACCGCATGCTGCAGGACAAGGTGATCTTCGGCTCGACCTGGACGCTGCTCGGCACCACGATCGCGGCGCTGATCGACGAGGTGCGCGCCCTGCCGCTCAAGGATGCGGTCATCGACAAGTGGCTGGGAGGCAACGCAGCCCGCGTTTTCGAACTTTAGGACAAGCCATGAGCGACACGAACAGACTGATGACGGTTGGCGACATTGTCCGGCTCAATGCCCGGTCGATCCCGGACAAGCTCGCACTGGTGAGTGAAAGCGAGCGGCTGAGCTACGATGACGTCAACCGCCGCACCAACCGCCTGGCACATGCGCTGCTTGGCGCCGGCATCGGCCATGGCGACCGCGTCGCCGTGCTCGGCTACAACACGGCCGACTATTTCTGCCTCTACTTCGCCACTGCCAAGATCGGCGCGATCCTGCTGCCGCTCAATTTCTGGCACCGGGCCGAGGAGCATCGCCACATCATCGAGAACGGCGAGCCGTCGCTAATCCTGAGGCAGGCGAAGTTCGCCGACGTGATCGCCGAGGCGCTTGGCGACCGGCCGATGCGGGTTGTCGAGTTTCCGGTCGCGGGCGAGGCGCCTGGCCCCGACTGGCAGGCTTTCATGGCCGGCGCGCCCGACAGCGAACCCGACATCAAGGCCGAGCCCGACTGGATCCACATGATCCTTTACACCTCCGGCACGACTGGGCGGCCGAAGGGCGCGATGCTCTCGAATGCCCGCAGCGTTATGGACGGCCAGGCAATGGCGGGCGCGCTCGGCATCCGCCAGAACGACATCTTCGCCAACTATTTCCCGCCCTTCCATGTCGGCAACTGGGATCACCAGAAGCTGTTCGTGCTGGCCGGCGCGACCGTGGTGCTGTCGGCCCAGTTCGAGCCGGGCCGGGTGCTCGACCTGATCGCGAGCGAGAAGGTGTCGGTGATCCTGACCGTGCCAACCATGCTCAACGCGCTGCTGACGCACGAGAAGTTCAAGGCCACCGACAAGAGCTCCGTCCGGCTGCTCTACTACGGTGCCTATGACCCGAGCGGCATTCTCGACCGCGCTGCCGATGCATTCGGCGCGCGCGAAGGCAGGATCGAGATGGCGCATTGCTACGGGCTCACCGAGGCCGGCACCTTCGCCACACTCTGCCGACCCTACGAGGTGTTCGAGAACTGGGGCTCGATCGGCCGCGCCATTCCCGGGGTGGAACTCGCGCTGCTCGACGACGACGGCCATCGCGTGGCCCGCGGCGAGCACGGCGAAATCTGCCTGCGCGGTCCGCAGATGTCGGGCTACTGGCGCAATCCCGACGCCACCGCCGAGATGATGCGCGGCGGCTGGCTCCACACCGGCGACGTCGGTGTCATGAACGAGCGCGGCTTCCTGTGGATCGTCGACCGCAAGAAGGACATGATCCGCTCGGGCGGCCACAATGTCTATTCCAAGGAGGTCGAGGATGCGATCGCGCAGCACCCCGCCGTCGCCGACAACGCGGTTATCGGCCTCGACGATCCGGTCTACGAGGAGATGGTGTGCGCGGTCCTCGTTCTCGCGCCCGGCCATGCGCCGGGCCCAGAGCTTGCCGCCGACATCCAGGCCTTCGTGCGACAGCGCAAGGCCGGTTACAATGTGCCGAAGCGTGTCGAATTCATCGACGCCCTGCCGAAGAACGCGGTGGGCAAGATCCAGAAGCATCTTTTGAGGGACAGGTTCAGCGCTCCGGCGCAGAAGCCCCGCTGATAAGGTCCCGCGGCAGGCGTCCGCCCTCCGATGCGGCAAGACAGTTCCTGCCAGGTCAACTCCGCCGGCGGCTTTTCCAGCCGCCGGTCTACTTTTCTGCGAACGGATCGGAGGCCGCCCCCGCCATGGCGAGGGCATAGTCGGATCGCAGCCGGGCGATGAGGTCCGAGACTTCCGGCAGGTCGTCGATGGCGCCCACGCCCTGGCCCGCCGACCAGATCGTCTTCCAGGCTTTCACTTCATTGTCGACCTCGAGGGCGCCGTGAGACACCAGATTGTCCGGATCAAGCCCCGCAGCGACCAGGCTCGGGCGCAGGAAATTGGCGTGAACGCCCGAGATCGCGTCGGTGTAGAGAATGTCCGCAGCCCTGCTCTCGACCAGCATGCGCTTGTAGGCGGCGTCGACCATGGATTGGCGCGTGGCCAAAAACCGCGTGCCCATATAGACAAGGTCCGCACCCATCATGCGCGCGGCGGCGATCTGCGCTCCGGTACCTATCGAGCCTGAAAGAATGATGGTCCCCGAGAAGACTTGGGCGATCTCGGAGATCAGCGCGAAGGGGCTGAGCATGCCTGCATGCCCTCCCGCCCCGGCCGAGACCGCGATGATGCCGTCCACGCCTGCCTCGGCGGCTTTTTCCGCATGGCGGCGGTTGATGACATCGTGAAAGATGAGGCCGCCATAAGAATGCACCGCATCCGCCACCTCGCGCGCCGCGCCGAGAGAAGTGATGACGACGGGCACCCTGTGGCTGACGGTGAGGTCGAGATCGCGCGAAAGCCGCGCATTCGAGCGGTGGACGATCAGGTTGACGCCGAAGGGGGCCGCGGCGGGTGTGTCCGCGAGCCGGGCTTCGATCTCCTCGAGCCAGGCCTCGTAGCCTTCGCTGGTGCGCTGGTTCAGCGCCGGGAAGGTGCCGATTACGCCAGCCTTGCAGGTTTCGACCACGAGATCTGGGCCGGAGGCGAGAAACATCGGCGCGGCGATGGCGGGCAGACGCAGGCGTCCGGACAGGCTTTGAGGCAGAGCCATGAGGTTCAGTTCCACTCTGGATATTCTAACAATCGTTCTATAGAATCGCGCCCATGAGGTAAAGAGCTTCCGCCAGCTCGCGGGGAGGACGAGGATGACTGAGACCCTTGAAGACAGCGGTGCGCGCACCCTGGTGGATGTGCTGGCCAGCCATGCCCGCAATCGTCCGGATGCCGTGGTCTTCGAGTTCGAAGGACGGCGCACCAGCTTTGCCGAGTTCGAGCGCCTGACCAACCAGCTCGCCCACCGACTGACAGGCCTTGGTGTCGGCGAAGGCGCGCGCATCGTCTGGCTGGGCAAGAATTCCGACGCCTATTTCGTCGCGCTGTTTGCGGCCATGAAGGTCGGCGCCGTCGTGGTTCCGGTCGGCTGGCGGCTTGCCCCCGCTGAAATCGCCCACATCATCGCCGATGCGGCGCCCTCCCTCATCATCCTCGGGCCGGATTCGGCGGCGTTCGCGGAACTGGCCGAACGCCATGCGCCGGATGCGCCGGTGCTGCGATCCGAACCCGGCGGCGCGCATCCGGGCCTGGCCGAGTTCCTCGCGGGCGCTGCGGACACTCCGGTCGGGCGCAGGCCGCAGCCCTCCGACCTGGCGGTGCAGCTCTACACCTCCGGCACGACAGGCAAGCCCAAGGGGGCGATGCTGACCCAAGGGTCCTTCGCCGTCCACCTGGGCAACATGGCGCGCGCCGACGTCGCCTGGAACCGCTGGTCGGATGACGATGTGAGCTATCTGTCCATGCCGATCTCCCATATCGGCGGCACCGGATGGGGGATCTGGGGCGTGTTCTACGGGTCCCGCACGATCATCGAGCGCCAGTTCGAGATCGACGCCGTGTTCGACCGCATCGAGCTCGACCGGGTGACCAAGATGTTCGTGGTGCCGGCGGCGATGCAGATGATGGTCCGCCATCCCCGCGCCCGGAGCATCGATTATTCCTCGATCCGAACCATGAACTATGGCGCGAGCCCGATCTCGCCGGCGCTGCTGCGCGAATGCGTCGAGGTCTTCGGCTGCGGCTTCACCCAGATGTACGGCATGACCGAGACGATCGGCACCGTGGTGGCGCTGCCGCCGGAGGATCACCTCGATCTCGACTCCCCGCGGCTGCGCGCCGCCGGATTGCCGCTCCCGGCCGTCGAGCTCGCGATCTTCGATGCGGACGGCGGCAGGCTTCCGGCCGGCGAAATCGGCGAAGTCGCCATCCGCTCCGTCGCCCAGATGGAAGGCTACTGGCAGCTTCCCGCGGAAACCGCGCGCACCATCGACGCCGACGGCTGGCTCCACACCGGCGACGCGGGCTATCTGGATCAGGACGGCTATCTCTACATTCACGACCGCATCAAGGACATGATCGTCACCGGCGCGGAAAATGTCTATTCGGTCGAGGTCGAGGCGGTGCTGAGCGACTATCCGGCCGTGGCCGAGGTGGCCGTGATCGGCATCCCGAACGAGACCTGGGGCGAGGAAGTCGCCGCCTTCGTCGTCCTTCGTCCGGGGATGGACTCAACGCCCGAGCAGCTCACCGGCTTCGCCAGGGAACGGCTCGCGGGCTTCAAGGTGCCGCGGTCATACCATTTCGTGGGCGAATTGCCGCGCAATCCGAGCGGCAAGGTCGTCAAAAAAACGCTGCGCGCGCCGTTCTGGGAAGGACGTGACCGCCAGGTTTCCTGACACTCGATCTGTCACGGCCAGAGTCAGCCAGCTTGGCTCCGATAGGCACAGGACTCGCCGACCATTTCCTCAACCAATCGTCGCCGACCGCGCAGCAGATTGACATGCGCAAGGGTCTCGGTCATGGCGAAGCCAAGCTGGCTCTCGCGAAACGCCCGCCCGAAAACATGCGGAACGAGTTCATTTGCCGTCAGCGCAACGTTTTCACAAGCCATCACTATGGCGCGGCAACGATCTTCATGATGGGCGATCAGTTCGTCGATACGCTGGTGCAGGCCGTAGAAGGGAAGTTCGTGACCCGGCAGCACCAGCACCCCGGCAGGTACCATCTGCCTCAATCGCTCCAGTGAGGCGAGATATTGGGCGAGCGGATCGGCTTCGGGCTGCATCGCGAGCACGCCTACATTGGGAGAGATGCGTGACAACACCTGGTCGCCACAGATCAAAATACCTCTCTCCTTGTCGTACAGCATGGCGAGCTGTGGTGAATGGCCGCCGCCTGTAATCACGGCATACTCGCGCTCGCCGATCGTCATGATGTCACCATCGACAATATAGTCGCAATGCGTTGGCAGTCGCCCCATGCCGACGCGGTAGTCATAGCTCAGCGAGAGGACTATGTCTGTCGTCACGTCGCTCAGCCCGTGCCGCTGGAAGAAGGTCCGGTAGGTGCCCCGATCGACTTCCGCATTCTCCAGCATCTCGATGGCTAGATGATATTCGCGCTTGGTCATGACTAGCGGCGCGCCTGTCAGTTCGCAGAGGAAGCCCGCTGCGCCGACATGGTCGGGATGCGAGTGCGTGACGATGATGCGGGTGATCCTGCGCGGCTCCGGCAACGCTTCGAGAAGCAGGGGCCAGAGATCGCGCCCTGCCTGGGTGTTCGCACCGGCTTCGATGATAGCCCAGCCATCCGCTTCCTTGATCAAGTAGATATTCACATGATCGAGCTGATACGGGGTGGGCAGGCGCCCCCAGAGAATGCCGGGCACAATCGGGTGAAAAGCGCCGCGCTTCGGAGGCTTGGAATGGGGAAATTTCATTGCTATGAGATCGCTTTTGACAGGGCTCTGGGTGACGGAACGGGTGCAGTGTGCCAGCGCCGGCAACTGCGAGTCAAACAAATATTTGGTAGAATTTGCGGCAGTTAAATTTCTCCGTGTTGACAAGCTCGGGGGGCTTCAGTACCAATCAAACAAGCGTTAGAATAATGATAGGGCCAGCCACCTCCGCCACTCGAACGGGAGGTTGACATGTGCCTGCGCAGGGAGGGATCATGGTACACTCTACCCCGAAGTCCGTCGGCATGCGGCCGCTCGCCGGCATGCCGGAATGTTCCCGCCCAGGCTCTCCGGCATTGACGAGCCATTGCTCCGGGCGACTGTGATGAAGCCCGTCGCCCGCCTGGTCGGATACCTCGTCACATTCTCGACACTTGTCGGCGCTGCGGCTGTCACGCTCATGATGGTGCAGATCATCATTGACGTCGCGCTGCGCAACCTGTTCCAAATCGCGGTTCCAGGTACGACCACCCTTATCACAAGCTACTACATGCTCGTCGTCGCCTACCTGCCGCTGGCGGTGGCCGAGCGGACCGACAGCCACATCGCCGTCGAAGTGGTGAGCCAGCTGCTTGGCGAAAAGCTGCGGGCTTGGCTCTTGGCGCTGACCTGGCTGGTCTCCGCGATTGTCGCCGGCACCGTCGCTTACGCGCTCTGGCTCGAGGCCATGAAAGCCTACAGCTACGGCTCCTTTGTCATCGAACTCAACCGGTCGATCCCGATCTGGCCGGGATATTTCATCCTGCCCGTCGGATTTGGCCTCTATGCGCTCGTGCTGGCCGTGCGGCTCGGCTGCGCCGTTACCGGCACGGACGAAGCCGAAGCCTTCGGCGCGCCGGCGGCGCCCAAGGGCGACCTTCCCCTGGGAGAAGTCTAAGTGCAGAACGAAATCATCGGTCTTTACGGGATCGGCGCGCTGGTGGTCATGCTGCTGCTGCGCATGCCGATCGGCATCTCGCTGATCGCGGTCTCCTTCTCCGGCATCTGGGCGACAGTCGGGCTCAGGCCAGCCTGGGGCCTGCTCACCGCCGTTCCCTATGACTTTGCCGCCAAGTGGACGCTGTCCGCCATTCCGATGTTTCTCCTCATGGGCTACATCTGCTTTCATGCCGGATTGACCAAGGGGCTGTTTGAAGCCTGCAGGGTCTGGCTGGTGCGCCTGCCCGGCGGCCTCGCCGTGACCTCCGTCTTCGCATCGGCGGGCTTTGCTTCGGTCACCGGCTCCTCGATCGCATGCGCGGCGGCGATGGGACGCATCGCCGTGCCGCAGATGATTGCAAACCGATACGACCCTGCCCTGGCCACAGGCTCGATTGCCGCCGCCGGCACGCTTGGCGCACTCATCCCGCCGTCGATCCTTCTCATCCTCTACGGCATCTTCGTTCAGGTTCCGATCAACCAGCTTTTCGTCGGCGGCGCCATCATCGGCATCATCACCGCGCTGTCCTATGTCTTCATCATCATCGCCCGGGTGATGTACAATCCAATGCTTGCCCCGCGCATCGACGAGACGCCGCCGATGCGCGAGCGCATCGCCAAGCTCCTCGACACCTGGCCCATCATCATTCTCGTTACGCTCGTTCTGGGCGGCATGTTCTCGGGCCTGTTCACGGCCACCGAGGCCGCTGCCGTCGGCGCTCTTCTGGCACTCATGTTTTCCGCGCTGCGCGGCCAGTTGACTAAGGAGGCAACCTGGCGCTCGATTGTGGACACGCTCTCGACCACCGGTACTCTGTTCATCATTTCGGTCGGCGCCAATCTGCTCACCCGCTTCCTGGCGCTTACAGGCACCAGCGAACTCATCGCAAGCACGATCATCAGCCTCGAACTCAGCGGCGTGGCGTTGCTCGTGGGCATTACCCTGCTCTACCTTCTGCTGGGCATGTTCCTCGAACCGCTGGGCGCCATGCTTCTCACCTTGCCGGTGCTGCTGCCGATCCTCGACAAGGCCAATATCGACCTCATCTGGTTCGGCATATTCCTCGTCAAGCTCCTGGAGGTGGGGATGATCACGCCCCCCATCGGCATCAACGTCTTTGTCATCAAGAGCGCGGTGGGCAATCTCGCCTCGCTCGGCACGATTTTCCGTGGCGTTATCTGGTTTATTGTCGCCGACCTGGCGGTGGTGGCATTGATCATCGCGGCCCCTGAAATCATCACCTACCTGCCCTCCCTGATGCCAAACTGAACCCCCGGCACGCGCCCGACCCATGGCCCGCGAAGCCTGTTGAAAGACAGGCACCGAAGGTTTTGGCACAGCGGAGTCATCGGTTCAGGTGCAGCCGGAAGGATATATTTATCTTTCAATATCATATGGATGGGCACTTCCCGGCGGGACTTGGGAGTGTCGCGCAACGGACCGTAAAACGGGCTCACAAAATTCAAACAAACGCTTGCAAGGTATCCGGATTCATCGGATAGTTCGTCATCTGGACATCCGCGCAGTCGGCGGCGGGTTTCCGTGGAGGCCGGCTTCAGAGGCGCGCCGCTGATGTCTGGATCAATGCCGACAGGAGGAGAATCGCCATGCTTCGAAAATTCTGCATAGCCAGCAGTGTCGCCGCGCTGACGCTCGGGGCGCTCGTCGCCACACAGGCCGCTCGAGCCGAAGACCAGAAGGTGCTTCGCATCAATGTCGGCCTGCCGCCGTCGCATACCTGGGTGACCGCATACACCTATTTCGCCAAGGAACTTCCCGCTGCCACCAACAACACGATGAAGGCAGAAGAGTATTACGGGACGCTGCTCAACTTCCGCGAGACCGTGCCCGGGATCCGCGATGGCGTGGCCGATGTCGGTCTCGCGGTGATCGCCTATTTTCCGGCGGAGTTCCGCGAATCCAACATCGTCGGCGAACTCGGCATGCTCGGCGAGGACGGCATCACGATGTCGGGCGCCGTCTCCGAGTATATTTTCAACTGCGAACCGTGCTTGGCGGAGTTCGAGCGCTTCAACCAGGTCTATCTCGGAACCACGGCCTCTCCGGTGTACCGCCTGTTTTCGACCACTCCGGTGACGACCCTGGCTGATCTCAAGGGCTTGAAGATCCGCAGCGGCGCCGGCGTCTACACCCGCTGGGCCGAGCATTTCGGCGCCTCCCCGTCCACGCTGTCGGCCACGGAAGTCTATGAGGGCTTGAGCCAGGGCGTCATCAACGCCAACCTGCATCCCACGACCGAACTCATCAACCTCAACCTCTCCGAAGTGGCCAAATACGTGACAGAGCTTCCACTTGGCACCTTCAACGCTGTCTCGGTCTATTCGATGAACCGCGACGTCTGGAACGGCCTCACCGACGAACAGAGGGCTGGCATCCTTGACCTGACGGCCCGCGGCAACGCCCACGTCGCGGTGCAGTACGAAATAGCAAACCGCGCAGCCAAGGAGGCGGCCATCGCCAAGGGCGTGACCTTCGTCCAACCGGATGACGAATTGCTCGCGGCCACCCGCGATTTCGCCACCAATGACGCGATTTCGGCGGCCAAGGCGATGGAATCCACCTACGGCGTCCAAGATGCCGAGGGCAAGATCCAGAGATTCATGGAGCTTGCAAAGAAATGGACGGAACTCACCAAGGACATCAAGACCGATGAGGCCGCCTTCGCCGAACTGATGAAGCGCGAGATCTGGAGCAAGATCGACGCGACGACATACGCCCGCGCCAACTAGGCTTCCGCGCTCCCGAACGGAACCCAGATAATCTGGTTCCCATGGCACCAAAGCCAATCCGACGACTGTTCGTCGGGCCACACTGCCGGCAAACCCCGTCATTCTTGGCGGGGTTTTGTTTGAGACCGGTAATTTCTCTGGGGTCGGATACCGGTTGTTAGGTCAGTGCAGTCCATCAGCATCGCTTTGTTCGGAGAGGCAGCGATGGCGGTGGAATGGACGATCACGATCGAGGGGAAGAACGAGTTCGGCGACGTTTGCCGGAAGGCGGTTCGTATCGACAAGAGTTGGGAACGTCTGTTTGACGGCGACATTGGCCTGTCGATTGAGGACGGCAAGACGATTATGACGGCGCTGCAAAGCGCAGTCGTAGCCCATGAGGCGGAGACCTACTCCCTCTTCCGTCGGGTCTGCCCGGACTACCACACGTTCCGGCCGGTCAAGGACTACACGGCGCGCCAGATCCGAACCGTCTTCGGCACCGCGGAGGTTCGCAACCCCCGCTGGATGCTGTGCCGGGATTGCTGTCCTGGCATGGACGGCACTTTCGCGCCGCTGAAGGAAATCTGCCCCGATCGAGCGACGCCTGAGCTGATGGAACTGACGGCGCGGCTGGGGAGCATGATGCCTTACAGGCAGGCGGCGAAGGTGCTGGCTGATTTTCTGCCCGTTGAACCTACCGAGACATATACGACCGTACGCAAGCGGACCATCAGGATCGGCGAACGTCTCGACGACCAGATTATGCGGGAAACATGGAAGGCGAGAGCTCAAGCGGATGACCGTCGCCAGCTTGCGATGCAGCTTCCCGGCGATCGCCGCAAGGAATTCGTCATCAGCATCGATACCGCTCATGTTCGCAGCGCCGAGCCCAACGCAGCTCGAAACTTCGAGCTCGTCGTTGCCCGATGCGGCCGCGGAGGACGAGGCGAACTAGGTGGCCGCTATTTCGTCACCGGTAGCACCGCCCAGCAAGCAATTCGCGATCGCGCCCTCCACGCGCTCGAAGGAGTCGGATATCGCGGCTTTGGCGATGTGACGGTGATTTCGGACGGCGCAGAAATTCTCAAGCGGGTGCCCCGAGCCATGCCGAAGCCGACAACCCACATCATCGACTGGTTCCACATCGCCATGAAGATCCAGCGGCATCGTCAACTTAACGGAATGTGGCACTTGATGTGCGAATGTCGGGCTATGACAGACCGTGATCCACTATATCGCCGCCATCGCTTCCCCCCTGAAGTCATTGCCCACGCCGTGTGGCTCTATTTCCGGTTCCCTCTCAGCCTGCGAATGGTCGAGGACTTGCTGGCTGCCCGCGGGATCATTGTCTCGCACCAAACCGTCCGGCTGTGGGCGGAGAAATTCGGCCGCACCTTTGCCAACGACATCCGGCGTCGATCATCCGGTCGGCTTGGGGACAAGTGGCATCTGGATGAAGCCGTTGTTTGAATCCGTGGCAAGAAGCATTGGCTGTGGCGCGCAGTCGATCAGGACGGTTTCGTCTTGGAGGTTCTCGTTCAAAGCTGCCGAAATGCCAAGGCCGCCAAGCGCCTGATGCGCAAGCTCTTGAAGGGCCAGGGACGATCGCCGCGAGTGATGATCACAGACAAGCTGCGATCCTACGGCGCAGCAAAGCGAGAGATCATGCCGGGTGTCGAGCATCGTTCCCACAAAGGGTTGAATAATCGGGCGGAGAATTCTCACCAGCCAGTCCGGCGACGAGAGCGGATCATGAAACGCTTCAAGTCACAGCGACATCTACAACGTTTTGTCTCCATCCATGACCCAATCGCCAACCTATTCCACATCCCGCGCCACGACATCCCTTCCAAGCATTATCGCGAATTGCGTTCAGCGGCGATGAACCTGTGGGCGAAAATCGCCCGAGCATGATCGGCGAAATAGGCCGGTGGCATTGTCTGCCCTCGTTGCCGTTAAGTTTACGATGCCCGCCGGATTTATAGCGCCTGGGCGTCAGGATGTGATCGACGATGATCTTGGTCGTACCGCCAGCGGTGCTGTAGACCGCCCCGGCCTTAGAAACACAATGCCCACCCATAAGCTGAGAACGTGAATCCGTCCTTAATGCTCTTGCGGCCAGCTCTCGGCTTGCCAGTCCCGAGCCGTGTGGATGACACGCACGATCACGACACTTTCACCGCCAACGATCGGGCGCACCTCATATGCGATGATATAGGGCAACCGGGCGAGGGATTTTTCATAGGTGCCTGTTACCCTACCTGGGCGGCCCGTCACCATGTCGCCAAGGGCCTTGCCCACGTCTCGGATGCGATCCGCAACCTGTCTCGCGGCGGCCGGATTATCCTGCGCGATAAAAGCGACCTGTTCCTTGATGTCGTCCAGCGCCTCGCGGGACCAAGTAACTGGCCGTCTCACGCTTTGCCTGCTCGCTTCGCTTCGGCCGCGTCGATGACGGCATAGATCTCGGCCATGGCATCGTCGTGGGATACGACGCGGCCAGCCGCCGCGTCGGCCATGCCGCGTTTGATGCCATCGATGATTTCAAGCTCACGCTCAACATAGGCCGCGACGGCCTCGCCGGCGAGGAATGACTTGCTGCGCTGCGTGTCAGCCGCGATCCGGTCGAGCTTTTCTTTTACATCGGGCCGAACCCGAATCGTCATGGTAGTACTGGTGGTCATCGAACAAACCTCGTGTTGAATTGTGTACACTCTAGCACGTTTTAGACTCCTGCGCCATTCGCTTTTGGCGCGTGGATCGATTCGGCGGTCTGGATTGCCTTCCTGCATCAGCAGATATTTTGGCTATTCCACCAACTCGTCATCGTCCGGTTCGACCGAAAGCGTTTCCGTGTTTACCGCATGTCGGCTGAGCAACCCTGCATCCTCAAGCGCTTCCATGTCGGGCAGGTCGCGCAGCGTCTCCATGCCGAAGGCCGACAGAAAATGCCTGGTTGTCACATAGGTGTACGGCGCCCCCGGCGTCGGACTGCGCGGTCCCGACGAAACAAACCCCGCGCCGCGCAATGCGCTGATCGTATCGCGGGAAACCTCCTTGCCAAAAATCTTACCGAGCTCACTCCTCGTCACCGGCTGGAAATAACCAATCGCCATCATCACCATGGACTCGTGCTCGGACAGAACCGCAGCGGCCGAGCGCGTCGGCGCCACCGAGGCCCGGATCGCGGGCGCGTAAGCTGGACGGGTTCGATGCTGCCAGCCGCCGGCGACCGAAACCAGCTCATACGGCCGGGAACGAAGTTCCTCGCGCAGATCATCAATCAGCAGGTCAATGCTGCAATCCTTTCCGACGACCCGCGCCAAAATCTCGCGGGTGACCGGCTCGGCTGAAGCAAAAATCACCGCCTCGACCCGCAGCATCCATTCGCGCCAGCGCAGCTCCTGCGGCAATTCTTCCAGCTCCCGATCAAACAAGCATTCGCTTGCGCCGTTCGTCTGGGGCGTTTTTCGTTTGCCGCGGGATATTTTTGCTGCGGTCGATTTGGCCACGCTCACAATCCATAAATCCGGAACGACGTGCGGCCAGACAACTCGCGCACAGCGCCAAAACTCTCCAGCCGCTCGAACAGCCGGGTTGCCGCCCAGCGGGACAGATCGGTTCCGGGGGCCGAGGCCGCCATCGCATCCTCATTGAGCAATGCCTGAATCACTGGCTCGGCCCCCTTGGTGCGCAGTTTTGGCGCCACAGCAACAAGCTGATCGGATCGCCGGGCGATTTCGCCAGCCGAGCGCATGGCGCTCTCAATGCCACCAACCAGAGCCAAACAAAGCGCCCCCGCGAATGCGGGTTCGGCGGGGCGGACGCGCCCTCTCCCTCCAAGGGTGCGGAAGGCCGGCCCAAACCGTTCACCCATCAGCAGCGGCACCGGAAACGGCCATTTGAGTTTTGCGGCGATGACACTATCGGCAAGCATCCAGGCGAGCGGCTCGGCATCCGGCCGGGAGGCACAGATCGCTGTCACCAGCTCGGCTGCGGCAACGGGCGCCGGCCGGCCGGATTGAAGTGCGTCATCGGCCGCATGACTGACAGCAGCTATGAGCGGCTCGTCCCAGGCGAGACCCAAAAGATCAGCAAGTTCGCCAACGTGCTTCGAGGAAAAGCCGGGTTTTCGTGCCGAAACCCTTTTGAAGGCCAAAACCACCTTGCCGGCCGGCCCCGGATCGTCTCCAGCGGCAGTGAGCAAAAGCGCATCACGCAATGCGTGTTCGTCCTCGTTGCGGCCCATCAGCCGGACGGCGGCCGCGGCACATTTCAGCGCCTGCCGGGCGCGCCAGCAGCCGGCCCAGGCGGATTCAGAACGCACGAGATCATCAAGCGATTTCAAAGCGATGCCGGCAGAAAAGGCAGCATCGACCTCGCCGTGCTGGCCCATTTCCCGGCGACGCAGCAAGGCCCAGGACGGGAGGCGGTGCGGCCAGGCGGCCGGTAGTGAAGGTGCAGATGCAAGCGAATCCATGCGGCGAAGCATATATCAGGCGTGCAGTTTGCGATAGGTCTAATGCACCAAACCGCACACTCTGTCGGCAAGTATTTACGACGGATAAGATTGCATTATCAGTCATTTTACTCATTATAGAGGGAATGGCCCAAATCATCGAGCAAAACCCGGAAAATGATTGTCGGACGCACGGAATTGGTGAGACTCAAGGGCTTGGGCGGCGATCTCGCGCATGATTATGAGATTCCCCGAGCGTAATTGTGAGACTGGGTGAATCGGAATTGGTGAGACTCCGCCATCCCGTGGCGTGGCTCGCTTGTGCTTCAATCCTGTTAAGGCGCTGGAACCGCCCATAGATGCGCCGACGTAATGCAAGGGGCCACCCGCGTAAAGCTTGCCGTAGGCGGTGCTCACCTTCCCCGTCACTCGCCCACAAGACCATTGCGGCATAACCGACGGGATCAGTGGACATACGTCCAAGGCCCGCAGTGAGGGCAAAATTCTGCAACAAAGAGCCCTGCGCCAGCGATAACAGGCCGGCACGCACTGGCTTTGCAAGGACAGGGGCCACCCGGTCATATTCCGGCACGACGATCAGCAACGCCTGCCTTGCAATCGGACGGGTGAGGAAATCGTGATTGGCCCGGCGGGCTTCCAGAGACAGGATTGGCTGTTCTGCGAGTGATGGTGGCGACGATTTGCGGTGGCGTGTGGTCAGGAAATCCAACAGTTGCGGGACCGAGGGCACCCCCTCGTCCCTACCGTGCGCCCAGTCTGCCAAGCGCATCGCGCCGTCATGCGCGCTGAAATCCAATAGCGCCAGTACCGTTTCCGGGAACCACTCCTCCAGATTCCTGCCGCCGCTCGCGGCCAGCCGAAGGTTGTGCTCGCGACACCAGAAGTTCCAAGGGAAAGCCCGGCGCTTTGGATGAATGCCAGCCGGGCAACCGGGGCAGACATATCGATTACCCGGGGCGATCATCAGCCGAGCTTGCGGTGCGATCTTCTCGAAAGTCATCGTCCGGAGCGCCTCGACCGTCATGCCGGTACGGCAAGCCAGGATAGCCCCCTCCCCTTCCCCGAGCCGCCATTCGAGAGCCGCCGCACCATTGCGATTCAAACCACAGTCCGCCAAAAACACGTTGATCGGCATAGCGTAGAACTGCGCCAGCCGATTGAGCCAGGAAGACAATCGCTCGTCCCGCGCAGGTCTCGGCACAACAGGGAGCTGCGTTAATGACGGCGCGCACATCACACAGGCTCTCCCAAAAGCGCCAGGAGGTTGCGCTTGTCAGCCACGGCGCTGAACGTAATCCGTTCCTCGCCACTTTCGATCGCGGCGACGGCAAGCCTGCCCATCAATGAGAACACAGCGGCCGTTATGCCGCCGGTGACCTCGATCAGGCGCTTTAGCATCACATCCGCGATCTCTGTCGGTCGCCGCAGGGGTAAAGTGCGTTGCAGGCTTCCGACCAGACCGGCGAAATCCTGATCATTCTGCCACGGCGGCAATGCGAAGGCTTCAAAGCGGCGCACAAGTTGATCGTCGGTGCGAAGCGCATTGCGCGCCTGTTGTGTGCCGACGCAGACGAGTGGAACCCTGAGTTCGTTACCGAGAAAGCGCAGCATGTTCAAAAAACGGGTCTGCTCCCGCACCGTGCCTGCCTGCAGGCTGTGGACCTCATCGATGATCAGCAGTCCTGGACGGATTTCCAAAAGCAGCCGTAAAGTCAGGCTCTCGAGCACCGACAGTGTTGCCCGAGGCGGCTCGGGCGCTCCGATCGTCGCCAGCAGCCGCTTGTAGAACCGCGCTTCGTCGGGTCCCGGCACCATCTGGACGACGATTACCGGCATCTGCATCCGTCCCGTTACTGTGTCAAAGTGTGAAGGATGATCGCGCGCGAACTTTTCAACGATCATCGTCTTTCCCATGCCGCTGGCTCCAACGACAAGGAGGTTGGGCATGCGGGCGCGTTGCGGGAAGAGGAGCAACTCCTCGAGTTTCGCGAGAGCCTGCTCGGCGCGGGGATAGTTGATCCAGCGGTCGGCGCGGATCCTGCGGATACGTTCTTGGGCGCCAAGCGCAGCAACGAGCCGACTGGGCGGAAAGAGATGCGAAAAATCATCAGTCATCCCATTCCTCCACCGCGAAGTACGGCAATTGTAATGGTTCGTCGTCGCCGACAGGTCCCTCTTCCGCGGTCAGATCGATCATCTTTGTCGGCGTGAGATGCGCGCGTCGGGCAGCATCTCTTCGCATTGCTTTGGTCGTTCGTGTCGCCTCGTCGATCAGCGCCCGCTGGGCAAGAATGGTTGAGAAAATGAGGCCTTCGTCCACCGCACGGCGCCCTTGTTCGCGCAGAGCACGGACCGCAGCCCTATGCTCCCAAAGTGCGATCGCGGGTCGGGTCCGATCAGCCGGGCGCGCCTCCAGATACCCCTCCCCTGCCGCGACGAACACGCAAGACAGATCACGCGGATCATATTTGACCGTCAAACCCGCTCGATCGGGTCCCATCAGCCAGCGCAGTTCGTCTGACCAGTAACGGATGTGAAACAGATGCAACCCGTCACGCTGCAAGGTGCGCGTCTCGGACGGTAGAAAATCGATCAGGAACTGCCGCGGGTCGGACGGTCTGCGCACCGCGATATCCCCCACCCGAGCGTTCCAGTCCGCCACTGGCGGCAAAGCGAGGGCTTTGTGAATGCGAGCATGATAGGAACCGACAATCTCGTGGGCCAAATAGGTTTCCAGTTCCTGCAATGTCATCACCGCCTCGGCTTCCGGATCGAGGTCACCGCGCTCGCGAATGTTCGAGAAATGCGAGCCGGGAATGAGGTGTACAGCACCCATCATCGTGCCGATCAGCCTTTCAATATGACCGCCGAAACGTGGCGTGCCGGGCGGGCGGTAGGTAAGGTCGATGCGGTGCTCGCCGCAGGCGCGCTCAAAGGCGCGGGCATGGAATTCCGCGCCATTATCAACATGGATTGTTCTCGGTATCCCGTGTGCAGGCCAGTCGCCGGCAATACCGCGCGAGGCCAACCAAGCCGTCTTGTCGATCACCGCGTGGGTCAAACATAGCGCCACGGCCGTCAGCGACGGCGCTTCCAGCGACAGGTAGAAGCCCATCGCCATGCGGGTACTGACATCGATGGCCAAGGTTAGTGTCGGCCGGCCGATCGGCAGGCGCGTCACCGGATCGACCACCGTGACATCCACCTTCGTGTGATCGATCTGGACGATGTCGAGCGGGGATTTCGCTTCCAGGCCGCCCGGCGTCGCGAGGAATAGCCGTTCGGATTTGTCAGCACCCTCTCGCCGCCGCATCAGGTCGGCCTGGTTCTTTGTCTGAAGCCACCGACTGAGACGCCTAATGGACGGTGGCTGCACCCCGGCCATCCGGCAGTCCGCGGCCACCTCCCGTTGGAAGCGGGTCAAGGTGGGCTTCCGCCGCGTTGCAAAAAGCTTTTGAAAGTGCTGCTCGACAATGGCAAGCACGGCTGGGGCAAACGGCTGCATGCCAGCACTGGGGCCACGCCGGCCCGGTAGCAAAGTGCTGGTCCGCTCGTCTTGCCGGAACCGTTTCAGCCACCGAAACAAGGTGGCCCGGCTAATTGCGAGCGTGTTCATCGCTGAACGGACCTCCGCATCGCACGGTCTATCCGGCAGTTTCGACAGGACTTCGGCGCGCCGCTGCGCCTCTTGCCAGTCTAACTCATGCGCCATAGAATCAGACATGACCAACCCGTCGTTCAGCTGCAAACTGGTCTCAGAAATTCTGACTCAAAAACACCTCCAGTCTCATTTACTCTGAATCGGTCTCACTTTTACGACACGGGCAAGTCATTGAAATCAAATGAAACGCAATCTCAAAAACCTCGGCTTGCCGACAATGATGTTCAGGACAGCTCAGCGCCGTCTGACAGCACGGCGGTTTCCCGTAATGTTTCCGCGCAGGAAGCTTCTGCACCAGAGCCCTCCCCCTTCCCGGCCCATCTGCAGGACCTTACCGATCGAGCCCGTGGCTACGTCGAGGCCGCAAGTTCCGCCAACACGAGACGGGCCTACGCTAGCGACTGGAAGCATTTCTCCGCCTGGTGCCGGCGCCAAAACCTGACCCCACTCCCCCCGGACCCCCAAGTCGTTGGCCTTTACATCACCGCCTGTGCGTCCGGGGCGGCCGAGCGCGGCGTGAAGCCAAACTCCGTCTCGACCATCGAGCGGCGTCTTTCAGCCATCGGTTGGAACGCTGTCCAGCGCGGCATGACGCTCGACCGCAGGGATCGGGCTATCGCTACAGTCATGGCCGGCATCCGCAATAAACATGCAGCCCCTCCCCGGCAAAAAGAAGCGTTGCTGCCCGAAGACCTGATTGCCATGCTGGAAACAGTCGATCGCGGTACGCTGCGCGGTATGCGCGACCGCGCGATGCTGCTCATCGGCTTCGCCGGTGGTTTGCGCCGTTCGGAAATCACCGGACTTGACCTTGCACGCGACCAGACGGAGGACGGACGCGGCTGGATCGAAATCCTTGAAAAGGGCCTGCTGATCACCCTGCGTGGCAAAACGGGGTGGCGCGAGGTCGAGGTGGGGCGCGGTTCTTCCGACGCCACCTGCCCGGTTATCGCAGTTGAGACCTGGATCAAGTTCGCGAAACTTGCCAAAGGCCCCCTCTTCCGCCGCGTGACAAGCAAAGGCAAGGATGTCGGGCCGAATCGTCTGCACGACCAGGAGGTTGCGCGCTTGGTCAAGAAGGCTGCCCTTGCTGCCGGCGTGCGCGGTAACCTGTCAGAAAGCCAACGCGAGCACCTGTTTGCCGGGCACTCGCTGCGCGCCGGGCTCGCCTCTTCGGCCGAGGTCGATGAGCGCTATGTGCAAAAACACCTCGGTCACGCCTCCGCGGAAATGACCCGGAAATACCAGAGACGACGTGATCGGTTCCGCGTAAATTTGACCAAGGCGGCAGGGCTATAGTCCCCTCCCCTGCCGGCGCGCCGTCTCAGAGCTTGGAACCGTGACGGGAGCGCTCCGCAATGCTGGAAAGATCGACTTTCTTGCCCGCAACATCCGCGACGATCTTCAATGTACCGCCGAGCGATTCAACGTAATCGCGAAGCGTCGATAGTTTCATGTCGGCCCGCTTCTCCAGTCTCGAGACGTTGGTCTGCTTGATACCAGTCCCGGCAGACACGTCTCCCTGCGTCCGTCCGGCGAGTGCCCGCAGTTCCCGCAGATTATGCGCCGTAACGAGCTGGCCGGTACGCTCTGCAACAGCGCGCCGTTCATCATCAGGAAGCGTCTGCATCAGCCTATCCAGATCATCCATGCTTCTTCTCCATCTCTCTCAAATGCGCGTCATACCGTTTGTCCGCCAGATCGATCAGGCGTTTGTAGAAAAGTTTCTGGCTTACACCGCTCTTCGCACCACCACACAGAACCACAGCCTTTCGCTCCGGATCGAAGGCAAAGGCAAAACGCCATTGCACCTTCAACACCTTGACGCGCAGTTCCTTCATGTTTGCGTGTTTGGAGCCTTCGAGTGTGTCAACTTCAGGTCGTCCCAACCGGAAACCCTTCTCGCGAAGCAGCACCAGATGCGCGAGCAATTCGACCCGAACATCGGCTGGAAGGTCTGCAATCTCGCCTTTGAAGCGGTGATGAAACTCGACCTTCCATTCCGTCATTTCAGATCCTGAATGATATAGATACTTTGGGATATATAGTCGACATTTCTCCTCAAGGCAACAGTGACGTTTGCTCTGGAGACGCAAGCAGAAGATCGCACCGGATGGCCTCTGCTTCCGAACAACCGGCCTGTAGCACACTCACCATATGTCGACCGACATGACGTTTTGCGCCGATCTCCCCGAAAACGGCATCCCCTCCCCTGCCCGGCGCGAGGCTGTTGAGACGAAGGCCGTCCTGAAGGTGTGCGTCGAGGTTCGCGTGGCGATGGCCGAGTTTCGCATATTCGCCCATCATCTGAACCTCGGTCTCTGCAGACTTTTGAACAGGGAGTCCGAGACCGTGAGGCCAGTACCGTTGCCCTCTCCGTCATCGAAAGGCCTCCCGGGAACTTTGCCCGAGGATTTTTGAGCGTCGAGTTTGGCGCGCAACAGAGCCATGACCATCGGCCAGGTCGAGAATTTGCCCTCCCTCGCCTTGTCGGTCAGGCTGCGCAGATAGCCTCCGGCGCTGCTGATCTGATCAGTTCGCTGGTAGATCGCCGCCAGTGCGATCGCCGCGTGCTGCTCGCCCATGACTTCACAGGCTTCTCGCCATGCGCTGGGACTGATCGCCAGCATCGGCCGCGCCAGTTCCGCCGCGGCCAGAAAGTCCCGCCAGTGTCGGATACCGCCGCCTTGCGCCAGTTCCCCCAGGTTCGGGCAGGCGTCCAGCACAATTCCCAATGGCAACTCCCGTTTCGGCATACTCCGGACATTGTCGGGTTCCGTGGCGTTGCCGCCTGCTTCTTTTTTATTTCGAGAGCCATGTTCAGATTCAAAATTAGAGTCTGGTTTTGAATTCTGTATGTGGCGTCCAGAATGGGACTCATTGGCGTCCGGATTCTGTGTTTCTGCAAATGATTCCAACACCTCACGGATCTCCGAGTAGAGGCCATGAAGATCAGAGCATAAGTCATCGATGAGCTGCCTTGGCGCCGAACGGGGCAGGCGGCTCATGATGGCTTGATAGGTCTGATGTATTTTGCCCCAGTTCCCGGGCACATTTTCCGAAATGGCTGCCTCAATGAGTTTGACGACATCGCGGCGCAGCAGCGTGAGCCGCTCCTTGGCGACCCGAAAGGCATTCTTCTCGGCCCTGATGGTCTCTGCCAACTCGCAGAACTCCTCAGCCCGCGCAACGATCGGAGAAAGGTCAAAACCGTAGGCCTGCTCGACTTGACCGCCCCTGCCCTTGCGGGCGAATCGCTTGCCATTTGGACTGTCTCTCCGGATAATCAGCCCACAGTCCACCAGGACGGCCAGATGACGCCGCAGCGTTGTCGCCGGCATACCATTGGCTCGAGCCATCAGTTGCTCATTCGAAGGCCATACGATCAATTCTCCGCCGCCCGAAAGCTCTGTTTCCGGATGGAAAGAGAGCAGGGCATTGAGAATGGAAAGCGAGCGATCAGTGGCGCCGAGCAATTCCCGCGCCTCGCGGATCGAGTGGAACACTTTCCATTTCTGTACATGGGTACCTTCCGGCACCGCTTTTGCAATTGCCTGACTTGCCATCATGCCAAGCGTCATTGTTCGCCGCCCGAAGGGCGTCGTTGGGGTATGTGTCTGCATTGTTCTTCACCTATTGCTAGGCAAAAGAAATCTGCTCGCCAAAACGGCACTGAACTTCAGAAAGCTCTTGACGGTGATTCTCGGAAATGCGAATCTCTTAGTTGCGACACTACAGAGAAGGGCTTCCGGAATTCGTTTCGGGGGCCTTTTTCTTTTGCGGTTAGTGCTTTCCAATCTTATCTGAACGGGGCCCAGAACCAATGTATTTTTCACTCTCGGTCAGCGTGTCCTCCTCCATTCGTTTCAAGGAATTGATCATATAACCGATCTAACTGGTCGGCGATGAACTCTCCGAAAGAAGGTAC
>LADQ01000197.1 GCA_000961635.1 Hoeflea sp. BRH_c9 | reverse complement strand
GCCATCTGGCCCGCGCGCTCAACTGGGAACGGCCACGGTTTCCGGTCGCGGGCGCCGATCTGATCGCCAGGGGCGTTCGGCCCGGCCCGGATATGGGCGCGCAGCTGGCGGCGCTGGAAGACCGCTGGATCGACAGCAATTTCACCCTCGACAAGCAGGCGCTGCTGGCCGAGCCCGGCTGATCCCGGGCGGCTCCTGTCCGCATATTTGCGCCATGTGAGGACAGTCTGAGCGCAGCGCGTTCCGCCATGCGGCGGGCGCCCCAACTTCAACCCGTTTCATCCGTATTGTTAACCTTGCTTTGATACTGACATGGGCGTGGCTGTGCGTTTGCAGCGCCGCCAACCCGATGCCGCGGCAGGAAACAGGGCTGATCGATGATTCTGGGTCTGAGCATATTCGACACCGTGCTGTACCGCCTGGGTCAGGAAAGAGCGGATGCTCCGGTGCAAAGCTCCGCGCCCTGGAGCGGACTGCGCGGTTTCAATGCGAGCTTCGTCGGGGCGGGGTCCGGGCCGGACGGAGGGCAGGACAGCGAACAGCTCAATATTGCTGCTTCCGCCTATGAAATCGACATGTTCGCGCCTCGGCCAAAGCCTGCGCCTGATGTATCGATGTTCAAGCGGCTGAGCCCCGGGGAGATCGCCAGGGACATCGATCTGCTGGCTTCGGACACGCCGGCCGAGCTGCAATTGAAGCGCCGGAAATTTGCCCGCATCAACCACCCCGACCGCGCGCCGGAAAACTGGCGAGATGCGGCGACGACCCGCATGAAGATCGCAAATCTGCTGATCGACGAGGCGCTGAAAAAGCACAAGGCGGCGCACGATCAACAGGACGCTTCCCCAAGGAGCGCTCCCTGACGGATTTGCGGGAAACCGGTCTTCGTCTGGTCAGGCGGCGTCTTGCTCGTCGCTTATGCGCGCCTTGATCTGCTCGACGATGGATGGCCGGATGATGGTCTCGCCATGGGTCAGGCGCAGATGGTCCACCGCTCGCGCCACCACATCGGCTTCGCTGTCAGCACGGGTGTGCCATTCGCATCCGGGAACCAGGGATCCGCAATGGAAGGTCTTCATGGCTGTCTCCTCTTTTTCGAACTCGAAAACCAAGGGTCCGCCCAGGCCGGCGCACAGGGGTCCGCCCGAGCCAGTGGACGGCAACGATAGCACAATCCTGCGGATTTTGACACATCGGTGGAGGGAAACCGGCCTGCAAGCATGCCGGGCGATCGGGCTGGTCAGGCGCAGGTGCTTGGCATAGCATCGCCGCCATCAACAACAAGACAAATTGGACAAGCCGTGCCGGACCAAGACAGACTGACCTTCGCCATCGAGCTTGCCCGGCAGGCAGGCGCCTTCGCCAAACAGCATTTCCAGGCCATCGACGCACTTGTGATTGAAAGCAAGGGGCATCAGGATCTGGTTTCCAACGCCGACAAGGACACCGAGACCCTGATCCGGGCGGCACTTCAGGAGCATTATCCCGACGATGGCATTGTCGGCGAGGAACATGGCCGCAAGCATGGCTCAAGCGGCTATGACTGGGTGATCGATCCGATCGACGGCACCGCCAATTTTGTCCGCGGCATTCCGCAATGGTGCGTGGCGATCGCCTGCGCCAAGGCTGGCGAAGCGGTCATCGGCGTCATTTTCGAACCGTCTTCAGGAGAAATGTTCTCGGCCTCGAGGGGCGGCGGCGCCTTTGTCAACGGCAAGCCCATGCGCGCGGCGCAAACCGGTGACATCGGGCAGGGCTCCATCGGCATCGGCTTTTCCGGCCGGGCTCCGGCGATGGCGGCGGCAACCGCGGTCGCGACCGTCATCGAGCGCGGCGGCGTCTTCTTCCGCAATGCATCGGGCGCGCTGATGCTGGCCTATGTCGCGGCGGGGCGTTTGCTTGGCTTCATGGAAGAACACATGAACTCGTGGGACTGCGTCGCCGGATTGCTGATGATCGAGGAAGCCGGCGGCAGGATCGTCAAACCGGATGCCGCCTCCAATCTTGACCAGGGCACCGTGGTGATTGCCGGCGGCGCCAATATTTTCGACGAGATAAAGGCAATCGCCGAGGAAAGCTTCAGCCGGCAATAAGCACCGGCCCGCGCTCGGGAAAATGCAGGGCGATATCGTCTCCGGCGGCGAAGGGCGCGTCGACATCATTGCAGACGGCAAAGACGGGTCCGATTTCGGTGTCGGCGAAACACTCGAGATGCCGCCCGACATAGGTGACCTTGTTCAGCCGCGCCGGCAGCGCGTTCGGCGTTCCGGCCTTGACCAGTTCGAGCCGGTTCGGACGGATGGCGATCCTGGCGGCGCCGGGTTTCATGCCGCGCGAGGGCAGGTCGAGACGCACCGGGCCGAGGACGATGCTTGCCCGTTCACCGGCAACGCTCTCGATCTCGCACTCGAGCAGATTGGCCTCGCCGATGAAATCGGCGACGAAGCCGTTGATCGGCGCGTCATAGAGGTCGCGCGGCGTGCCCTCCTGGGCGATCACCGCATTGTTCATGACGATGATCCGGTCGGAGACCGCGAGCGCCTCCTCCTGGTCATGGGTGACATAGACGACCGTCAGCCCGAGCTTGGTCTGGATGTCGCGGATGTCCTCCCGCACCTGGCGGCGCAGCTTGGCGTCGAGATTGGACAGCGGCTCGTCAAACAGCAGCACCTGCGGTTCAAGCACCAGCGCCCGGGCCACGGCGACGCGCTGCTGCTGGCCGCCGGACAACTGGCTGGGCAGCCGTGCGCCAAAATCCTGCAGCCCCACCAATTGCAAGCCCGCCATCGCCCGTTCGCCCACTTCCTTCTTTGCGTAACCTGAAAATTTGAGCCCGTATTCGACGTTTTCACGCACGCTCATATGCGGAAACAGCGCATAGGACTGGAACACCATCGAGACGTCGCGGTCGGTGGCGGGAAGCCGGGTGACATCATGTCCGCCAATCAGTATCGCTCCAGAGGACACCAGCTCCAGCCCGGCGATCATGCGCAAGGTCGTGGTCTTGCCGCATCCCGATGGACCCAGCAACGTCACCAGCTTGCCCTGTTCCACCGTCAGCGAAATGTTGTCGACCGCGGCAACCCTGGCGTTCGGGTAGATCTTGGTGACATTCCGGAATTCCACCGACGCGGCGTTGCTGCCTATGACGCTCACTTACCCGCCTCCTGCAAATTCTATTTTGGTTGCGTGGCCGGTGCCACGGCGGCCGATGTTGCGGCTGCCGACGATCAGCTGCATGGCGCCGATGACGGCCAGCATGACGAAGATCAGCGCCGTCGCATAGGCAATGGCGATGCCATATTCATTGTTCTCGACCCGGCCGACGATGTAGCTCGTTGACAGATTGTAACGCGCGCTGACCAGGAAAATGACGGCGCTGATGGCGGTCATGGCGCGCACGAAGGAATAGACCAGCGCGGCAAGGATCGCCGGCCGCAACAAGGGCAGGATGATGCGGATGAAGGTTTGAAACGAGTTTGCCCCCAGCGTCAGCGAGGATTCATCGAGACTCTTGTCGAGCTGTGACATCGAGGCGACGCCGGCGCGGACGCCCACCGGCATGTTGCGGAAGATAAAGGACAGGATCAGGATCAGGGCGGTGCCGGTGAGTTCGATCGGCGGCAGGTTGAAGGCGATGACATAGGCGACGCCGATGACGGTGCCGGGAATGGCGAAGGACAGCATGGTGCCGAATTCGAAGGCGTTCTTGCCGGCAAAGCGCTGGCGCACCAGCAGATAGGCGGTCAGCAGGCCGATGATGGCGGTCAGCGGCGCCGAGACCAGCGCGATCCAGATCGTCGTCCAGAACGAAGCCCAGGCGGAACCTTTCAGGTGCAGGCCGAATTCGTTCCAGCCGATGGCGAAGGCCTGGATATAGTGATCGAAGGTGAGCGAGCTATCGACGCCCCACAGCTTGACGAAACTGCCGTAAAAGATCGTGGCGTAGACCACCACGGTGACAAGGATCCAGAATCCGGCGAGAGCGGAAATGACGATTGTCAGGCCGAGCGGCAGCGGCGGGTGCACGCCGGCGTCGCCCTTGCCGGCGACCGTGGTGTAGGATTTCGTGCCGAGCCAGAAGCGCTGGGCATAAAAGGCGCTGAGCGTGAAGATCAGCAGCACGATGGCCAGGATCGCGGCTTGCGCCTGGTCGTACTGGGCTCCGACAATGGCGAAGAAGATTTCGGTCGACAGCACATCGAAATTGCCGCCGAGCACCAGCGGATTGCCGAAGTCAGCCATGCTTTCGATGAAGCCGAGCAGGAAGGCGTTGGCGAGCCCCGGCCGCATCAAGGGCAGGGAGACCGTCCAGAATGTCTGCCAGCGGCTGGCGCGCAGGGTCTGCGCCGCCTCCTCCATCGACGGGCTGACGCCCTCCGCCACGCCGATCAGCACCAGAAATGCGATCGGCGTGAAGGCAAGCGTCTGGGCGATCAGCAGGCCCGGCAGGCCATAGACCCAGCGCGTCGCCTGGACATCGAACAGCCAGGAAAACGCCTCGGTCACCGCGCCCGACAGGCCGAACAGCAGAATGATGGCGAGGCCGATGACGAAGGGCGGGGTGATCACCGGCAGCACGGTTAGCGCGCGCAGCAGCCGCTTGAACCGCACATCGGTACGGGTGGCGATGAGGGCAAAGACCAGCCCGAGCAATGTCGTGATCACGCCGACGACGACCGCCAGAAACAGCGAGTTCCAGGCCACGCCGCAGCGGGTTCCGCCGGTCACGCAGTCGAGACTCCAGATCCTGTTGGAAAACAGTTTGGCCAGGAAGGTCGACAGCGAATAGCTGCCCTCCTCGGTCACAAGCGCGCTCGCCAGCATCTGCGCGATCGGCACGAAGATGAACAGCCCGACCACGGCGATGATGAAGCCGATGGTGCTGACGACAAAGACATCGCCACCCACGGCGCCGCGGGCGGCCAGCCCCAGTGTGAGCAGGAACAGAAAGGCGCCGGCCACCAGCATGGCGCCATAGCCCATGCCGAACTGGCGGTCGCCCAGAGGCCCGAAAGCCTCGGTCATCCAGCCGAAACGCCAGCCGCGCAGACCAACGCCGTAGCCCTGGGCAAAGAACCAGAACAGCCCGAAGGCGCCGATGGCGATGAGGAGCCAGCCAAACAGCGGATCCTGCTTTTGCCGGCGCCAGAGCAACACAGGCAACAGCAGCGGAAGCGCCAAGGGCGCCAGCCACAGTTTCTGTCCCTGCGCCACGAGGAAGGCCGCCGGCGCGAATTCCGCGTCGAGCGGGTAGCCGTCAAACAGCCATGATAGGGCGAAGAAATTGTCCTGCAAACCATACCATGGCAACACGGCATAGCCGATCCACCCGACGGTCATCCAGAGGAGGACAGCCGGGTGGAAATTCGCGGGCTCCTGCGTGGCCCGCACGCCGGTTACTGGGGCAGAACCGACACGTCGTCGTCCCATTTTTTCAGCAGGCGCTTGCGCTCGTCCGACGAGCCGTATTTGTCGAAGTCATAGTCGATCAGCTTGATCGTCGACAGATCCGGCGCCAGTTCCGATTGCGTCGCCGATTTGTTGGACGGCACCTGGAACGATTTGACCTCCTTGGCGCGCGACTGCACCTCAGCGCTCAAGGCCCAGTCATAGAATTTGCGGGCCGATTCTGGATTGCGGCCGCCAGCGACGATCGACATCGAGCCGATTTCGTAGCCGGTGCCCTCGCAGGGCGCGACGGTGACGATCGGGAAGCCGCTGGCCGATTGGGCCACCGCATCATGCATGAACACGATGCCGATGGTGTTTTCGCCAAGGCCCGCCGACTTGATCGGCGCCGAACCCGACTTGGTGTACTGGTTGATGTTCTTGTGCAGGTCCTTCATGTACTGGAAGCCTTCCTCCTCGCCGAACAGCTGCACCATGGTGGCGAGCGTTGTGTAGGCGGTGCCCGACGAGTTCGGGTTGGCCATCTGAACATGGCCCTTGTATTCCGGCTTGGTCAGATCCTTCCAGCAGGCCGGAACCGGCAGGTTGTTCTTCTCCAGAATTTCCGTGTTGTAGCCAAAGCCGAGCGCGCCGGAATAGATTCCGATGGTCTTGTTGCCTGCTGATTCCGCCTGGCGGATGGCCCAGTCGTTCAATTGATCGCGCATCGGCGAGACATATTCTTCGGTCAGGCCCTCGTTGGCGGCCTGCAGATGCGGGTCGCCGGTTCCGCCCCACCAGACGTCGCCCTTCGGGTTCGAGGATTCGGCCTTGATCTGGGCAAAGGTCTCGCCAGAGCTTTTCCGGGTCATGTCGACCTTGATGCCGGTTTCCTCCTCGAAACCCCGGGCCATCTGCTGGCACCAGGCCTCATCGGCGGAACAATACAGAGTAAGACTGTCGGCGAGCGCCAGACCGGATCCAAGCACGGTCGACGCAGCGAGCGCAAAGCCCGCCAGAAGCGATGTTTTCATACTTTCCTCCCTTGGCGTCAGGCTGCA
>LADQ01000212.1 GCA_000961635.1 Hoeflea sp. BRH_c9 | reverse complement strand
CGCACGATCGCCCGGCCCAGCGCCACCCGCTGCCGGTCGCCGCCGGCAAGCCCCGACACCGGCTTGTCCAGAATGTGGTCGATCTGCAGAAGTCTTGCCGTCTCCTCGACCCGCATCCGGATTTCGGATTTGGCCACGCCCTGCGCCAGGAGCGGGAAGCCGATGTTCTTGCGCACATTCATGTGCGGATAGAGCGCGAAAAGCTGGAACACGAAGGCGATGTCGCGGTCGCGCGCCCGGTTGAAGGTCACCTCCTCATTGTCGAGAAGTATCCGCCCGCTGGTCGGCAATTCGAGTCCGGCGATCATCCTGAGCGTCGTCGTCTTGCCGCAGCCGGACGGACCGAGCAGCGCCAGGAACTCGCCGTCTTCGACGGTGAAGCTTGACTCTTGCACTGCGACAAAGCTGCCGAAAGTCTTGCGCAGGTTTTCGATGCGGATCTCTGCCACGCCGCTACTCCGGAAATTTCGAAACAATGATGAACATCACGGTTCCCGCCAGCAGCGTGATGAACGACCAGGTGTAAAGCGCCAGCACGAACGGCTGGAACATCATCAGGAATCCCAGACCGATGATCGCCGTGGCGAGATTCTCCATCGGCCCGCGGCGCATATAGATTGGCCGTTTGGGCAGGGTGTCCGGCGTATTGGTCTGCGTGTTGGTCATTTGCGCACCGCCCCGAAGGTGATCCCGCGCAGCAGATGCTTGCGCAGCAATATCGTGAACACCAGGATCGGCACCAGGAAGATCGTCGTGCCGGCGCCAACCGCCGGCCAGTCCATGCCGCCCTCGCCGATGATGGTCGGTATGAAGGGTGGTGCGGTCTGCGCCGTGCCGGAGGTCAGCAACACCGCAAAGGCATATTCGTTCCAGGCAAAGATCAGGCAGAAGATCGCGGTCGCAGCGATGCCGGTGGTCGCCTGCGGCAGCACCACCTTGACGAAGGCCTGCAGCCGTGTGTAGCCGTCGATCAGCGCCGCCTCTTCATATTCGCGCGGGATCTCGTCGATGAATCCCTTGAGCAGCCACACCGCCAGCGAGACATTGACCGCGGTGTAAAGCAGGATCATCCCCAGCGCCGTGTCAGACAGGCCGAGCTCGCGGTACATAAGATAGATCGGAATCGCCACCGCGATCGGCGGCATCATCCGTGTCGACAGGATGAAGAACAACAGATCATCGGCCAGCGGCACCTTGAACCGGGAAAACCCGTAGGCCGCGAGCGTGCCCAGCAGCACGGCCAGAAATGTCGAGCCGAACGCAATCACCAGCGAATTGACGAACCGGGGCCAGTATTTCGACGCGCCGACAACGACCATGGACCGGTCGCGCGCGATTTCTTCGCAGACATTGGCAGGCTCGCCGAGGCTTTCGATATATTCCGGAGTTTGGCGCGACCGGGTGGTGAACAGGTTGCAATAGCCCTCAACCGTCGGCGTGAACAGGATCTTGGGCGGATAGGAGATCGAATCGGGCGGCGATTTCAGCGATGTGGCGAAGATCCAGAGCAGCGGAATCATGGTCACCAGGGCGTAGACCACCACCAGCGTTGCCGCGATCCGCTTGGACCAGATACCCGGCTCGACGACGGAATGGGCTGAGGAAAGACCGCTCATCGCTGCTTCACCCTGTTGAGTGCCTTGACGTAGATATTGGCCAGACCGAACACGGCCACGAACAGGATGATCGCGAAGGCTGACGATGGACCGGTCCGCCATGCCTCGAACGCCTGACGCTTGAGCGTGATCGAGGCCACTTCGGTGATCGATCCGGGACCGCCGCCGGTCAACAAATTGACCATGTCGAACATCTTGAAATTCTCGATGCCCCGAAACAGCACCGCCAGCATGATGAAGGGCAGCGCCATCGGCACGGTGATCGACCAGAATTGCCGCCACGGCGAGGCGCGGTCGACTTCCGCCGCCTCATAGATGTAGTCGGGAATGGATCTCAATCCGGCCAGGCAGATGAGCATGACGTAAGGCGTCCACATCCAGGTGTCGACAATGACGATCGACCAGGGCGCGAGGCTGACGGACCCGAGCATCTCGAAGGAGCTGGGTTCGACACCGGTGAAGAAGGAAACGATGTAATTGAACAGGCCGATCTGCGGCTGATAGAGAAACCGCCAGAAATTGCCGACCACGGCCGGCGACAGCATCATCGGAATGAGAATCACCGTGGTCCAGAACGCGTGGCCGCGAAACTTGCGATCAATCAGATAGGCGAGCGAGAAACCGATCACCGTCTGCAGCAGGATTGACCAGAACACGAACTGCGCGGTCGTCTGCATCGCAATCCAGACATCGGGGTCCGTCAGCAGGCGCTCGTAATTGCGCAAGCCGACATTGACGACTTCGGCATTCGGCCGGTTGGCGCGGTAATTGGTGAAGGAAAGCTGGATCGTCCAGATCAACGGAAAAATGTTGATGACCAGCAGCAGGATCATCGTCGGCGCGATGAACAGCCAGGCGATCGCCTTGTCGGACAGGCCGCGCACTCGCCGCACCAGACGAGGCGGAGTGGCCCTTGCCGCCACCGTGGCGGCGCGATCAATCATGCCGGTATCGTTGTCCACAAGTCCGGTTCCACAAATAGGCAGGTAGAGACAATCTTGGAACCGCCGCCCCAAACAAGACCTGGGGCGGCGGCGACGCGAAAAGACGAAGTGCTACAGTTTTCCGTCGTCTTCAAAGATCACCGTCCAGTCGGCGATCAGGCTGTCGAGCGCTTCCTTGGCGGTGCCTTGATCGGCAACAACGTAATCATGGAGACGCTTTTGCATGGCCTGAAGCAGGCTGGCGTAGGATGGCTCCTGCCAGAAGTCCTGCACCTGGTTCATGGCGACCAGGAAGTCGGCGGCAAATGGCTGTGAGCTTGGGAATGACGGATCATTGAGAACCGCTTTGTGAACGGCATAGCCGCCCAGCGCCCACCATTTCTTCTGGACCTCGGGATTAGCGAACCATTTGATATAGGCAAGCGCGCCATCCATGTTGTCGGTGTTGGCCACCACCGAGATGCCCTGGCCGCCAAGTGTCGAGGCCGCAACCGTCTGGCCCGGATTGACGAAGAAGCCGGTCACGGGGCCAACCTTCTCGTCCTTGGCCATGCCTGGCATGAACGCGAACCAGTTCATCATCATCGCCACCTGGCCTGACTTGAACGCGTCAAGACCTTCGCCCATGTAGCTGTCGGTGTAGCCTGGCGGCGTGCAGCACTTGTAGAGCGCCTTGTACATCTCAAGCCCGGCAACCGCCCCTTCGGAGTTGACGGCGCCTTCCATGTCGTAGGCGCCGGGCGTCATCTCGTATTTGAACCCGTAGGGATACATCACCGAGGTCGCGCCCATGGTGATGCCCTCGGAGGCGCGCTCGGTAAAGATAGCCGCCCCGTAAACCGTCTGTCCGTTGACTTCCCGGCCCTGGAAGAACTCGGCGATCTGCTTGAATTCGTCCCAGGTCTTGGGTGGCGCCAGATCCGCCCCGGTCTTGGTCTTGTAGTCGGCCATGATGGCCGGGTCTTCAAACCAGTCCTTGCGGTAGAACCAGCCATTGGCGTCGCCCATGGCAGGCAGCGCCCAATAATTCGGCGTTCCCTTCGGCCAGGTCGAATAGGCGTTCACGGCGGCAGCCGCGAAATCATCCATCGAAATGCCTTCCTTGTCGAAGAAGTCATTGAGCTTGACGTAGTAGCCGTTTTCCGCCGACCCACCCAGCCATTGCGAATCGCCGATCAGCAGATCGCACAATTTGCCGCCAGCGTTGAGTTCGTTGAGAATGCGGTCGGCGAAGTTCGGCCAGGGCACAAATTCGAAGTTCATCTTCGTGCCGGTCTGCGCCTCAAAATCCTTGGACAACTCGACCAGGGCATTGGCCGGGTCCCATGCCGCCCAGCAAAGCGTGAGTTCATCAGCCTTCGCGCCCGTCGTGGACGCCGCCGCCATCAGAGCGGCCGCGCTGACACCGAGCGCAATTTTGTTCAAACGCTGCATGTTTTCCTCCCAAAAAACAGGCCGGCCCATTGCCGGACCCCTTTGCAGTAACTCCTCAATCCTGCGCGACGAAACCAAGCGGACCAAATCCGCAAATGTTAAGTCATTTGTTTAGTGAACCAGCTTTCACTAAACATTGCAATCCTGATTTTCAACCATCGGAAACCCGGAATTTTTGCCAGTATTGCACCGCAAAACTCCATTATTATAAAATATTTTCAAAGAGTAACGTACCTCATTGGGCACGGCCTGGCAGTGTCGTGCGCTGCACCGCGGCATATTTACTAAACAACAATGTCGCGCAGCCGCAGCTTTTTGCGGGCTCTTTTCCCACCATGACCAATGCGTTTGACAGGCACAATTCCGCCGCGGAATGTCCGGTTGCGACAAAGCCTGCCCGACACCGAACAAGACCAATTGCCAGGCTTCGACCAGACCAGTGGAGGATTTGGGTTGCGCAAATCTTCCAATCCGGCACAACGGGATCCACAGTCGGGACCAATGCATCTGAGCGTTGGCCTCATGATGAGACATGCCGCACGGAAGGACGCACCACGATGACCGAAGGTTCCCATGACAGCCTGTTGGCCCTCAACTGCGGCTCATCCTCGATCAAGTTCGCGCTGTTCACGCCGGACTTCATGCGGACAACGTCCGGGCTGGTCGAGGCCATCGGGCACGGGCAGACGCCACGGCTGAAAATCTCCGGAGAGAATACACGGCATTTCGGCGAGCCGGATCAAAGCCACGCAGACCTGCTGCCGAGGCTGATCACCGAATTCATCCTGCCGCGCGCCGGCACGATTGGCGGGGTCGGCCATCGTGTTGTCCACGGCGGCGAACGGTTTGACGCTCCGGTCAGGATCGACGCCTCGGTCCGCGCGGGCATCGCTGAACTGGCGCCGTTGGCGCCGGGCCATCAGCCGCATAATCTGGCGGGAATCGATGCCGCGACGGCAGCCCTTCCGGAGGTCACCCAGGTGGCCTGTTTCGACACTGCCTTTCACACCAGCGTGCCGACGGTGCGGCGTGAAATGGCCCTGCCACGCACCTATGCCGAGCAAGGGCTGATCCGCTACGGCTTTCATGGGCTGGCCTATGAGCATGTCGCAGCGACCCTGCCGCATCTTGGGTTTTCGAAGGGCCGGATTGTTGCCTGCCATCTCGGCAATGGCTGTTCAATCAGCGGCATGATCGATGGCGTCAGCAGGTGGACGTCGATGGGGTTCACGCCGCTTGACGGACTGATGATGGGACAGCGGCCGGGGCGGCTCGATCCGGGAGCCGTACTTTGGCTCATGGAAAGGCATGGCGGCGACGCGGCCGCCGTCAGCAATCTGCTCTACCATCAAAGCGGGCTGTCCGGCGTCTCCGGCGTTTCCGGCGATATGCGAACGCTGCTTGCAAGCGATGCGCCGGATGCCGGCTTTGCCATAGAGATGTTTGTTGACCGGCTGGTTCAGGAAATCGGCGCGGCGGCAACCAGCCTGGGCGGCGTGGACGCCCTGGTGTTTTCCGGCGGCATTGGTGAAAACGCAGCACCTATCCGCGCCATGGCCCTTGCCAGACTGCAATGGCTCGGCTTCGCGCTTGATCCGGACGCCAATGCAGCCGGGCTTGAACGCCTGACCACGGCGGACAGTTCACGCCAGGCCTTCGTGGTCAAGGCCGACGAGGAATTGGTCATTGCTCATGCGGTGTCACGCTTGCTCGCCGGCCAAAGTTAAGCCCGGGCAGATGGCGTCCTATTGCCAGTTGCCGGCAAGCGCCTTGAGAAGATCCGACCGGCTGATCTGACCGACAAGCCTGCCCTCGGACATCACCGGAAAGCGCCGGAAGGTGCTTGCGAGAAAGGCTTCCGCCGCCTCGACAAGATCAAGTTCGGCGTCAAGCGTCTGCGCGTGGTTGGACATATAATCGGCGACGGTATCGCCCCACTCCCGGAAGTAACTGGCGTTCAAAGCCGCCTTGAGGCAATCCTTCTGCGACAGCATGCCAACCAGGTTTCCGGCCGCATCCAGCACCGGTGCACCGGAAATGTGATTGTCGATGAGAAGATGCATGGCCCGGTTTATTTCCATGTCGGGAGTCAAGGTCACCAACTGGCGGCACATATAGGTCTTGATCCGCGGGCGGGGATTCATGATGCACCGCCCTTGCGGCAACCGCTGCAGGACAAGCCCGTGGCGCAGGCCAATCCGCCACAGGATCCCTTGAGCGGCGCGCGCCCGAAAATCACCCCCAGCGCCAGCCCCAGCACCGCCAGAAGCATCAGTCCAAATGCGAGCAGGAAAGTTTCCATTGTCGGTTCCTCCTAGGCAATCACATGACGTTCGAACCCGGCGGTCATGACGGCATGGCTGCCGCCGCTGTCGAGCCGGACGAACAGCGCCGAAATCGAATGGGCCTCGGCGAACGCGGCGCCACGTTCAAACCCCATGACCATCAGGGCGGTGGCAAGCGCGTCCGCGCGCATGGCGGTATCAGCCAGCACGGATACCGACGCAGGCGCTGCATCAACCGGGCGGCCGGAGCGAGGTTCAATCAGATGGCTGATGCCGCCCTGCCCCAGAGTGACATGTTGCCGGCCGGTTCCCGATGTCGCCAGCGCCAGCAGGCCAGGCGCAACGATGTGCTCCATAATGCCGGGCTCGGCGTCCGGTCGTTCAATGCCCACCTGCCAAGGCCTTCCGTCCGGATGCCGCCCAAGCGTGCGCACCTCGCCACCGAGCTCGAACAATGCGGACGTCACTCCGATGGATGGCAAGGCATCTACGATGCGGTCAAGCGCGTAGCCCTTGGCGATCCCGCAGAGGTCGAGCGTCAGACCGGGAGCCGCCTTGCGCAATCCGTTGGCGGCAACAGAGAGATCTTCCGGACGCGCCCGCTCCCCATGAATGGGCCCGAAACCGAACCGGTTGACCAGCGGGCCAACCGTGGGATCGAAGGCGCCTTGGGTAAATCTGGTCATCGCCAGCGCCTGCTCCGCCACCACGGCCAGCGGCCGCGAACAGCTCTGCCAGTCAAGCGTTTCGGTGCGATTGAAAACCGAGATTTCCGACCCGGCAAGATAGGGCGACATAGCCTGGTTGACTTGAGTAACGATCGAGCCGACCAGCCGCTGCACCGCGTCAGCCCGTGCCTTGTCCGGCAAAGCCGCGCGCCAGGTGCCGCCAAACGCCTGTCCGCCGATGCCGATCGTTCCAGCCGTTGCCGGCCGCAAGGTGCAAGCGAACATACCGGCCGTTGAAACTAGAAACCCGCGTCGCGAAATCCTCATGGCTCAGACTCCGAAATCATCTGTGAAGATATGGGATTTGTCGACGCCGGCATCATCCAGCATCGCCAGCACGGCGCGGATCATCAATGGCGGGCCGCACAGATAGTATTCGCAGGCCTCCGGCGCCGGATGATCCCTGAGATAGGTCTCCCAGGCCACCGTATGCACAAAACCCGTTTTCCCCCGCCAGGCATCCTCCGGACGCGGATCCGACAGGGCAACGGTCCAGGTGAAGTTCTTGTGCTTGGCGGCAAGCGTGTCGAATTCTTCCTGATAGGGCAGATCCGCCTTGTTGCGCGCGCCATACCAGTAGCTGATGCGGCGCCCGGAGCCCAACCGCTCAAGCTGGTCGAAAATGATGGCGCGCAACGGCGCCATGCCAACGCCGCCGCCAATGAACACCATCTCGGCGTCGCCGGGCTGGGCGCGGAAGCTGCCGAACGGGCCGGACGTATCAACCCGATCGCCTGGTTTTAACGAGAACAACCAGGATGAAACGATGCCCGGCAAGGCGCCCGGAACCGACGGCGGCGGCAGCGCCAGCCGGATATTGAGCACGATCCGGCCCGCCTCTGTGTCCACCGGCCGGTTCGATACCGAATAGGCCCGGGTCACCGGCTCCAGGCTGGAAACCTGCAAGGGGCGCAGATTTTGCCACACGCCGGCATGATCGTCCGGCACGTCGATATCGGCATATCGTAGTCCAAACGGCGGGGCGGTGACCTGCACGAAGGATCCGGCTTCGATGTCGACTTTCATGCCATCGGGCTGGCGCATCACGATCTCGCGGATCAGTGGCGTCAGCGCCCGCACGCTCTCAACCGTGCAGACGAAGCTTTCCGCCGACATCAGATCATTATCGACCTCCACCTCCATGTCGCCGCGCAGCACCACCTGGCAGGCAAGATGAACCTGATCGCGGAGATCGGCCTTGGTCAGCCGTGCCGCCTCTGTCGGCAGCGGCGCCGAACCGCCTTTCAGGATCTTGACCCGGCACAATCCGCAGGTACCGGCGCCAGCGCAGGCTGACGGCACCAGAATGCCGTTGTCATTCAGCGCGGCAAGCAATTTGACCCCTGTCTGGATATCGAATTTACTCGAGCCGTTCACCGTCAGGATCGCCGGCCGCGAGGGCGACAGGATCGATCGCGCGACCATCACCATGACGGCAAGCGCCAGCACGATCGCCGTCAAGAGGACGATGCCAAGGACGATTTCCATCATGGCGTCACCAGAGAAAATGCCGAGAAGCCAAGCGACATCAGCCCGGTGACGATAAAGGCGCTGGCAAGCCCTTCAACACCCTTGGGCATGTCGCTGTATTTGAGCTTTTCGCGGATAGCGGCGAATATGACAATGGCCAGCGCCCAGCCAAATCCGCTGCCTATTCCATAGGTGACGGATTCCGCAAAATCATACTGCCGCTCGACCATGAACAGGCTGCCGCCCAGAATGGCGCAATTGACTGTGATCAGCGGCAGGAAAATGCCGAGCGCGCGGTAAAGCCGCGGCGCGAACCTGTCGAGGATCATTTCGAGAATCTGGACCATGGCGGCGATGACGCCGATAAAGCTCACCAGTTTGAGAAATGTCAGATCAACATCCGGCAAGCCCGCCCAGGCCCATGCGCCCTCAAGCAGCAACATATTGAAGATCAGGTAGTTCAGCGGAACCGTGATCGCCTGCACCACGATGACCGCCAGTCCGAGACCGAGCGCAGTGTCCACCCGTTTGGACACGGCCAGAAACGTGCACATCCCGAGGAAGAACGAGAGCGCCAGGTTTTCCTGGAAGACCGATTTGATCAGCAATTCGATCATGACCGGCCATCCTCCGGCGCTTGCAGCCGGAATTCAGGCCGTTCGACTTGCTCGGGGCGCATCACGCGCACCAGCCAGACCAGAACACCGAGGATGAAAAACGCGCTTGGCGCCAATTGCATCAGACCGAGCGGCTGAAACCAGCCGCCCTCCGCCACGGTGGTGACAAGCGGAACTCCCATCAGCGAACCGGTTCCCAAAAACTCGCGCAGCGCGCCGACGATCAGCAGGACCAGGCTGTAGCCCAGCCCGTTGCCAAGCCCGTCCAGCACGCTGGGCAGCACGGGATTGCGCATGGCGAAGGCCTCGGCACGGCCGAGCACCAGGCAATTGGTGACGATCAGTCCAACGAAGATCGACAGCTTCTTGCTCATTTCGAACATGAACGCCTGCATGAACTGGTCGATCACGATGACAATCGAGGCGACAATGGTGATCTGGATGATCAGCCGGATCGATGGCGGAATATGATGCCGCATCAGGCTGATCACTCCGCCCGACAGGCACAGCACCACGGTCAGGGCAACCGACATCGTCAACGCAGTCGACAAGGTTGTCGTCACCGCCAGCGCCGAACAGATGCCCAGGATCTGCAGGGTAATCGGGTTATTGCCGATCAGAGGTGCGGTGAGATGTTGTCTAAGCGACATCCTAAAGCCCTTCCTGCCTGAGCCTGGCCAGGAAGGGACCAAATCCCTTGTCCCCCAGCCAGAAGTGCAGAATGTTGGTGATCCCGGTGCTGGTGCGCGTCGCGCCGGAAATCCCGTCGACCTCATAGGGCGTCGAAGCCCCGCCGCGCACAAGCTCGATGCGGATGCTGCCGGTTTCATCGGCGATTTTCTTGCCGGGCCAAAGCGCCAGCCATTCCGGTTCCTCGATCCGCGCGCCAAAGCCGGGCGTATCTCCCTGCTCGACAATCGCCAATGCCGCAATGGTGACGAGATCGGCTTCAATCGCCAGCGCAGCCCGCAGTGTCGATTGATAGCCTGCGCCATAGACCGGCAGCACGATCAGCTTCAGGTCGCCGTCTTTCTGCAGCAGATAGACCGGCGACTGGTTGGCCCGCCGCTTGATCCCGGCAATATCCTCATCTGCCGGAAGTGCGATGCTGGCTTCCGGATCCTGAAGTGCGGCTTCCAGATCAAAACCGGCAGCCTCCGCACTGTCTGCGAAACTGCCGTCATCAAGATTGACCAGCCGCGTTTCCAGCGTGTCGACCCCGGTTTCCATCATCAGATCGCGCATGCCCGGCAGGGTGTCGAGCATCTTGTCCATCCGCGCCTGCCGTTCTGCAGCCTGGTTGGCTTCCTGATAAGGCCTGAGCATGACGGCCGTGACCGAGACAGCCGCGGAAGAGACGAGCGCGACAAGCACCGCCATGCCGATGATCTTGACCAGATCATCATTGGATCGAGCCAGGAACCGTTTAATGGGTGAAAACGGTTCAGCCATGCGCAATCCTCCGTCGACGGACGATTAACGCAACGGCGAAATGATCAATCAGAGGCGCAAAAAGGCTGGCCAGCAGTGAGGCGAACACGATCGCGGCCGTCGCCACGTCCGGACCGGCCATGGTGTCAAACACCACAATCAGCAATCCGGCCAGCACGCCAAAAACCCAGCGGCCAAGCTGGGTCGAAGCCCCGGCCACCGGATCGCCAATCAGAAAGACAAGACCAAACGCTACCGCAACGAAGGTCTCCGGCAATCCGCTGGTTCCATCCTGCATAAAGCCGGCCACAAGCAGGACAGCAATGACCGAGACCAAAACCCGCCATGACACCAGGCCGCCCAGCAGCAACAGAGCCGCGCCCGGCAGCGTCGCCAGCGCCAGGGCCTGGCTGCTGCCGGAAAGCCCGGCCCCGGAAAACGAAAAGACCAGGAAACCGGCCGCCGCCGCCGCCGCCGAGACGATGCCATAGCCCCGGCCGCCAAACACCAGCTCGCCGAAAACCATGCCAAAGCTTGCCGCCATGGCCACCTGCCAAAGCGGTGTCGCTGGCGGAACCAGGATGGCGATGATCAAGGCTGTGCCCGCCGAGTGCCAGGTCAGGGACCGCCCGCGAATCGCGGCGAAAGCCAATTCCCAGATCAGACTGGCAATCAGGGCTGCAACCAAGACCGACGCCATCGGCATCCCTTGTTCAACCAGTTTCACGCCAACCGGCGCCGCAAGCGCCACCATCTGCGCAAGCGTTACCCGCCCCGGCGTCCATCCGGCACGCTGGCGCATGCGATGCGGATCAAGCAGCCAGCCGGTCATGCGTCCTCCGCCAGTTCATCAAGCACATGGCGCAGCATGCGGCCATAATCGGCGCCGCTGGTGCAGACCATGGAAACGGCGGCGAGGTCTTCCTCCACCAGTTCCAGACAGCCCAGGCGGCTGGCGGCCTCCGCATCGCCGACGCTCAAGGCGCGCAGGAACGGTACCGCGGGGATATCAAAGCCAAGCATTTTTTCGAGCGCCGCTGTCGGAACAATCGGACCCGGCCGTGAGGGCGGCCGTTTAAACCGCGCCAGCAATCCCCAGCCGGCTGTTTCCTTGCGCGCCGGAGCGTCACTGAGCAAGGTGATCTGCTGGTGATACCGGCCAAGCCATGACGCCGGCCGGCCCGCCAACGGCGATCCGGACAGGATAATCGCCGCCGAACCGTCTCGCGCCGGCAATATTTCTTCGCGGGTCAGATCCTGCAGGCTGGCGCCGGTGAAGGTCCGGACAAGGCGCGGCCGGCTGGCGCGTGGTCCCGTCAGCGAAACGATCCGGGTAAAATCCGGAATGCCGGTTTCAATCAGCGCGCCGATGGCGGCGACATCCTGATAACCGATGCTCCAGACCATCCGCTGGGGACCGACGGGATGCAACCGGTGAATATGGCTGCCGGCCAGGCCCGACGCTGGCCCTGCCGGAAAAAACGACCCGCGAATCCGGTCGCCCAAATCTGCCGCGATATCGGCGCCGGGACTCTGGCAGACATGAACCGGTCCGGCGATGAGCAGCGCCAGAGCCTTCAGCCCGCTCCGGAACATGTCGTTTCGTCCGTCAAGCGCCAGTCTTGGATCCGGCGCATGCGGATTGTCCGCGGTCGCGGTGACAAAAATGGCGTCCGGCGTTGAATCCGGCGCCGGAATGCGACCGTACGGCCGTGTCAGCAAGCCAGGCCAAAGACCGTGTGCCAGAAGCATCGTACGCACATCTGTCGCGGTCGACGCCGCGACCGTTACCGGCCCAGGCTCTTTCGAACCCGGTTCCGCCCGGATCACCAGGGCGGACAGGCTGCGTCGCGGACCCAGCGTGGCTTGTTCGACCATGCCGGAAACCGGTGCAACAAAAACAATATCGGGATGGGCGCGATCAACAAAGACCGGCTGGCCACGCTGGACCCGGTCGCCTCGCTCACACAGCAGCCTGGGCCGCAAACCAGGCAAGTCGGCGCCCAGCAAGGCGATCCGCTCAACCGGCATGCCGTCATCGATGACCTGCTCCAGCGGCACGGTTTGGTCAGTTCTAAAACCGGGCAACACTGCAGATACCACCTTGTTTTTCAAGATTAATCACCGCATCAACCGGCGTACCAAAAACCAACACTGACAAACGCTACCAAAATATTTCTGTGCGAGCCTTGAGCTATATCAATGCGGCGGTCCGACCGGGCTTCATAATGCAGCATTGTAAAAGCATCCAGAAGTGCCGGATACATGCAATCTGACTCAACCGCTGGAGGTCTATCTTGTCGCATTCCCGTTTAATGCTGTCCCTTTTCTCACTCATGTTTTTCTCCGTGCCAGCCGGTCTGGCGCAGGATACGCCTCCGATCAGTTCAATCGTCGAAAGCTGGATCGCCTCACCGCACGCCGACAAAAAAGCCGAAGCCTTCGTACATTGGAACAAGGAAGGCGCCGTGCCGGAGGATTGCGCGACATGCCATTCCGGGCCCGGATTGATGGATTTTCTCGGAGCCGACGGGTCAATGGCAGGTAAAGTCGACGGGCCTGCGCCCATTGAATCGCCCATCGATTGCGTCACCTGCCACAATCAGGCCGCGACCGATCTCGAACAGATCACCTTCCCGTCAGGCGAAGTGGTGACCGAAACCAGCGCCTCGGCGATCTGCATGGTTTGCCATCAGGGCCGTGAATCGAGCGACAGCGTCAACGCGGCGATTGCCAGCGGCGAAGACGATACCGTCAATGGCGAACTCGGGTTTATCAATGTTCATTACGCGGCTTCGGCCGCAACTTTGTTCGGTGGCTCCGTTCGCGGTGGCTACCAGTATGAAGGCAAGACCTATGCCGAGCGGTTTGTTCACGTGCCTGAGTTCACTACCTGCGCGACATGCCACAATCCGCACACCACCAAGGCAGTCGCCGTTGATCAATGCGTAGCCTGCCACAAGGGTGCGGAAACCGTTCGCGCCATCCGCACCACCCCGGCCGACATTGACGGCGACGGCGATGCCAAGGAAGGCATCAGCGCCGAAATCAGCACGCTGCATGAAAAGCTTGGCGAGGCCATCCGGCTTTACGCAAAAGATGTCACTGCAGCTCCGGTGGCCTATGATTCCCACGCCTATCCCTATTTCTTCAACGATCTGAATGGCGATGGCGTATCCAGCCCCGACGAGGCCATATTCCCCAACCGGTATCAGAGCTGGACACCGCGGTTGCTGCGCGCGGCCTACAATTACCAGTTCCTGGCCAAGGAACCTGGCGCCTATGCGCACAATCCGCGCTATGCCATTCAGCTGGCCTATGACAGCCTTGAAGACTTGTCGACCAAGGCCGCTGCGGACATGACAGGCATGACGCGTCCGTGACGGCTGCGACAGGCTGACCTGCGACGGCCTGGGGGCAGCCCTGGGCCGTTTGACGGCTATCATGAACGTTTGGGGTGGGCGATCTATGACGCAAAACTCAGAAATGCTTATCGCCATCGGCATTCTGTTCCTGGCCGGACTTTTGCTCGATAAGGTGGGTCGGATCGTTCATGTTCCACGGGTCACATTGCTGATCCTGCTGGGAGCCCTAATCGGTCCGCCGCTTCTGAACTGGCTGCCAAGCAGCTTCGCCGGCTCCAACGATGTCTTTGCCCCGACGGCCTTGACCATGGTGGCATTCCTGCTCGGAGGCACCTTGAATCCGGAGACATTGAAGGCGCATGGCCGCGAAATCATGGTCATATCGCTGACGCTGGTCGCGGTCTCTGTCGTGGTTGTCGCGGGCGGGCTCTGGCTGATCGGTCTGCCGGTTGGAATGGCCGTCCTCCTGGGCGGGCTCTCCGCCGCCACCGATCCCGCCGCCACCCATGACGTCGTCAGCCAGGCCGGCGCCAAAGGCCGGTTCGCCACCAATCTTCTCGGGATTGTGGCCATCGACGACGCCTGGGGCTTGCTGGCGTTTTCCCTTGCTTTGACTTTTGCCGGCATCATGCTGGATCAAGACGCGGCGGT
>LADQ01000086.1 GCA_000961635.1 Hoeflea sp. BRH_c9 | reverse complement strand
TCGTGCTCGGCGTCCCCGTCGCCATCGCGCTGGCCGGCTCGTCCGCTGTTTTCATCCTGCTCGATGGCCACGTGCCCGGCCTGGTCGTGGCGCACCGGATGATCAACGGCGTCGATTCCTTTCCGCTGCTGGCGGTGCCGTTTTTCATTCTCGCCGGCAACCTGATGAACAGCGCCGGCATTACCGAGCGCATCTTCGATTTCGCCAAGGCGCTGGTCGGCTGGCTGCCGGGCGGGCTCGGCCACGTCAACATCGGCGCCTCGGTGATCTTCGCCGGCATGTCGGGCGCCGCCGTCGCCGACGCCGGCGGTCTCGGCGCCATCGAGATCAAGGCGATGCGCGACGCCAATTACGATCCGGGATTTGCCGTCGGCATCACCGCCGCTTCCTCCACCATCGGCCCGATCATCCCGCCCTCGCTGCCGATGGTGATCTACGGCGTCGTCGCCGGCGCTTCCATCGGCCAGTTGTTCGCCGCGGGCTTCATTCCCGGCCTGTTGATGGCGGTGGCGCTGATGATCATGGTGGCGTTCTACGCCCACCGTTACAAATATCCCCGCGACCAGGCCTTCAGGCTCTCGATCCTCGGCCGCGCCTTCATCCATGCCTTCCTGTCGCTGCTCACGCCGGTGATCATCGTCGGCGGCATCCTCTCGGGCGCGTTCACGCCGACCGAGGCCGCCATCGCGGCGTGCGTCTGGGCGTTGGTTCTGGGCCTGTTCGTCTACCGCACGCTCACTCTGCGGCGTTTCCTGAAAGTCTCGATGGACACGATCGAGACCACGTCGGTGGTGCTGTTCATCGTCGCCGCCGCCTCGATCTTCGCCTGGATCCTGACGTCGAACCGGGTGCCCGAGCATTTCGCCGCGCTCATTCTCGGCGTCTCGGAAAACCCGATCATCGTGCTGCTCTTGATCAACCTCATCCTGCTCGTCGTCGGCTGCTTCATGGAGACTGTGGCGGCGATCACCATCCTGGTGCCGGTGCTGCTGCCGATCGCGGTCCATGTCGGCGTCGACCCGGTGCATTTCGGCGTCATCCTGGTGCTCAACCTGATGATCGGGCTGTTGACCCCGCCGGTCGGCATGGTGCTCTACGTGCTGTCGCGGGTGGCGAAAGTGCCGTTCGAGCGTTGCGTCACCGCCACGGCGCCGTTCCTGATCCCGCTGTTCGCCGTGCTGATGCTGGTCACGTTCTTCCCGATTTTCACCATGTGGCTGCCAACGCTGCTCTATCGCTGAGGCCGGGACAGGGCCGCGATGAGCAGTGAGAAGTCAGGTGACTCACTTACAGTTTGTCGAACTGGTCCTTGTCGGTGGGCATCAGCATCACCGCGGTGGCCATCACCGCAAACCCGAAAGTGCCGCCGAACGACATCAGCAGGATGAAGAGCGCCGCGATCCGGCTCGACGAGCCCCAGATCAGGTCGCCAAAGCCGTTGATGTTGAAATAGACCACGGCGCCAGCGACGACCCAGCCGATCAGCACGCCAAGGGCGGTGTTGAGAAGGACGAAGCGGATCAGTTTTGGCATGGCGCGATCTCCGGAACAGCCTCATGGCTGAATGTGATCCATCAATATACTGCAACACAGGGCTTATGATCACGTGACACATGCGCACGGCGCGCACCCCCGTCAACCAGCTTGCAAACCGCCGGCTTTGGTCAGCACGCGCCACTGCCCCGGCGACAGTCCGAACACGGCGCGGAACTGCCGCGACATGTGCGCCTGATCGGCAAATCCTGTGTTCAGCGCCACCTCGGCCAGATCTTCGCCCCGGACGATCATCGCGCGGGCCCGGTCGAGCCGCCTCAGCAGATGAAACCGAGACGGTCCGACACCGAAAACCTCGCGAAACTGGCGTGCTATCTGCCAGCGGCTGAGCCCGGCGCAGGCTTCCAGCTCGGCGATAGGTACCCGTGCATCAAGCCGCGACAGCAACAGCTCCCGGATCATCCCGACCACGCGCCTGTCCACCCCGGTTGACCGCCCGGCAGTCAATCCTGCGGCCTGCGCAAGCGCGTCGGCGACAGCGGCCAGTTGATCATCGATACCGGCCTCTGGCGCGACGCCCGCCGCCAGAAGCCCGACAATGGCGCGCTTCAATCGCGGCGGCCCGCCGACCGGATTCCTGACGAATGGCAATGTTTCTGCGCCGCACGCCTGGGCGACCAGCATCGGATCGACATAGGCGATCCGGTATCCGAAGCCGCGCTCATCGCCCTGGCGGCCATCATGGCTTTCATCAGGATGCAGCACAAACACCTCGCCGGCTCCGCTGCAATGCCGCGCGCCGCGATAGGTGAAGCACTGCACCCCGGCCAGTGTGATCCCGACGGCATAGGTGTCGTGACGGTGCGGCGTGAATTCATGGCCGCGGAAAAATGCCGACATGAGTTCGAGCCCCGGCGTTTGCGGCGTCCGTTGCAGTCGACTGACCCGATTGACCCGATCCATGCACAAACCTTCAAGACAGGCGCCTGCACCATTCCTAGACTCGCAACGCAAAGAGACCCAGTCCAAGGAGCCATGGCGCGCAATGACACAGGAGCAGATCGCGGCATTCTACATATTTTCCCTTGTCGCCGCCATCACGCCGGGGCCGAGCAATGTCATCATTGCCGCTACTGGCTCAAGTGTGGGGATGTGGCGCGGCCTGCCTTGCGCCATTGGCTGTGTCTGCGGCATGGCCACATTGATGTTTTCCGCCGCCCTCGGATTGGGTCAGCTGATCGCGGTCTATGGCGGGATTGTGACGATGATGAACTGGGGCGGCGCCGCCTTCCTGCTCTGGCTGGCCTGGAAAATCGCCAGCGCCGATCCGGATGCCTCGGGCCAGGCAGCAAAGCCGGTAGGCTTCATTACCGGCGCACTGTTCCAGTGGGTCAATCCGAAGGGCTGGCTGGTGGCGGTTGGCGCGGTCAGCACCTTTCTGCAGGCCGGCGCGCCAAATCAGACGCTTCAAGCCGTGCAGTTCGGTGGCTTGTTTTTTTGCGCCGCCCTGCCCGCAAGCCTGGTCTGGCTCGGTATGGGGTCAATGATGCAGCGGCTACTGAAGGATCGCCGCGCCGCCCGCATCTTCAATCTCGCCATGGGCGCAGCGCTGGCCGGATCGGTGGCTATGTTCCTGCTCTGACGCCTCAATCCGCCATCGTCTCCAGACTGGCAAAGCCATCGGGCGCACCCTCGCCGCCGAATGGCGTCGTCACCTCGACGAAATCATCGGGATAAAACCCGTTGAACCTTGTTCTCAGTGACAGTGAATAGGCGCCGATATGGCCGATCTCGATCCAGTCGCCGGTGTCGACGGTTTCGGGCAGCCAGAACGGCCGCGACAGGATGTCGACCGAATCGCAGGTCGCCCCGCAGACCTTGAACGGCACCACATTGTCGGCCTTACCCTTGCGGATGCGCCGCGCCGGGTCCGGAATGAACCGCGCCGGCAGCGTGATCTTGCCGGTCCAGCTGTCCGACAGCGAGGCCCAGATGCCGTCATTGATATAGAGCCGGCGGCCCTTCCTCAGAAGCACCCGCACGATCAGCGAAAACGCCCGCGCCACCACCACCCGGCCGGGCTCTGCCACCAGCGGCATGTCGTCGAAGGCCCATTCCTTGATGTTGGAGCGCAGCTCGCTCATCAGCTCTTCAAGCGGCGGCATCGGCTTGGCCTTGCGGTTGGGATCATGGCCATAAACGGCAGGGAAGCCGCCGCCGACATCGAGCCCGACCAGCTTGACGCCGGCGCGGTTGCGCACCCAGTCGGCGGATTTGAGCGCCAGCTCATAGGATTCGGCCTCCTCCACCTGGCTGCCGACGTGAAAGCACAGGCCCACCTTGAAGCCGATCCGGTCGAGCCGCTGCACCAGCTCCACCGCGTGGCCGGGCGCGGCGCCGAATTTCTTCGACAGCTCATACATCGCATGGCCCTTGGTCTGCAGCCGCACGAAGATGCTGATCGAGGCCGGATCGAGATCGAGCGCCCGGACAATCCTGAGCACCTTGGCGATCTCGTCCTCATGGTCGAGCGACATCACGCGGATACCATAGGTCTCGAGCGCCAGCCTGATATCCGACTGCGCCTTGACCGGGTGCATGTAGAGCATTTCGGCGGTCTTGGAGGCGGCGCGCACCGCCTTGAATTCGCCCGGCGAGGCCACGTCGAAGATCTTGATCCCGGCCTCGACCAGCGTTTTCAGCACCATCGGCTCGCCATTGGTCTTCACCGCATAGGCCGTTTCGCCGGGAAACAGCGCCATGAACTGCCGCGCATCCTGCTTGAGCACGTCGGGCCGGAAGCAATAGAGCGGATGGTCCGGCCTGAGCGTGAGGGCGGCTTCGGTTCCCGTGGCGAATCGTTGCATCGATGGTCTCCCGCATGGCGTAAAAGGTCTTACAGCATTGAATAGTGTCTCAATCAACGCCGGCCGGCGGCAGATGGTTGCGATGCGCGGCCCGGGCCGGCGGATTTCGGGTGGCGCCCGGCCGGGCGGCGTGGCAAACAGTGCCGCCACCCCGATCCTGGAAACCATGTCCATGTCTTTGCCCGCATTCGCCCCGCCCCGCTCGATGGATCTTGCCACCTGGGGGCTGTTGATGCTGCTCGGCCTGATCTGGGGCGCATCATTCTTTTTCGGCCGGATCGCCGTGCAGCATGTTCCGCCGATGACGCTGGTGCTGTTCCGGGTCAGCCTCGCGGCGCTTGCGCTGCACCTGGCCTTCGGGCGGATGCCGGGCTTTTATCCGACGCTGACCCGCCACTGGCGCGAGCTGCTGATCCTGGGCCTGATAAACAACGCCATTCCCTTCACGCTGATCTTCCTGGGCCAGACCGAGATCGGTTCGGGGCTTGCCTCCATCCTCAACGCCACCACCCCGCTGTGGGCGGTGCTTGTGGCGCAGGTCTTCACCACCGACGAGAAGATCACGCCGGCCAAGCTGATCGGCTGCGCGCTCGGGCTTTTCGGCATGGTGCTGCTCATTGGCCCGGCGGCGCTGGGGCTTGCCGACAGCCCGCTCTGGGCCAAGCTCGCCGTGGTCGGCGCGGCGATCTCCTATGGCTTCGCCGCCTCCTTCGGCAAGCGCTTCAAGGGCGTCTCGCCACGGATCACCGCCACCGGACAATTGACGGCTTCAAGCCTGATCATGCTGCCACTGGCGCTGATCGTCGACCAGCCCTGGACGCTGCCGCTGCCGCCGGTCGATGTGATCGCCGCGATGCTGGCGCTGGCGTTCGTCTCCACCGCCTTCGCCTATGTGCTCTATTTCCGCATCCTCAGCGTCGCCGGCGCCACCTCCGCCTCGCTGGTCACGCTGCTGGTGCCGCCATCGGCCATCCTGCTCGGCATCCTGTTTCTCGGCGAGAGCCTGTCGCTCACCGAGGCGCTCGGCCTCGGCCTCATCGCACTTGGGCTCTTGTCACTGGACAATCGGCTGGCCATAAAGCGCAGGTGAGTGAGTGGCTTTGCTGAGTCAAAGTCCGTTTGGGGAGTGACGCAGCCATGGCCGAGAATCGCATGTTGAGCCTTACCGCTCTGATCAGGGCGCGCGACGAGGGCAAGGCCAATCCGGATCTGATGGTGGCGCTCAGCCGCGACGCCATTGCCCGCAAGGACCCCGCGATCAAGGCGTTCACCCATGTCGCGGAAGAATCGGTCATCGCGCAAGAGGGCCCGCTCGCCGGCATCGCCATCGGCGTCAAGGATATTTTCGACACGTTCGACCAGCCGACCTCCTATGGGTCACCCGCCTATGAGGGACATTGTCCGCGTGTCGATGCGGCGATAGTCGATCTGGCCCGCAGGCAGGGCGCCACCATCATCGGCAAGACCGCGACCACTGAATTTGCCTTCCTGCAGCCCACGGTGACGGTCAATCCGCACAATCCTGGCCATACGCCCGGCGGCTCGTCGTCTGGATCGGCGGCGGCGATCGCCGCCGGCATGATCCCCGCCGCGTTCGGCACCCAGACCGGCGGTTCGGT
>LADQ01000114.1 GCA_000961635.1 Hoeflea sp. BRH_c9 | reverse complement strand
GCCGGGCGCCGGGCGCCGGCGGACTTCCTCCGGCCCTGACGACGGGGCAAGGCATCCGAGGCTCGCGAGCGTTTCCCGCACCGCCTGGTCGATCGGCGTGCGCGGCTCCTCGCCCAGAAAACCCACCAGCCGGTCATTGCGCAGGCGCAGAGCATGCCGCCACAAATAGCGCATCTCCATGAGTTCGCGGAACAGCGGCACGAAGGGTTGCGCCAGACGCAGCATCCACCACGGAAATGGCTTGACCGGCAACTTGGCCTGGCCGGTGACACGGCGGATGGACAGCGCCAATTGCTGGCCGTCATCATCCCAGAGCCCTTCCATGTGGAAGCGGGCAAAGGCCGGCAATTCATCGGCCCTGAGCACCAGCCGCACCATGGTCTCGGCGACATCGGGCAGATAGGCCCACTGATGGCCGACGCCGGGAGAAGCCGGATTGGTGATGGCTTTCAGCGGCGCTCCGGGCTTGACCACGGCCTGGGCAAACCAGTTGTTGCCCGCGCCGGGGCCGAAGAAATCCCCTGCCCGGACCAGGATGACCTGGATGCCGCCCCTTGCGGCGGCTTCAAGCCGCTGTTCGAGCGCCACACGGATCCTGCCCTTTTCCGAGACCGGGTGCTGCGGACTGTCCTCTGTCACCTGGTCAAACGTCTCGGGTCCGTAATTGTATATCGTGCCCGGCATCACGATGCGGGCGCCGGCTGCCTTGGCGGCGGCGATGGTGTTGTCGATCATCGGCAGCACCAGCGTGCCCCAGTTGCGGTACCCGGACGGATTGACCGCATGCACGATCAGATCGGCGCCGATCGCCGCCCGCATCACGTCGTCCCGGTTCATGGCGTCGCCGCCGACCCAATCATAGTGCCGCGCCTTGACGGCGTGATCAGCGGCCTTGCGGTGCATTGCCCGCACATCATAGCCATTGGCCAGCAGCTTTGCGGCAACCGCGCCGCCTATGCCGCCGGTGGCTCCGAGCACCAGCGCCAGCGGTTTCCTGATGATCATAACTGCGTTGTCGTGCGTGTCAGTCATAGCCGTTCTCCATCGGTTTCGATGAGGCATAATGGCCGGCGGCGGAATTAAACGGAATTGCGATAATATCTGGATCTGCTATACATTTTTGTATGGATAAGTTTTCTCTCGACTGGGGTCACTACCGGACCTTTCTCGCCATCCTCGAACAGGGATCGCAATCGGGCGCCGCGCGTGCGCTCGGGCTGACCCAGCCGACCGTCGGGCGGCATCTCGATGCGCTGGAGCTGGCCGCGGGCAAGCCGCTGTTCCTGCGCTCGCATCAGGGCCTGCTGCCGACCGACACCGCGCTGGGCATGCGCTCCTATGCCGAGACCATGGCGGCAAGCGCCGCGTCACTGGCGCGCGCCGCATCCGGTGACGCCATGAGCCCCGAGGGCACCGTGCGCATCAGCACCAGCGAGGTTATCGGTCTGGAAGTCCTGCCGCCGATCCTGGCCCAACTTCAGGAACGCTATCCGCGCCTGTCAATCGAACTCTCGCTCTCCGACGCCGTCGAGGATCTTCTCCGCCAGCAGGCCGACATCGCCGTGCGCATGGTCGAGCCGACCCAGGGCGCCTTGGTCAGCCGCAAGATTGGCGGCATCCCGATCGACCTGTTCGCCCATCGCAGCTACCTCGAGCGGCACGGAACGCCAAAAACACTGGAAGACCTGTCCGCGCACCGGATGATCGGCTTTGACCGCCATTTCGCCTATGTTCGCGAGGTGCTGAAAAACTATCCCGCGATATCGGATCTGCGCTTTGCCTTCCGCACCGACAGCAATGTCGCCCAACTGGCGATGATCCGCGCGGGAGGCGGCATCGGCATGTGCCAGGTGGGACTTGCCGCCCGCGATCCGGATCTGGTGCGGGTGTTGGCCGGGCAAATCGAGCTGCAGCTTATGACATTCCTGGTCATGCACGAAAATCTCAAGGCGGCGCCGCGCTGCCGGGTTGCCTTCGATGCCCTGGCCGAAGGCTTGCATGCCTATCGCGCGACAATACCCGGACTGGCATCCTGATCCGCCGGACCTGGAAAACATCGCGGAACTTTGGCTTGGCCGCCGTGTTATCAAGCGTTGTTCCGTGCTCAGGGAGTATCCATGTCGATCACAATCATACTTAATCAGGACGGCGGCACCATCCGGGGAATGGATGCCAGGCAGTTCGGCGACATGGTGGCGTCCAGACTGTCCGACACTGGCGGCGACTGCCGGGTGCGGCTGGTGGACGGCAAGCATCTGGTCGAAGCGCTGGATGAGGCCGCCCATGACACTGACACCGGCACCATCGTGGCGGGCGGCGGCGACGGCACGATTTCGGCCGCGGCGGCTGCCTGCTTCAGATCCGGCAAGACGCTGGCCGTGCTGCCGCTGGGCACCATGAACCTGTTCGCCCGCAGCCTCGGGCTCCCGCTCGAACCGGCGGATGCGCTCGAGGCGCTGGCGAATGCCCAGGAACGCCAGCTCGACATCGCCACCGCCAATGGCCGCCCCTACATTCACCAGCTTTCCGTCGGGCTGCATGCAGGGATGGTGAACAAGCGGCTGAAACTGGACACCTCGACCCGGCTGCGCAAGATCTCCTCCACCATCAAGTCGCTTGGCGAGGTGATTTCCCGCCCGCCCCGGTTCGACGTCGAAATCGACGCCGGCACGGGACGGCAACGCCACGTCGTCTCCGCCATCTCGGTGTCCAACAATTTGTTTGGAGAGACGCCGCTGGCCTATGCGGCTCTGCTGGACGAGGGCGTACTTGGCCTTTACCGCTCCCGCGCGCTCAGCTCGGCCCACGTGTTGCGGCAGACCCTCAACGCGGCGATCGGCAAGATCAGGGATGACCCGGACATGGAGGTGGAATCGGCCCGGCGGGTCTGGCTGAGGTTTCCCAATCCGAAACGCGGCGCCAAGGCGGCGATCGACGGCGAGATCATCCCGCTGGAGCAGGAGATCGAATGTATCTGCCATGCCGGCGGCTTGCGGGTGCTGGCGCCGCAAAGCTACGCCGCCCGCGTCAGAGCTGATCCAACAGCGGCCTCCTGACGTAGACGGGCTTGTTGTCCAAACCAGAGAGGCCTTCCCGTGACCCGACGAAGCGAGACCGAGCGGCGCATTGCAGCGGCGCGTCCCCGCATGACGCAGACAGGGGAGACGGCGCGATGATCCCCGCCGGTTTTCTCAAGGCCTGGGCGGGAACCGCCCTCTTCATCCTGGCCATCGACGCGGTCTGGCTCGGCCTCGTCGCCAAGGGATTTTACAGAAGCCAGCTCGGCGATCTGATGTTGGAAAGTCCCAGGCTGTCGATCGCCGCGCTGTTTTACGTGATGTATTCGGCCGCCGTGGTGATCCTCGCCTCGGCGCCCGCCGCGCGGTCAGGCTCGATCCAGGACGCACTTCTCCTGGGCGCGATCTTTGGATTTGCGGCCTATGGAACCTATGACATCACCAATCTGTCGACGCTGAAAAACTGGCCGGTGATGATGAGTCTCGTCGACATCGCCTGGGGAACGGCGTTGACGGCGCTCGCGGCGGCCGCAGGCTTCTGGCTGCTGCGCTCAAGCTGAATCGAAAACGACCGCCCCAAAGGGGCGGCCGCAAGCATTTGACCGGGGTCTGCAAAGCCGTTCCGGCCTTGCATTGACCTCGATGATCAGCGCAGCGCCGCGCAAAAACGCTGGATGCGGTTGCAGGCCTCTTCGAGCAGTTCCTCCGACGTGGCGTAGGAGATGCGGAAATTCGGACCGAGGCCGAAGGCCGAGCCGTGCACCACGGCGACGCCTTCGGTTTCGAGCAATTCGGTGACGAAATCCTCGTCGGTTTCGATCACCTTGCCCGAGGGCGCGGTCTTGCCGATCAGCCCGGCGCAGGACGGATAGACGTAGAACGCGCCTTCCGGCACCGGGCACTTGATGCCCTTGGCCTGATTGAGCATCGACACCACCAGATCGCGGCGGCCGCGGAAGATTTCCTTGTTCTTCGGAATGAAATCCTGCGTGCCGTTGAGCGCTTCGACAGCCGCCCATTGCGCAATCGAGCAGGCGCCCGAGGTCTGCTGGCCCTGGATCATGTCCATCGCCTTGATCAGTTCGATCGGGCCTGCGGCGTAGCCGATGCGCCAGCCGGTCATGGCATAGGCCTTCGACACGCCGTTCATGGTCAGCGTCCGGTCCTTGAGTGCGGGCTCGACCTGCGCCGGCGAGGTGAAGACGAAGTCGCCATAGGTCAGGTGCTCATACATGTCGTCCGACAGGATCCACACATGCGGATGGCGCATCAGCACTTCGGTGAGCGCCTTGAGCTCGGATTCCGAGTACGCCGCGCCCGAAGGGTTGGAGGGCGAATTGAACATCAGCCATTTGGTTTTCGGCGTGATCGCGGCTTCGAGATCGGCCGGCTGCAGCTTGAACCCGTTCTCGATCGTTGTGTCCACGAACACCGGCGTGCCGCCGCAGATCGCCACCATTTCCGGGTAGCTGACCCAATAGGGCGCCGGGATGATGACCTCGTCGCCGGGGTTCAGCGTCGCCATGAAGGCGTTGAACAGGATCTGCTTGCCGCCGGTGCCGACAATGGTCTGCTGCCAGTCGTAATCGAGATTGTTCTCGCGCTTGAACTTGGCGGCGATCGCCTTGCGCAGCTCCGGGATCCCCGAAACCGGGGTATATTTGGTCTCGCCGCGGTTGATCGCGTCAATCGCCGCCGCCTTGATGTTGTCGGGCGTGTCAAAATCAGGCTCTCCGGCGCCAAGCCCGATGACATCGCGGCCCTTGGCCTTGAGTTCCCGCGCCTTCTGGCTGACGGCGATGGTGGCGGACGGTTTGACCCGGGAAAGGGCGTTGGCGAGAAAGGCCATGGAATGCGCTCCGGTGCTGAGACGTTTTGCAATTGGCGCGACGCCCGCGCCCGGCGTTTTCTATGTCGCAACCACGCCTGTGATGCAAGTCGTCAGGCGCGCCGGAACCGGAGAATTAACCTGTGTTAAAGGATTTGTCCGCTAGGATATCATCTTAAGTCCGTCCGTTAACCGGAGGCCTGAGCGCAATGCCGGGGCGTCGTGAACCGCATTTTCTGCAAGATGACCGGGGCTTTTACACCTCCTCCTACGGTCCCTTTGTGCTGCGTTCCGCGTTTCAGCCGATCTTCAGTCAGACGGATGATGGCCACCTGACAATCGAGGCGTTTGAAGCGCTCATTCGCCCCCAACGCGACGGCAAGCCGGTGTCGCCGGCGCATTTCTTCTCTCTGGTCGAAAAGTCCGATGCGCTCGCCATCGATACGCTGTGCCGGGAATTGCACATTCTCAACATGGGCAAGCTCGGCCGCAGGAAGGCCCGGCTTTTCATCAACTTCAATCCGGGTCTGTTCGACGCCATCGCCGACACCGACGCCGAAATCGACCGGATGGTCGAGGTCACCATCAAGGCGGGGCTGAGGCCCGGCCGCCTTGTCTGTGAAATCACCGAACAGGGCAGCGGCGACGAAGATGTGCTGCACCGGCTGGTGGCCGGTTTGCGCGCGCGGTTGTTCAAGATCGCCGTCGATGATTTCGGCGCCGATGATTCCGATTCCAGGCGCGTGGACGAACTCGAACCCGACTTCATAAAATTCGACGCCGCATGGGTGCGCCGCTTCACCGAAACGTCCGCCGGCAAGGGATTGCTCAAGCTGATGGTGGAAAAATTCATCGACCAAGGCATTACGGTGCTGTTCGAAGGGCTTGAGGAGGATCACCAGGTCGAGTTCTGTCAGCAAATCGGCGTGCCCCTGATGCAGGGCTATGCGCTTGCACGCCCGGAAATCGTTCCGAAAACATTTGACGACCGATTTCCCGAACCCGAGCCGTTTCAAATCGGCGATCCAGCCTACCGCGACCAGACGACGCCGCCGATCTCCGTGGGGGTTTACACCGATGCTTTCTCCCCGCGCCCCGCATCCGCGCGCCGGATGGCCACCTTCGGCAAGCGCACCCGTTAACCGAAGCGTTAACCGGAAACATAAATTCGCCACCACAAAAATCCGGCCTCGCCACAATCCGGTCTGATTGGCGGCGCGTTCTGGAGGTTATCTCAACCCCGAACAACAAGAACGGGGAATGACCATGCTTCCGGATGATGACTTCCTGCTCTTCAAACCCGCCCGGCGCGAAAGCGCCGCCATCCTCAGGATTGCGCTGATGGCGCTGATGGGATGCCTGTTGCTGCTGTCCGTGCTGGTGCTCCAGGCGCGGGCAAAGCCTGATTCCGACGCTCCCGGCAAAGCCGGGACCGTCCAGACCATGGCGCACCCTCCACTTCAATCCTGCGGCCCGAACGGCCCGGTCAGGCCGGTTTGCTGAAGACAGCCCGGCGGGCCGACACTTCAGCCAGCGCCTGATCGGGATGAGACAGACCGGGGATCACCAGCGGCGCGCCATCGTGGCGTTCGATCACCAGCGACCCGGCGCCGGTGATCCAGCCGGAAAGCCCGCGGCGCAGCGACACTGCGGTCACCGCCGGATAGGAGACAATCACCGGATCCCGCGCCGGAAACCCCGGATGCGCCTCCAGATGTGCGCCACGCAGCGTCAACCGCGTGGTCGACAGCCGCAGCCCGGCATGGGCAAGCAGCACCGGCACGGCAATCGCCAGAACCATCAGGCTGACACGGGCCAGCGGCCCGTTGCCCCGGCCATCGAGATACAGGAAAAGCCAAAGTGCGGCATAGCCCGCCGCCACCGTCAGGCCCGGCAGAAACAGCGCGACAGCGCTGGCGCGCCAAGCGGCATGCCGCCGCCGGAGCGGGGCGGAACCGGTGCTTTCCTGTTCAAATTGCGAATCGGCGCGTTGCATCAGTGCAATTGTATCCGGAATTTTCCGCGCGTCACGCGGGCGTTTCCGCGCCACATGCGCGCGCTTGCCGCGCCGGGGGCTTTTCACGCGGATCCGACGCCCCATATGGATCCCACAGACCCGACGGAACAAGAGGTGACGCATGACCCACCAAACCACCCTGACACCCCACCGGCGCCTCACCGCCGCCATCGGGTTCACGGCGGTCTTCTTGCTGGCTGGCGCCTCCGCCGTGACGGCGCGCGAAACCATTCCCACCCAGGAAGTGATTGTCGATGTGGAAGTGCTCGCCAGCGGCCTCGACCATCCCTGGGGCGTCGAGCCGTTGCCGGACGGCGCCATCCTCGTTACCGAGCGCAGCGGCGCGCTGCGGATGCTGCGTGACGGCGAAATGTCGGCGCCGATTACCGGCCTGCCCGAGATCGCCGCAGAGGGTCAGGGCGGACTGCTCGACATCGCGCTGGCCAATGATTTTGCCGGGAGCAGGACGATTTTCCTGAGCTACAGCACAAGCGGGCCGGGCGGGCTTGGCACCGCCATCGCGCGCGCCCGGCTTTCCGAAGACGAAACCGCGCTGTCGGACGTCGTGGAGATTTTCCGGATGAACCGTTTCTCCGAGGTCGACAGGCATTTCGGCTCGCGCATCGCCGTGGCGGAGGACGGTACCCTGTTCTTTTCCATCGGCGACCGCGGCGAGGATGAGCGGGCGCAGAATTTTGGCGATCATGCCGGCGCGGTGCTCAGGATTGCCGCCGATGGCGCCATTCCGGCGGACAATCCCTTCGCCCCCAAGGACCCGAATGCCAAGGGCGATGAAGCAGCCGCGCTCTGGTCGAAAGGCCACCGCAACCCGCAGGGCCTCGACATTGATCGCAAGACCGGCGTTCTCTATTCGGTTGAACATGGCGCCCGTGGCGGCGACGAGGTCAACCGGCCCGAGCCGGGCCGCAATTACGGCTGGCCCGAGATCTCCTATGGGAGGCATTACACCGGTGCGGAAATCGGCATCGGCACCGCGGCGGATGGTTTCGAGCAGCCGGTGCATTACTGGGATCCATCGATCGCGCCGGGCGGCATGGCCGTCTATCGCGGCGAGATGTTTCCCGAATGGGACGGCGATCTGCTGGTGGCCGCGCTCAAATTCCAGATGCTGGTCCGGCTTGATCTTGATGAGGAGACCGGCGAGGTGCTGGGGGAGGAACGGCTGTTCAAGGGAAGTTACGGCCGCATCCGCGATGTCCGCGTCGCCCCCGACGGATCGGTGCTGATGGTGACCGACGAGGAGGACGGCGCAATCATCCGGATATCGCGAACGCCGGTGTCCGAATGATCAAGGGCATCCCCGATCGCCGGCCCCGGCCGGCCGAGAACCAATGTTTGGAAGGCCGGCGTCTGGCATGATGAAAACTCTCCTGTGGAGCAGCATCACGCTGCTTGGCGTGCTCACGCTCGCCCTTGTGCTGATCGGCCGTCAGCGCGGCTGGGAATTGATTGCCGGGCCGCCCGACCATGGCCAGTATGATTTTGCCGCCGGCCGGCGCAGCCCGACCGCCAATGACGCGCTTGCCTGCACAGAAGGCCTTTGCACCGATCCGGATTTCGAAATCTCCGCCATGGATGGCGACCCGGCGAGTGTCATCGAGCGTTTGTCGCAACGGTTCGCCGCCATCGACCCGCTGGCGCGCCGGGTTGATGACCGCAGGGATCCGGCCAAGGCGCGGTTTGTCACCTACTCGCCGATGATGCGGTTTCCCGATGTGATCCACCTCGAAGCGGTGGCCATGCCGGACGGCCGCAGCGGGCTGATGGCCTATGCCCGCGCGCAGCTTGGCAAAAGCGATTTCGGCAAGAACCGCGCCCGGCTCGAGGCGTTGCTCGCCGCGCCTTGAAAGCCGCGGCACTCGGTCGTGCTTCGGATCGGGCAGATCAATTGCTCTTGACCCTGGCCTTCCTTTGTTTTTTAAGCGCCACGATTCCCTCGGCAGCTTCTCCGGCAGCGCCGGTTTGACGCTTGATCCGGGCGAACGCACCTGCTAGCCGAGGGTCTGCATCCCTCCTGCCCGGACCACGTCCATGCCGCGTCATCTCGCCAATCTGCTGCTGCTTTCGGCCGGCGCCATCTGGGGCGCGGGCTTTGTCGCCCAATCAACCGCCATGGACAATATCGGTCCGTTCCTGTTCATCGGCCTGCGCTTTGTCGTCGCCGCGATCGTGCTGGCGCCGTTCGCCTGGCGGGAAGCCCGCAGGAGCAGTCATCCTGTTTCCGCCGCCCATCTTGGCGGCTTCGCCCTGATCGGACTGGCGCTGTTTTTCGGAATGGCGCTGCAGCAGGTGGGACTGACCATCACCACGGTGACGAATTCAGGCTTCCTCACCGGCCTCTATGTGGTGTTTGTCCCCTTCATCACGCTCTTGGTGCTGCGCCAGCCGCCGCATCCGCTGATCTGGCCGGCGGTGCTGATGACATTCGCCGGAATCTGGATGCTGGCCGGCGGTAGCCTGTCGGATCTCAACAGCGGCGATCTGCTGACCATCGGCTGCGCCGTGATGTGGGCGATACAGGTCATTCTGATCGGCCGTTTCGTCGCGCCGAGCGGACGTCCGCTGACGCTGTCCTTCGTGCAGTTCGCGCTGGCAGGCCTGCTCGGCCTTGGCGTCGGCCTGAGCGTGGAACGCTTCGATCCGGCTGCGGTGATCGCCACCCTGCCCGAGATCCTGTTTGCCGGGGTGATCGCCACCGGGCTTGCCTTCACCCTGCAGGTGATCGGACAGCGCTACACCACGGCGCCGCAGGCCGCGATCTTCCTGTCGACCGAATCGCTGTTCGCGGCTTTTTTCGGCGCGCTGATCCTCGGCGAGCAAATCCCGGTGATCGGCTATGCCGGCGGTCTGTTGATCTTTCTCGCCATTCTGCTGGCCGAACTCGGCCCGATGGCGAGGCCCAGGCCTGCTTCGTGATCAGGCATCCGGACGACGGTTGGCGTCACTGCCATAATCCGGGCAAAATCGCGGCAGCGTGAAGCTGTTGCAGGCCTTGCATTTCTGGCTTCGAAGGCTTGCTGACGGGCTCGGTCGCTCCATCGATGCGTCACAATATGGCGACATTATGTTATTGTTATTGTTCATTTTATTTACGCCAAGTGATTTGCGTTGCGGTTCTGCCAGCGCCTAGGTTCGCCCTGCACGCACCAATCCCGGTGCGAACACAAGGGAGAAACGACCATGAAGAAGATTCTCATTGCTTCAGTTTCAGTTCTGGGCCTGGCCGGTGCGGCCTACGCCGCCGAAGTCGAAGGCGTCGTCACCAATTATGATCCCGCCACCAAGATGATCGTTCTGGAGAGCGGCGAGGCCTTCACCGTTGCGGACGGCGTCTCGCTCGATGGGCTGCAGCCCGGCGGCAAGGTGGTCATCACCTATGATGACGGCACCACCGACGCCACTGCGGTAACTGTGGTCGAGTGAATTTGACGGTCTGGCCGGATGGGACGCCTGTCCGGCCAGACCTGGCAAATCAAGGCGGAGAGATCGTCAAAAAGCCAACCCGGCAGCAATCGGCAACAGCCGAATTGGGACGCTTTCAGCCTTGATAATATACCTTTTTCCCGCTTGTGCGGGTCAAGCCACCGGCGCCTATCAGCGCCGTCCCGCCGTCACCGACCGGCACATCCGCCGGACGGCTGCGGACCGGGACAACAACCAATGGAAAACACCATGAACAAGTTCGTAGCCATCGCTTTCGCATCCGCCGCCATGATCTCGTCCGCCTTCGCTGGCGAAGTGTCAGGCGTCGTCAAGTCCGTTGACGCGGCAACCGCCACAGTCGAGCTGGAAACCGGCGAGACCTTCAAGGCGGCCGAAGGCGTCGTGCTGGGAGGTGTCGAAGCCGGCAAGACCGTCACGGTGGCGTTCACCGACGGCACCGCCGACGCCACCGCGATCTCGATCGTCGAGTAATCGCAAACACTTGGCCGGACCGCACAGCGCGGCCCGGCCAAGCAACCGCAAGGGCAACAGCAAGCAACAGCCAAGGCCCTGGCAAGCGTCATCAAACTTTTGCTTGCCAATTTCCGACAAAACAATCATCTTTTGGCTGTTCGGGCAATTTGCGAACACGGGAAGACCAGAAACATGCGGGCCGAAGGCGCAGAAAAAACTTCGGGCGACTGGGATGAAAGCCCCCACACCAAACGGTGCAAAAAGGCAAAGTCGTTAAAATCAGGACCTTTCCACACACTTCAAAAACTGCCTGCCATAACCCTCGCGCGAATGCGGGATATGACATGATGCTCGCCGACCGGATAAACCGCGTGGAGACCGGTAGGCAATCAAAGGACCTGACAGCATGGCCGAAACTGGTATCGTAAAATTCTTCAATGTCGACAAGGGCTTTGGCTTCATCAAGCCTGACAATGGTGGCGCCGACATCTTCGTGCACATCTCCGCCGTTCAGGCTTCGGGAATGACCGGCCTGGAGGAAAACCAGAAAGTTGCCTTCGACACCGAGCCCGATCGCCGCGGCAAGGGACCGAAAGCAGTCAATCTTCGCCTCGCCTGATCGAGGACACTGCATGCCCGGTTCGGCGTCGTTCCACTGAGTGCATGCATGGGCTTAAGGGGTTTACGGCACCCATTGCGCGTTAATTGACGCGCAATGGTGCCAAACCATTTGCATGAGAGAACCCGGCGGTCCCGATCGCCGGGCTTTTGCATGTCTTTTCCGGCAGGTTCCGCCAGAATTTCGCCAACAAGAGGAGTTACATGTTTCGTTCAGCCAGCGTTCAGCTTCATCTCGATAAGGTTCTGACAAGCCGGAAACGCCGGTCGCAACATGATCCGTCAACCGGAGAGGACACTTCGATGAACAAATTCGCCAAAAAGCTGGGTATCACGATGCTCACCGCGGCGACGGCGCTTGCGCCGCTGGTGACTGCCGCCGAGGCCGGTGACAGAAACTGGCGCTACGACCGCAGTTATAACACCACCAACCGCAACCTCAACTACCGCGAATACAGCGACCGCATGCAGCAGAACCAGCAGCGGTATGTTTACCGCCAGCGTTATGCGCCCCGCGACCGTATCTACCGCGGAAACCAGCGCGTCTACCGTCACCGCGGCAATGATGACGCCATCGCGCTCGGCATCATCGGCCTGGGCGTCGGCGCCATCATCGGTGGCGCGATCGCCAACAGCTACGACAACCCGCGCGTGATCTACCAGCAGCCAGCCGCGCCCCGCCCTGTTCGTGGCGGTTATCTCGAGCCCTGGACCCAGTCCTGGTTCACCTATTGCGACAACCAGTACCGCTCCTTCAATGCCTCGACCGGCACCTATCGCGGCTATGACGGCAACGACCATTTCTGCGTCGCCAAATAGTCCCGATCTGATACCCATACCCGCAACGCCGCGTGCTCCATTGGATGCGCGGCGTTGCTGCGTTGCGACGTAGGCATTGGCCGATAACGGCGGCCCGGCGCTCTACAGACCTGTCAAAAACGGATTGGTGCGGCGTTCGTCGCCGATCTTGCCGCCCGGGCCATGGCCGCAGATAAAACCCACCTCGTCACCCAGTGGAAACACCTTGTCGCGGATCGAATTGAGCAGCGTCTGGTGATCGCCGCCAGGCAGATCGGTGCGGCCGATCGAGCCGGCGAACAGCACATCGCCCAGATGCGCGAACCCCTCGGCGCGATTGAAGAAGATCACATGGCCGGGCGCATGGCCCGGCGTGTGCGAGACCTCGAATTCATGGGCGCCGAAGGAGACCGTGTCGCCGTCGTTCAGCCATTGGTCGGGCACGACATTGCGCACAGCCATCTCGACGCCGAACATTCTGGCCTGGTCCTCAAGTGTCGACAGCAAGGGCAGGTCGGCCTGATGCGGGCCGATGATCTTGACGCCAAGCTTCTCACGCAACTCGTCGGCGCCGCCGGCATGATCGATATGGCCGTGCGTGAGCCAGATCGCCTCGATGCTCAGGCCATTCTCCTCGATGGTCTGCAGGATCACATCGACATCGCCGCCGGGATCGATCACCACGCCCGACTTGGTGTCCTCATCGAACAGCACCGTGCAATTCTGCTGAAACGGGGTGACGGGAATGATGCCCGCGCGCAAAGTGCCCATGATGGATTTCCCTTGTTGATCTGTTCATTGGGAGCGCCGGGTTTTTATGTCACCCGTCCGCGGCCGTTTTTTCCAAGTTGCGCCGCGCCCTACTCGGCGGCCTTGCCGGCCAGCGCCAACGAGCCGGAATAGCTGATCTGCGGGAACGGGATCGAGATGCCGTTCGCGTCAAAGGCCAGTTTGGCGTCCCTGGTCATGTCACGGCTGGTGGGCCACCAATCCGCCGTCCGGGTCCAGTACCGCAGGGTGACGGCGACGGCGCTGTCGCCAAGTTCCGAGACAAAGGTCTCGGGTTCCGGAATGTCGAGGATGCGCGTGTCGGCCTTGGCCAGATCAAGCATCACCGACTGGGCCTTTTCGATGTCGTCGTCATAACCGATGCCGATGACAAGGTCGTAACGCCGCTCCGGGTGCCGCGAATAATTGGTCACCGGAACATTCCACAATTGCGAATTGGGCGCCATCCGGTAGACGCCGTCCAGGGTCTTCATTTCGGTGGCGAAAAGCCCGATCTCGACGATGGTGCCGGAAATTCCGCCGGCATCGATATATTCGCCGACGCGAAACGGCCTGAGCACCAGCAGCATGATCCCGGCGGCGATGTTCTGCAGCGTGCCCTGCAGCGCCAGGCCGATGGCGAGGCCGGCCGCGCCCAGCGCGGTGATGATCGAGGCGGTCTGCACCCCGAACTGGCCGAGCACCATGATGATGACGACCATCAGCACTGCATAGCGGACAAAGATGGAAAAGAAACCGATGACGGTCGGGTCGATCCGGTGGGTTCGGGACAACAGCCTGCGAACCCAGCCGCCGAGCAACCGCGAGATGGTCCAGCCGACAATGAGAATGAGGATCGCGCCAATCACCGAGAAGGCATAAGTGACAGCCAGGATCTGAAGACCGTTGATCGCCTCGCCCCAACTGCCCAGTGCCTGCCCCAATGACGATTCGGATGCTGCGGTCATCAAGTCTTCCATACTGTTTGTGAACCCTCTTAGGTTTGCCGTGAGGCCGAATTATTGAATCTACAGCCAGCGATGGCAACGAAGCCGCGGGAATATTGTTCCTCGGGACACGACAAACAGGATCTTGGCGCCGGGGGCCGCCGGTCCGGCGAACCGCCCGCTGGCTCAGACCGGCAGCGCCCCGCCCTCCTTCAGCGTGTCGAGCACGATCGCCGTCTTGACGTGCTGGACAGATTCATGCGGCAGCAGCACGTCGCTGACAAAGGCCGAAAGCGAGCGCAGATCCGGCGTCACCACCTTGATGATGTAGTCCATTTCGCCGGTCAGGGAATAGGCTTCCAGCACCTCCGGCAGGCTCCCTATCAAACGGGCGAAACGCTGGGCGTTGTCGCGGTTGTGCGTCGCCAGCGTCACCGTGATCAGGTTGACGATGCCGATCCCGAGCTTCTCGCGGTCAAGCTCGGCGCGGTAGCCCTTGATATAGCCATCCCGCTCAAGCCGGGTCCGCCTGCGCGAGCATTGCGAGGCCGAAAGGTTGATCTGCTGCGACAGATCATTGTTGGTGAGCCGCCCGTCCTGTTGCAACAGCCGAAGCAGCTTGCGGTCAAATTCATCCAGATGCACGTTCACGCCGCTTTTCTCCACATTCCCTCACAGTTCATGCACAGTTTCCCAATCGATCGCGCCATATGCATGCACCTTGCGTCAACTATGCGCCATCATGCGCATCAGTCAACAAGCGCCGGGCATTCACGATCCGGGCATGATCACCGAGGAGAGACGAAAATGGGTCCGTTCCCGCACGATGCGCCGCGCGCAGGCATTTCCGAAGACAACCCGGCAGGCACCAACGGCTTTGAATTCGTCGAGTTCGCCCATCCCGATCCCGCGGCGTTGGAAGCGCTGTTTGCCCGCATGGGCTACGAGCCGGTGGCGCGCCACCGCACCAAGGCGATCACTGTCTGGCGCCAGGGCGACATCAATTACATCCTCAACGCCGAAAAAGGCTCGTTCGCCGACCGTTTCGTCAGCGTCCACGGTCCTTGCGCGCCGTCCATGGCCTGGCGCGTCGCCGACGCCAGGCAGGCGCTCGCCCACGCGGTGTCCAAGGGCGCGGAGGAATATACCGGCTCCGACAAGACGCTGGATGTTCCGGCCATCGTCGGCATCGGCGGCTCGCTGCTCTATTTCGTCGATTTGTGGGGTGACGAAGGCTCGGCCTATGACGCGGATTTCGAATGGCTCGGCGAGCGCGACCCCAAGCCCGAGGGCGCGGGCTTCTACTATCTCGATCACCTCACCCACAATGTCATTCGCGGCAACATGGACAAATGGTGGGATTTTTATCGCGACCTGTTCAACTTCAAGCAGATCCATTTCTTCGACATCGAGGGCAAGCTCACAGGGCTGGTCTCGCGCGCCATCACCTCGCCCTGCGGCCGCATCCGCATTCCGCTCAATGAATCCACCGACGACCGCAGCCAGATCGAGGAATTCCTGCGCAAATACAATGGCGAGGGAATCCAGCACATCGCCGTGGGCACCGACGACATCTATGCGGGCACCGACTGGATCGCCGACAAGGGCGTCAAGTTCATGCCGGGTCCGCCCGACACCTATTACGAACAGTCCAAGACCCGCGTGCACGGCCATGACGAGCCGATCGAGCGGCTGAAGAAACATGGCATCCTGATTGACGGCGAAGGCGTGATCGATGGCGGCATGACCAAGATCCTGCTGCAGGTGTTCTCCAAGACGGTGATCGGGCCGATCTTCTTCGAATTCATCCAGCGCAAGGGCGACGAGGGCTTTGGCGAGGGCAATTTCCGCGCCCTGTTCGAATCCATCGAGGAAGACCAGATCCGCCGCGGCGTGTTCAACGACGCCGCAGAGTAGCTTCGGCAGACCGCAAACAAATAAAGGCGGCAGTCCTTTCGGAGAGCCGCCCTCAACTTGTTGGCATGCTGTCAGGGATGGGCGGTTCCCTATCCTCCGTCATTCCGGCCTTGAGCCGGAATCCAGCGACGGCGCGTCCGCGCCGTGAAAGAGTCTTTTGCGATCAAGGACTTGATCGCGCTGGATGCCAGCTTTCGCTGGCATGACGGCTGTTGATAGTCTGCCACCCCAAGCGACAAGAAGCCGTAGTTGCGGGGTTTGTCAGCAGTCTCGAGGCGGCGGACCTTTTGGAGCGCAGCCT
>LADQ01000225.1 GCA_000961635.1 Hoeflea sp. BRH_c9 | reverse complement strand
CGCCGGACCTGGCGGCGGCCTCGGCGACCGCCGGCGCGATGCGCAGGATCAGCCGCTGGTCGAACGGCGAGGGGATCAGATATTCCGGGCCGAACACCGGGGTCTCGCCCGAATAGGCCCTTGCTGCGATGTCGGATGGCTCTTCCCGGGCCAGCGCGGCAATGGCGCGGACGGCCGCCATCTTCATCTCTTCATTGATGGTGCGCGCGCCGCAATCGAGCGCGCCCCTGAAAATATAGGGAAAGCACAGGACATTGTTGACCTGATTGGGAAAATCCGAGCGCCCGGTGCAGATCATCGCATCGGGCCGCGCCTCGCGCGCCAGGTCCGGCATGATTTCAGGCGAGGGATTGGCGAGCGCCATGATCAACGGCCGCTCGGCCATGGTCGCCAGCAATTCGGGCTTGAGCACGCCGGCGGCCGAGAGGCCCAGAAACACGTCGGCGCCCTCGATCGAGTCCGACAGGGCCCGCTTGTCCGAGGGTTGCGCATAGATGCACTTCCATTCGTCCATCAGCACTTCGCGGCCTTCATAGACCAGGCCCTCGATGTCATGGACCCAGATGTTCTCGCGCCTGGCGCCCAGCGCCACCAGCAGGTTGAGGCAGGCGAGCGCCGCAGCACCCGCCCCGGAGGTGACGATCTTGACGTCGGCGATGGTCTTGCCGGCCAGTTCGAGACCGTTGAGGATGCCCGCGGCGACGATGATGGCGGTGCCGTGCTGGTCGTCGTGGAACACCGGAATGTCCATGATGGCGCGCAATTGCCGTTCGACCTCAAAGCATTCCGGCGCCTTGATGTCCTCCAGATTGATGCCGCCGAAGGTTGGTTCAAGCGCCGAAATCACGCTGACCATGCGGTCGACGTCGGGCGCGTCGATTTCGATGTCGAAGACGTCGATGCCGGCGAATTTCTTGAACAGCACCGCCTTGCCCTCCATCACCGGCTTGGACGCCAGCGGGCCGATATTGCCAAGGCCGAGCACCGCGGTGCCGTTGGAGACGACGCCGACCAGATTGGCCCGCGCCGTGTAGGCGGCGGCGGCATCGGGATTGTCGCGAATGGCCAGGCACGGAGCGGCGACGCCGGGGGAATAGGCCAGCGCCAGGTCGCGCTGGTTGCCCAAGGGTTTGGTCGCCTGGATCTCGAGTTTGCCCGGCCGCGGATAGCGGTGGTAAAACAGCGCGTTCTCATCGAGATCACCGCTGGAGGGTTTCGGATCGCTGGCGCGCTTGGTGTCCTTGGCGGTCATTGGTTGCTCTTCTCCTGATAGGTCATGTGGCGGGCGGCGCGGGTCGTCAGCGCGCTGATGCGTGCGCAAGGGGAAACCGGCGGCGGCCCGGCTTCAAGATCACCGGTGCGCCGCAAGCGGCGCGGACAAGTTCGCCGGTTGCGGCGCGGTTGACGCCGGTTTGACCCGATGGCATGCGGATTTCCCCCTCGAAAAACCTTTGGTCTGGTTCTAGAACCGATCCATCCCGAATGGAACCGGTTTGATGACATGCATGCCGCGCTCAGCCCCAAAGTTCGGCCGATGGCGGCGATACCAGCGAGCCGGTATAGACCAGGCCTGGCGACCGGTCACGCGCAAGCAGCAGCGGTCCGTCAAGATCGACCCAGTCCGCGTCCTGGGCCAGCAGCACGGCGGGCGCCATGGCCAACGACGTTCCGACCATGCAGCCGATCATCACGCCGAAGCCAAGCTCGCGGGCCCGGTCGCGCATCAGCAGCGCCTCGGTGAGGCCGCCGGTCTTGTCGAGCTTGATGTTGATCGCATCATAGCGATCGGAGAGCAGTTCGAGATCGGCCAGCGTGTGGACGCTTTCATCGGCGCATATCGGCACGGGATGGGGAATGTGGGCCAGGATCTCGTCTTTGCCGGCCGGCAGCGGCTGTTCGATCAACCCGATATGCAGTTCGGCGGCCAGCAGAAGGTGCTCGCGGATGTTGCTCTCGTCCCAGCCTTCATTGGCGTCGAGAATGATTTCGGCATTGGGCGCAGCACTTGCCACCGCATGCATCCGGGCGCGGTCATCGGAGGTTCCGACCTTGACCTTGAGCAGCTTTTGCGAGGCATGGGCCCTGGCTTCGTCGGCCATGTCGGCGGGTTCGCCGAGCGATATGGTGATCGCGGTCGGCACCGGCCTGGGCGGCATGCGGCAGGCGTGGGTGGCGGCGCGGGTGCCGCTCAGCTTGGCCTCGATGTCCCACAGGGCGCAATCAATGGCGTTGCGCGCCGCGCCCGGCTTCATGGCCTTTCGCAGCTCCTCGCGGCTCGCCCCCGACGCAATGGCCTTGGCATAAGCCTCAATCGCGCTCATGACGCCCTCGACCGTCTCGCCATAGCGGGCGTAGGGAACGCATTCGCCATGGCCGCGCATGCCATTGTCGGTGATCGCGCAGGTGACAACCTCGGCGGCGGTCTTGGCGCCGCGCGAGATGGTGAAGGCGCGGGTGAGTGGAAAACTGTCGATTTGGACGTGAAGCAGTCGGGGCATGGGCGGCGGATCCGTGAAAAAGTGTCGAAAGCCAAACGGGACGGTCGGTTATACAGACGCTGTGCGGTGACAGTTCCGAAGCGACCCGCTATGTGTGGGTCATGTTGACCGATCAGGCGAAAGATACAAGAGCCGATGTCCAGGCCCGGCGCGCCGATGGCCCGCCGCCGCGGATCGAGCGGGATGTCACCGATGCCGGCGAGACGATTGTGCTTTCCGGCGACTGGCGTCACGCGGCGATTTCCGGCGTCTATGGCCGGATGCTGGAAATCCAGCATGGCCTGTCGGGCAAACCGCTCTCCATCGAACTGTCGGAAGTCAGCAATTTCGACACCGCCGGGGCATGGCTGGTGCGCAAGACGATGGCCGCGGCTCATGTCCTTGGCGCGGACGCACGGCTGGTGGGCGCGTCAGCGCCGGTGGCGAGCCTGATTTCGGCGATCCCGGATCTGGTCGACCGCGATGCGATCGAGGAGCCGGAGCTTCCGCCCCGGTTTGAACGGATGTTCGCCCCGATCGGCGAGAGCATGTATGAGCTCTATGATGATTTGATCGCTTCGCTCTACATTCTGGGATCGGCGGTTCGCGGGGCGCAGCTCAAGCTGAACCGGTCGTCGGGGATTTCGCCGGCGTCGATCGTCACCCATATGGACCACATGGGCGTTCGCGCCGTGCCGATCATCATGCTGATGAGCTTTCTCATCGGCGCGATCATCGCCCAGCAGGGCGCCTTCCAGTTGCGCTATTTCGGCGCCGAGGTGTTCGTCGTCGATCTGGTCGGGATCCTGCAATTGCGCGAAATCGGCGTGCTGTTGACCGCGATCATGATCGCCGGCCGCTCCGGCAGCGCGATCACCGCCGAAATCGGCTCGATGAAGATGCGCGAGGAGGTCGACGCGCTCAAGGTGATGGGCCTCAACCCGATCGGCGTTCTGGTGTTTCCGCGCCTGGTGGCGTTGACGGTGGTGTTGCCGCTGCTCACCGTGGTGGCGAATTTCGCCGCCCTGCTCGGCGCCGCCGCCGTAGTCTGGACCTATTCGGGCATTACCCCCGATGTCTTCGCCACGCGGTTGCGCGAGGCCATCGACATGTCGACGGTGTCGTCAGGGATGATCAAGGCGCCATTCATGGCGCTGATCATCGGCATTGTCGCGGCCGTGGAGGGCATGAAGGTGGGCGGCAGCGCCGAATCGCTGGGCCGCAGGGTGACGGCCTCGGTGGTCAAATCCATTTTTGTGGTGATCCTCGTCGACGGCCTGTTCGCCATGTTCTACGCGGCGATCGATTTTTGAGACAGGACGCAATGACCCCGCCAGACCGCATCATCCCGGAGAGCGCTGCTCCAAATCACCCCGGCGAGCGCGAAATCATCCTCTCGGCGCGCGACGTCTGCGTCTCGTTCGGCGACAATCTGGTGCTCGATCATCTCGATCTGGATGTCTACCGCGGCGAAATCCTGGGATTTGTCGGCGGTTCCGGCACCGGCAAAACGGTGTTGATGCGCGCGATCCTGCGGCTAATTCCGCGCCAGAAGGGCATTATCCGGATCCTTGGCGAGAACTATGACGAGGTTGAGGAAGCCAAGAAAATCAAACTCGACATGCGTCTGGGCGTGCTGTTCCAGCATGGCGCGCTGTTTTCGTCGCTGACGGTGCGCGAGAACATCCAGGTGCCGATGCGGGAGTATCTCGATCTTCCCCAGCCGCTGATGGATGAACTGGCGGAACTGAAGGTGGCGATGGTCGGCCTTGCCCCGAATGCGACGGACAAATATCCTTCGGAACTGTCGGGCGGAATGATCAAGCGGGCGGCGCTGGCGCGCGCGCTGGCTCTCGACCCGGATCTGGTCTTTCTGGACGAACCGACATCCGGGCTTGATCCGATCGGAGCCGCGGAGTTTGATGAACTGATCGCGCAGTTGCGTGACACGCTCGGGCTGACGGTCTACATGGTGACCCATGATCTCGACAGCCTATTCTCGGTTTGCGACCGGATCGCCGTGCTGGGCAAGAAACGCGTTCTGGTGGAAGGGACGATCGATGACATGCTTTCATTTGATGATCCCTGGGTGCAATCCTATTTCCAGGGCAAGCGAGCGCGCATGATTCCAGGCCGGATCGACAAGCAAGAGACGAAGCAGGATCCGGGACAGAACCCGGCGGGCAGCAAGAAAAGCGAAGCTGAATAATGGAAACCCGGGCCAACTACGCCATTGTCGGCTTCTTCACCCTGATGGTGATGTTGTCGGCGTTCGGCTTTGTCTACTGGATGGCGAAATATGGCGGCGGCGGCGAAACCGCGCCGCTGATCGTCCGCATTCCCGGCTCCGCCAACGGCCTTTCGGTGGGTTCGCCGGTGCGGTTCAACGGCATTCCCTATGGCGTGATCCGCCGGCTCAGCATCGACCCGGCGAGCCCGGAATTCGTGATCGCCATGACCGAGGTGCAATCCAACACGCCGATCTACACCGACACGCGCGCGGCGCTGGAAATCCAGGGCCTGACCGGCTCGGCCTATATCGAGATGCAGGGCGGCACGCCGACCAATGACAATATCCTGGTCAAGGCGATGACCGAGGGCAGGGTGGCCGAGATCACCGCCGATCCGTCCAGCGTAACCAACCTGCTCGCCACCGCCGACGATATCCTCAATCGCGCCAACCGGGTGATCGGCCAGGTCGAAGGCTTTGTCGTCGATGCGCGCGGGCCGCTGACCGAAACGCTGAAGAACACCGAGATCTTCACCGGCGCGCTCAGGGACAATGCCGACGGCATCGATGATTTTCTCAAGAGCGTGGGCAACCTGTCGGAGGTGGTCAAATCGCTGTCAAGCCGGATCGAGAGCGCGCTTGCATCGGCTGAAAATCTGATCAATGCGATCGATCCGGAAAAGATCGACCGGATTCTGGCCAATGTCGACAAGGTGACCGCCGATGTCGCCGATGCCTCGAGCGGCATCACCGAGACACTTGAGAGCTTCAAGCTGGCGGCGCGGTCGTTCGAAACATTCGCCAAGAATGCCGGCGCCTCGCTCGACAAGGTCGACAAGGTGATCGCCGGCATTGATCCGGCCAAGGTCGGCCAGGCGGTGGACGACATTGCGCTGGCAAGTGCGGACGCGCGCAAGGCGCTGGCCGATGCGCGCGAGGTGGCCGAGACGTTCAGCGCCAGAAATCAGGACTACGATGTCATCATTTCCGATGTGAAGGAAATGACGACCACGCTCAAGGCCGCGTCGACGCGGGTTGACGGGGTTCTGGCCAAGGTCGACGGCTTCCTCGGCGAAGGCGATGCGTCAAACCTGCTCGCCGATGCCGAGGCCACGCTCAAATCGTTCCGGGATGTGGCCAATTCGCTCAATGCCCGCATTGGTCCGATCGCCGACAATCTGCAGCGGTTCTCGGGGTCGGGCCTGCGCGATGTCGAGGCGCTGGTCAATGACGCGCGGCGGTCGATCGAACGCATCGAGCGGTCGATCACGTCGATCGAACAGGACCCGCAGCGGCTTATTTTCGGCGGCGACACGGTCAAGCAGTATGACGGGCGGACGCGGCGTTGACTCTTTGGCGCTTGCATCGCAAGACAAGCGTTAACAATTTGTATAAATTCCGGGCGAAGGCTTAGGAGATTGGCGCAGGCGTGAACGCGAGTGGATTGATTGTTGCGGTTGCCATGCTGTCGGTGCTCTCCGGCTGCGCCGGCGGGCTCGTGAAAGCCTCGCCGCCCGACACTTATGCGCTGTCGTCGGCGCCGGAAGTGACCGGCCAGCGGTCGCGCAACCGCCAGATCCTGATCAACGAGCCGACCGCGCTCAAGGCGCTCGACAGCGAGCAGATCGTCATCCGCCCGACGCCGTCGTCGCTGCAGTATCTGGCCAACTCGCAATGGTCGGACAGGCTGCCGAAAATCGTCCAGGACAAGCTGGTTCAGGCATTCGAGGATTCAGGCCGGGTTGGCGGCGTCGGCCGCCCCGGTGACGGGCTGGCGATCGATTTCAAGATCCTCACCGCCATTCGCGCCTTCGAGATCAAGGCCGACGCCGGCGAAAGCGCCGTGGTCGAACTGTCGGCCAAGCTGCTCAACGACCGCAACGGCGTCGTGCTGGCGAGCACGGTGTTCCGCGCCACCGCGCCGGTGGCGGGCAGTGGCAACGCGGCTTACGTGCAGTCGCTCGACCGGGCGTTTGAAGTGGTGGTGCGGGATCTGGTCAACTGGACCCTGTCGCGGATCTGATCCAGCACGGATCTGATCAGGATCACGGCACCCTTTTCACAAGTCGATTTGCGCCTGAGGCTCAGCTTTGGCGAGACCGCTAGAGCATCCTGCGATCAGGCGGAATCGCCTAACGCAGATAAGATGCTCTAGATTCAAAGAGATAGAGCGCCTTTCTGCGTCCAAGAGGACGCACGGCGCTCTAGTCATCGTCGGCCTGCTGCGGCTGCGGGGCCATGGGAATCCGCAGGTCCGAGGATGTCATGACGACCAGCAGAGCCAGATAGCTGATGGCTGCAACCACGGCCGGGCCGATCAAAGCCGGATAGCCATACAACCAGATGGCGCTCAACCAGAGAAGAACCAGGTTGACGGCAAACATGACTTTTTCGGTGTCACCGCTTCGCCATGCGGACCAGCCGAGAAAGCCGATGACTGCCACATATGCCAGTATTGTCAACGCCATAGACATTCACTCCATTGTTGCGGCACTGTCGTGTTCACGAACTGTACAAGCCATGAAAGCGCCTTTTGGCGTTGTTTCGCACGATTCCAGCCAGGGTTCCACAGCCGGTTCCACGTCAAAACGACGCATCGGGGGGGCTGGTTGTCCGAAAGCGTCTCAACGCCGAGGAACTCGCGGCAGAATGCTGTCATGGTGGGGAAACCGGGGCGGCGGACCGCGATTTCGCCGTGCCCCGCAATGAAAAACCCCCGAAGTTGGATGTCCAACTTCGGGGGTCAGTTCATCTGCTGCAGCGTTTGACGCCGCGGGTTCGGTTCGAGACCGGGTCAGTCCGGCATCGCTACTCGCGGCCGAAGCGGCCGCTGGCATGGGCCAGCATGGTGTAGACCTTGCCGGTGTCCGAGGTCAGGTAGGTCTGCGTCATCATGTTGTCGCGGTCATTGCGGGCGACGTCCGAGAGCAGCTTTTCGAAATCGGCGATATAGCGGTCGACGGCGGCGCGGAACTCGGGCTCGCGGCCGTATTTGGTCTTGATCTCGTCAAAAGTCTGCTGGCCCTTCAGCGTGTAGAGCCTGCGGGTAAAGACGTCGCGTTCGCCGCGCTGATAGCGCCGCCACAGATCGACCGAGGCGTCGTGATCAATGGCGCGGGCGATGTCGACCGACAGCGAATTGAGCGATTCAACGACATGGCGCGGATTGCGCTCCGGGGCGCGTTGCGGCGCCGGCGCGGCGGGTTTCTGCTCCTC
>LADQ01000033.1 GCA_000961635.1 Hoeflea sp. BRH_c9 | reverse complement strand
CAGCGCCCGGGCAAGCGCGACGCGCTGCTGCTGGCCGCCCGACAGCTGATCGGTGCGCCTTCCGGCCATGGGCTCAAGCTGAACCAGCGCCAGCATGCGGTCGGTGGTCTGCTTGATCTCCGCGGCCGGCCTACCGAGCATCCTGAGCCCGAAGCCGATGTTTTCCGCCACGCTCATGTGCGGGAAAAGCGCATAATTCTGGAAAACGGTGTTGACCGGACGCCGGTGCGGCGGCAGCGCCGTGATGTCCTGGCCCTGCAGCGCGATGGCGCCGCGTGTCGGCAGTTCGAACCCGGCGATCAGACGCAGCAGCGTCGTCTTTCCGCATCCCGAAGGTCCAAGCAGCGTGAAAAACTCATTCTCGAGAATATCAAGGTCAACGGCGTCGAGCGCGGTGACCGCGAAGGCGCCCTGCCCGAAGACCTTCGACAGCGCGCTGACCGACACCGCGGCCTTCCGGTCTTTTCCGATTTCTGTTGCGGTCATGCGATGATCCAGCCCCGTGTCCATCCCCGAAAGCTATGGGCCGGACTCAGGCTGGTAAATACCCCGAAAGGGATAGTCGATCAGCTCAGCACCGAGCGCAGGAAATGCGACAGCAGCTCCGATTGCGAGGAAATCGAGAGCTTCCGGTAAATGTTCTTCCGATGGATTTTCACCGTGCCGACTGTGATGCCGGCCATTGCCGAAACAGACGCGGAGGAATGACCCTTGAGAACAAGCGTCGCAACCTCGCGTTCGCGGGCGGTCAGTATGTTTTCGCCGAAGGCATCCAGCGCCGCGGTCAGGGAGTGCTCCGGCGCGGCCGCCTCCGGCTTAACCGGCGCGATCTGCCCGCGCTCGAAATGCTTGCGGGTGAGCGCCGCGATCAGCGGGATCTCGTTCTTGAACGCCCGCACCTCCCGGGCGGTGAACCGCGGTTCGGCGCCGAGACGGCCAAGGGAGAAGAACATGGCGCCATCGTCAGCCATGGCGATGAGAATGGCCATCTCGTCGCGCAGATCGATGTTTTGATAATAGCGGCGGTAATAGGTCGAGCGCATGAACTGGTCCGGGGCAACATCGTTCAAGCGCATGGCGCAATTGCTGCGGCCGGACAGGAAAACATCGTAGAAGGGATCGAGAAGATAGGCATTGTCGAGATATTGATCGACGACAACGCGGTGACGCTCGGCCCTGACATTGTCATAGATGTGGTCTGGTGGGCGATGTCGGTGCAAATGCGTGACAAAAACGCCATTGAACGGCACGATCGATCGCATGTAATCCAGGATCGCCGGAAAGAAATCAGCGGTGTTGATCGCCGATATTGCGCGCGCCAGGCTGCCGCGTGCCGAAGGGGAGGCATCGGGCCGGGGGCGTTCATTCGGGTTCTGCGTGCTCAAATTTGACTTTCCCAACGTCAGGGCTTTGGACAGGGTCGATAAGCTCGCCGACGGTCTTTCCGGTTCATTCCTTGCCTGAGCGCAGGCGACGATCCCTCCGTGACTATCCCGCACTTTGCCGGATAAAAGCCAAGGGCGCCAGCCGCTTCAGTGCATCAAGCAACTGGAATGTTGCAGGCTCTTCCGGGCCCAGATCTTGAAGAGCCGGATGTGTCCGTCTTGAGCCCGGAGCAGGTGGAGCAAAGGCGAAACCACCGGACTCCGCCGCGTGCGATCAAGCCAAAGCGGCGTCAATTTCAGTCGGCGTCATCGGTGCGAGACGGAAAGCGCGCATCGCACAACCCTCCTCTCGATGGCTGGAGGGGAACCGCGTCAAGGCGTCATCTAACGCTCACAGCCGGTCATGGCTTCATAAATCTGTTCCGGCTGGGTTGCGGACCTGATCGACTTCACCACTTCGGAGGACCGCAGTTGGCGCGCGAATTGGGAGAGAAGCTTCAGGTACTGGCTCTGCTCACCGGGCGGCGTGAGGATCAGGCAGACGATATCCACCGGCGCTTCGTCGATCGCCTCGAAATCGATTGGTCTGGACAGCCGGGTCATGAGTGCGAACGGGGAAACGACTCCATTGAGCTGAGCATGCGGGATCGCGATGCCTGAGCCGACACCGGTTGATCCCAGCGTTTCACGGCTCTGCACCGCATCGTAGACGTCTTCCGCGGAGACGCCCAATGCAGCGGCGGCCTTGCCGGCGATGAACTTGAGAATATTGGACTTTGAGGAGGCGGAAACGTCGAGGAAGACGTTGCCCGGCTTGATGGCCTCGGAGATTTTCATGAATTGCCCCATTTCGATTCAGATGAGCTTTTGGCTATGCGCTCTCTTTGGCCGATCTCATTCGGCCTCGCGCAGCCGGTAGCCGACGCCGGTTTCCGTCGTGATGTAGTGCGGCTCATTGGGGCTCTGCTCGATCTTCTGGCGGAGCTGCCGCACATAGATGCGCAGGTACTGGACATCGGTCGATCCGCCCCAGACCTGATTGAGCAGATGTTGGTGCGTGATGACCTTGCCGGCGTGCTGCACCAGGACCCGAAGGATATCGTATTCCTTCGGTGACAGCTTGACCTCCTTGCCGGCCACCTTGACGATCCGCTTGACCAGATCGACCGACAGCTCTCCGGTTCGGAAAACCGGACGTTCGCCCTGCTCCTGGAGTTTGTGGCGAAGGGCGACGCGGATGCGGGCGGCCAGTTCCTTGGTGCCGAACGGCTTGGTGACATAGTCGTCCGCGCCGAGTTCCAGCGCCTTGACGATGCCGGTTTCGTCCGTTCGGCTCGACAGGATGATGATGGGCAGCTCAAGCAGTTCGCTGCGCCATTTGGCAAGAAGATCATGCCCCTGCATGTCGGGCAGGCCCAGATCGAGCAGGATCAGGTCGGGCTGTTCGGCTTCGACCTTCTCCATGGCAGTTCTGGCGTCGGTCGCGTCGATGATCGAATAGCCCTCGGCCGTCAGGCCGACCCGCAGCAATTTGCGGATGGCGGGTTCGTCATCGACCACAAGTATCTTTACGCTCGAACTCGTCATCACAGATCTTCCAGTTCCGGCATGTCGATCGGGATCGGCATGCGGATCGTGAACACCGCGCCGCTGCGATCGGTCCTGTTGCCGGCGGTGATCGTTCCGCCCATCGCCTCGACAAAGCCCTTGCAGATCGACAGGCCCAATCCGGTGCCTGCCAGCACGTGGTCCCGCTTGCGGACGCGGTGGAAGCTGTCAAAGACGCGTTCCAGATCGTCTGACGGGATGCCCGAACCTTCGTCGAGGACCTGAATGGTCATCCAGCGCCCGTCGTCCCAGGCGCGAACGCCGATCGTGGTGTCGGGGGGCGCGTATTTGGCGGCATTGTCGAACAGGTTGAACAACACCTGCTCGAACAGCACCGGGTCCACCTTGAGCATCGGCAAATCGGACGGGATTTCGGTGCTGGTCTTGTGATGCGACATGATCTTGCGCGCGCGGCGCAGCGCCGAGCCGACAATGTCGTCGAGATACTGCAGCGAAGCGTTGGGCTCCATGGCTCCTGTTTCAAGCCGCGACATGTCGAGGAGATTGGCGATGAAGCGGTTGAGGCGCTCGGATTCGTCAACCACCGTCGCAAGCAGATCGGCATGATCGGTTCCCGACATCGCGTTTGAGTAGTCTCTCAACGTGCCTGCCGCACCCAGAATGGAGGCAAGCGGCGTCTTGAGGTCGTGCGAGATCGAGGCAAGCAGGGCCGAGCGCAACTTGTCGGCCTCGGCTGCGAGCCTTGCCTTGTCGACGGCGGCGACCAGTTGAATCCGCTCGATGGCGACGGCCGCCTGGTCGGCCAGCGAATCGAACAGCCGCTGCTGTTCCGGGGTGAGCAACGGGCCTTCCTTGTCATTGTCCAGCCCAATCACGCCGACCGGCGTGCTGCCGGTTATCAAAGGCAGGTAAAGGCGCTTGGCTCCGGGCAGGGTGTCGGCGCCGCGGCCGGCCGGCCGATTGTGCTCCCATGCCCATCTCGCCGCGGCTATATCGGCGTCCATCAATGTATCGTCGGGTGGGTAGCCAGCCCTGACCGCGACCGATCCGTCCTCGGGGAGCAGGATCACGACGCGGACATTCAGCATCGACGCCATCTGGTAGGCTGTCGCCCACAAAACGTCTTCCAGCACACCGGCTCCGGCAAGTTTGCGGCTGAACGAATAAAGCGACTCGGTGGCGCGCGCTCTTGTCTTGGCCGCCACCGTCTGGGTCCGCGCCCGCGCAGCCACGTTCGATACGATCACGGCGACGATCATGAAGAAGACGACCGAAACAATTTCCCGCGGTCGCGAAATGTAGAGCGTGTGGTAGGGATCGGTGAAAAAGAAATTGTAGGCGAGAGCCGACACCGTGCTGGCATAAAGCGACGGCCAGAGGCCGTAGCGCACGGAGACTGCGACCACTGCCGTGATAAACACCAGTCCGATATGTTCAACGCCGAACCAGGGCCAGGGCAGCATCCCGATCCCCGTTGCCACGGCGACGATGAGCGTGGATTTGAGGTAGGCTCTCCATTCGAACATCGGCCGGTGACGGGCGGTCTCTATGGACCTTCGGTCGATGCGAGCGTCGGTGTAGGTTTCCCCCGCGACAACGTGGACGCTGATGTTGCCGGTGCGACGCACGAGTTCGTGCACCACCGAACCATTCAAAATCTCGAACCATCGTGACCGGCTGCTCTTGCCGACAACGATATGGCTGATGTTGTTGGCCTGAGAATAGGCGACAATATCATCGGCGACCCGATGATCGCCACCGGGGATGGTTACCGCATCACCCTCGAGGCTCTGGGCCAGGCGAAGGGCTTCGGCGACGCGATCACGCTGATCTTCGCTCAGCTGCAGATTTCGCCGGCCCTCGATGTAGAGCGCCGTCCATGGCGCATGCAGTTTGTCGGCCAGGCGCTTGGCATAGCGAACCAGGCCCAGCGAACGCGGATCCTCGCTGACACAGACCAGAATGCGTTCGCCGGCCGGCCAGGGTCCCTTGATGGCGCGGGCCTGCATCTGCAACAGCAATTGCTGATCGACCCGCTGTGCGGTGCGCCGCAGCGCCAGTTCGCGCAATGCCGTGAGGTTGCCCGGCGAAAAATAGTTTTCGCTTGCGCGCTTGGCCGTTGTCGGCAGATAGACCTTGCCCTCGTGAAGGCGCTTGATCAGGTCATCCGGCGTCAGGTCGATGATTTCGACGTCATCGGCGCGATCGATGACCGAGTCGGGAACGGTTTCGCGAACCCGGATACGGGTGATCTGCGCCACCACGTCGTTGAGGCTTTCGACATGCTGGATATTGAGCGTCGTGTAGACGTCGATGCCCCGGTCCAGCAGTTCGAGGACGTCGTGATAGCGTTTGGGATGACGGCTGCCGGGGGCGTTGGTGTGGGCCAGTTCATCCACCAGAACCAGCGCCGGATTGCGTTCCAGCACGGCATCAAGGTCCATTTCCTCAAGAACCCGGCCTTTGTACTCGATCTTCGACCTCGGAATGACCTCAAGGCCGCGAACCAGCGCCTCGGTCTCCTTGCGGCCATGGGTTTCGACCACGCCGATCACCACATCGTCGCCGTCGGATTTCCGGGCGCGGCCCGATATCAGCATCTCGTAGGTCTTGCCGACGCCCGGCGCCGCACCCAGGAAAATCTTGAGCCGGCCACGGGTTTCCTGCACCGCCTTTTCAAGCAGGGCGTCCGGAGACGGCCGCAGGGCATCGTTGCGAAGATCGTCAGAGTTCATCTTCATGTTCCTGTCGAGGAGCGGCGTCGATCACGAACGCCGCCCCGAGTTCCTTACAGCCTGTCGAGCGCAAGGTTAAGCTCGAGCACATTGACGATGCGGTCCCGCGTCAGCAACCCGCCCGGTGCGATCGCGGCGCCACGGATCAGCGCCTCGACCCGGGCCGGCTCCAGCCCCCTTGCCTCGGCAATACGCGTGACCTGATAGCGCGCGCCGGCTTCGGAAATATGCGGATCCAGTCCAGCCCCGGACGCCGCAGCCAGATCGGCCGGCAGCGGGTTGTCCGGCGTTGCGCCGTAGCGATCCACCATTTCCTGGCCGCGATCGGTCAAATCCGGGCTGGTCGGCGATTTGTTGCTGCCGCCGGCGCCCGCACCATTGTAGTCGACGGCCGATGGCCGCGGCCAGAAGTAACCGGGCCGTGTAAAGGCTTGCGCCACCTGGCGGCTGCCGACAATCGCACCATCCGGGCCGGTGATGAGCGAGCCGTTGGCCGTATCGGGGGATACGGCTTGCGCAACGGCCCAGACGGCGGTGGTGTAGCCGGCGACGCAGATCAGCATGGTCGCCAGGGCAATGCGGATGCTTGCTAGAAAGGATTGCATGGTCGTGTTCTCCGGTTCAGTTCATGGTGATGACGTGCTCGGCGATCGGGCCGAGCGTCGCCGCCGGGAAGAAGGTGAGCGCGCCGACAACGACAACGGTGGCGGCGAGCATGGTGGCGAAGACGCCGCCCTCGACACTGAGCGTGCCGCTCGATTCCGCGCTGCGGCGCTTGGCCGACAGCGAGCCGACGATGGCGAGCGGCAGGATGATCGGGATGAACCGCGCCAGCAGCATGATGATGCCGGTGGCGATGTTCCAGGGCGCGGTGTTGTCGCCGAGGCCTTCGAAGCCCGAGCCGTTGTTGGCGCTGGCGGACGAGAACTCATAGAGGATCTCCGAAAAGCCGTGCGGTCCGGCATTGTTGAGCGCATCGGTTCCCCAGGCGGTGGCCGCGAACAGCGCCGTGCCGCCGAGGATGAACAGGCCGTGCGCAAGCAGGGCGAACAGCGCGAACTTCACCTCCCGCGCTTCGATGCGCCAGCCGAGATACTCCGGCGTGCGCCCGATCATCATGCCGGCGATGAAGACGCCGACGACGATGTAGAGGAACATGTTGATCATGCCGACGCCGACGCCGCCGAAAGTGGCGTTGAGCCACATGCCGATCATCGGCATCAGCCCGGTGATCGGGTTGAGGCTGTCATGCATGGCGCCGACGGAGCCGTTCGAGGTCGAGGTGGTTAACACCGACCAGAGCGGACCTCCGGCTGGTCCGAAGCGCATCTCCTTGCCTTCGAGATTGCCGAGCGTCTGTTCGATCGGCAGATTGGCGAAGGCCTGGGTCGGGGCGCTCTCGAAATAGACGGCGCCGGTGATCTTGACCAGGATGAAGGCCATCATCACCGCGAAGATCACGCCGGCGTGGCGCATGCGGCCGATGATGCGGCCGAACATCCAGACGCAGGCCATCGGAACCAGCACAATGGCGACCATCTGGATCATGTTGGTCCAGAAGCTGGGGTTCTCCAGCGGATGGGTCGAGTTGGGGCCGAAGAAGCCGCCGCCATTGGTGCCGAGCTGCTTGATCGCCACGAATGCCGCGACCGGTCCGCGGGCGATTGCCTGCTGCACGCCTTCAAGCGTGGTCGCCACCGCGCTGCCGTTGAAGGTCATCGGCACGCCGCCGAGCACCAGCAGGATGGCAAGCACGAAGGCCAACGGAAGCAGCACGAGGAAGGCGGCGCACTGCACATCCATGAAGAAATTGCCGAGCGGCCGGCCGGCGAGCCCGCGGGCGAGTGCGGCAAGTGCTGCGATGCCGGTGGCGGCCGATACGAACTGAAGCCACATCAGCCCGCCCAATTGCGACAGGTAGCTCAGCGACACCTCGCCCGAATAGTGCTGCAGATTGGTGTTGGAGGTGAACGAAGCCGCCGTGTTGAAGATCAGGCTGCCTTCCAGCGCCTGCTTGGCATCGGGATTGAGCGGCAAATGTTGCTGCAGGGCCAGCAAGCCGAAGGTGACCGAAAACATCACCACATTGAAGGCCAGCATGGCGACCATATAGCGCTTCCAGTCCTGATCCTGCGCGCTCAGGGGACCGCCGACGGCCCGGAATGCGCGGGTTTTCCAGCCTGCAAGACCGGTCGACGGATCGCTCGGGTCCATCGCCCATTTCATGTAACGGCCAAGCGGCCAGGAGATGAGCGCCGTGCCTCCAACGATGAGGACGACGAAGAGCAGGGATTGTATCAGCATCGAAAAATTCTCCGATTGGGCTGGTTGGTTAGACCCGGTCGACGGCGTTGATCATGACGAGCAGAAACCCGAACACCGCCAGAGCGAGAAGCAGATAGAGAAATGTCATGTCCTGAACTCCTTTTGATCAGGCGAGGCCAAGGGCGGTGACGACGAGGTCGATCGCCTTGATGCCGATGAAGGGCACGATGAGTCCGCCAAGCCCGTAGATGAGAAGGTTGCGCCGCAAGAGCCCGTCCGCGCCGATCGCCTTGTAGGAGACGCCCCTGAGCGACAGCGGGATGAGCGCGACGATGATCAGCGCATTGAAGATGATGGCCGACAGGATGGCGCTCTGAGGCGTCGACAGCCCCATGATGTTGAGCGCGCCCAGCCCGGGGTAGAGCCCGATGAACATCGCCGGCACGATGGCGAAGTACTTGGCGACGTCATTGGAGATCGAGAAGGTCGTCAGCGCGCCGCGCGTCATCAGAAGCTGCTTGCCGATCTCGACGATTTCGATGAGTTTGGTGGGATCGGAATCGAGATCAACCATGTTGCCGGCTTCGCGCGCAGCAACCGTGCCGGTGTTCATTGCCACACCGACATCGGCCTGCGCCAGCGCCGGCGCATCATTGGTGCCGTCGCCGCACATGGCGACGAGCTTGCCCTTGGCCTGTTCCTCGCGGATCAGCGTCAGCTTGTTTTCGGGCGTGGCCTCGGCGAGGAAATCGTCAACGCCGGCTTCGGCCGCGATCGCCGCGGCCGTCATCGGATTGTCGCCGGTGATCATCACCGTGCGGATGCCCATGCGCCGCAGTTCGGCGAAGCGTTCGCGGATGCCGCCCTTGACGATGTCCTTGAGATGAACGACGCCAAGCAGCATGCCATCCTTGACAACAGCCAGCGGCGTCCCCCCGCTCCTGGCGATGTCATCGGCGATCGCCGCCAGTTCGCGTTTGCTGTCCGCCGAAGCACGGGTGGAGCCGCTTGCCGCCGAGACCTGCTCGATATGCTTGAGGACGGCGTCAACCGCGCCCTTGCGGATGGAAGAGCCGTCGAAGTCGACGCCGCTCATCCGGCTGTGCGCGGTGAACGGCACGAATGTCGCGTGAAGCGACTGCATGTCCCGGCCGCGAATGCCGTATTTTTCCTTGGCCAGCACAACGATCGAGCGGCCCTCGGGTGTTTCGTCCGCAAGCGAGGCCAGCTGCGCCGCATCGGCAAGGCCCTGTTCGCTCACGCCCTTGACCGGCCGGAATTCGGTAGCCTGGCGGTTTCCCAGCGTGATGGTGCCGGTCTTGTCGAGCAGAAGCGTGTCGACGTCGCCTGCGGCCTCGACGGCGCGGCCCGACATGGCAAGCACGTTGAACCGCACCAGCCGGTCCATGCCGGCGATGCCGATGGCCGACAACAGCGCCCCGATCGTGGTCGGAATCAGCGTCACGAACAGGGCCACCAGCACGATCACCGGGATCGAGCCGCCGGCATAGGCCGCGAAAGCCGGGATCGTGGCGGTCGCCATCACGAAGATCAGGGTCAGACCAGCCAGCAGGACATTGAGTGCGATCTCGTTGGGGGTCTTGTGACGCTCCGCGCCCTCGACCAGCGCGATCATGCGGTCGATGAAGGTCGATCCGGCGGCCGCGGTGATGGTGACCTTGATCCAGTCCGAAAGCACCTGGGTGCCGCCGGTCACGGCCGAACGGTCGCCGCCCGATTCGCGGATCACCGGCGCGGATTCGCCTGTGATCGCGGCTTCATTGACCGAGGCGATGCCCTCGATGATCTCACCGTCGGACGGAATGATGTCGCCGGCCTCGACCAGAACCACATCGCCCACCTTCAACCCATTGCCGGGCACGAGCGTGAATTTGTCGCTGGCCGGATCGGCGAGAAGCTTGGCCTGCGTCTCGGTGCGCGAGCGGCGGAGAGAATCGGCCTGCGCCTTGCCGCGCCCTTCGGCAACCGCCTCGGCGAAATTGGCGAACAGGACCGTGAACCAGAGCCACAGGTTGATCTGGAAGGAAAACCCGAGATTGCCCGCACCGGTGACGATGTCCTTCAGGAAAAGCACTGTCGTCAACGCCGAGACGACGGCGACGACGAACATCACCGGGTTCTTCGACAAAGTGCGGGGGTTCAGTTTCCTGAAAGCGCCCCCGAGGGCGGGAATGAGGATGCTTGTATCGAAAATACTCGCGGATTTGGACTGGCTCATGGATGACCCCAGCTTGATGTTGAATAGGAAAGTCCCGATCCGCTCACTCCAGCCAGAAAAGGCTGACGGGAAGCCGGGAGAACAGCACGACCAGAAGCACTGCCAGCGTCATGCCGGCGATGATGTCCGACGCACGGGGAGGCTTTTCTCGCTTGAGAGACCCGAAACGGGCGGTGAGATGCCTGCGGATTTTGACAAGCCACCTGCCGGGTGTACGCGCCGCCTGTGGCATCGGACCGAGCCCTTGAAAGATCAAAAGCGTTCGGGCCGCAGCAGCGCATAGATAAGGTAGGCTGTTATGAACAGCGTCACGGCGCCGCCAAGGACATAGTCGATGAGCATTTCACACCTCGTCTGTTGGGAAGCGCCACCAAGCGCCACTTGCCTCACTTCCGGCCATTGACCTGAATTGGCGCGTCTGTGGACGCGCACGGAAACGGCAGGTCAAACCAATCCGGTTCGCAAAGTCGACGGGACCATAGCACCAAGCCGCGTAAAGGTACGAGAGAGGCGAGACCTCAACAAAATAGGAATCTCATATAGATTCTGCCTTTGGGTCCGGCGCTGGCGGCCTGTCCGCTGATGACGGATTTGAGAGGCGTTGCCGAACGAATGCAACTCGCTGAATCAAGGGATCTGTTGAGATGTCGGGCGGCCCCGGCGCAGGCTCGCCACGAGCCGAGAAGCGCCGCCA
>LADQ01000228.1 GCA_000961635.1 Hoeflea sp. BRH_c9 | reverse complement strand
GCCGCGCCTGAGGCCCACGCCTCCGCCGCCCGCCCGGCGGCCTATCGATCCACTCTCGTCATCTTGATAAACGGACCACCGCCATGACCGCACCGCGCACAACCTACGACAAGATCTGGGACGACCATATTGTCGACCGCCAGGAAGACGGCACCTGCCTGCTCTATATCGACCGCCACCTGGTGCACGAAGTGACCAGCCCGCAGGCGTTCGAAGGCCTGCGCACCGCCCACCGCAAGGTGCGCGCGCCGGAAAAGACGCTGGCCGTGGTCGACCACAATGTGCCGACCTCACCCGACCGCTCGCTCGGCATCAAGAACGAGGAAAGCCGCATCCAGGTCGAGGCGCTCGCCACCAATGCGGCCGAGTTCAACGTCGAATATTTCAACGAGAACGACAAGCGCCAGGGCATCGTCCACATCGTCGGTCCGGAGCAAGGGTTCACGCTCCCCGGCACCACGATCGTCTGCGGCGACAGCCACACCTCCACCCACGGCGCCTTCGGCGCGCTGGCGCATGGCATCGGCACCTCGGAGGTCGAGCACGTGCTCGCCACCCAGACCCTGATCCAGCGCAAGGCCAAGAACATGCTGGTCGAGGTCAATGGCGAACTCCCGGACGGCGTCACAGCCAAGGACATCATCCTCGCCATCATCGGCGAGATCGGCACCGCCGGCGGCAATGGCCATGTCATCGAATTCGCCGGCGAGGCAATCCGCGCGCTGTCGATGGAAGGCCGCATGACGGTCTGCAACATGACCATCGAGGGCGGCGCCCGCGCCGGCCTGATCGCGCCCGACGAGAAGACCTACGAGTACATCAAGGGCCGTCCGCGCGCGCCAAAAGGCAAGGCCTGGGACATGGCGCTCGAATACTGGAAATCGCTGGTCAGCGACGAGGGCGCCCATTACGACAAGATCGTCCGGCTTGACGCAGCCTCGCTGCCGCCAATCGTCTCCTGGGGCTCCTCGCCAGAGGACGTGGTGGCCGTCACCGGAGAAGTGCCCAATCCCGACCTGATCGAGGATGAATCCAAGCGGACGTCAAAATGGCGGGCGCTCGACTATATGGGCCTCAAGCCCGGCACCAAGATCACCGACATCGCCATTGACCGGGTGTTCATCGGCTCCTGCACCAATGGCCGCATCGAGGATCTGCGCGCCGCGGCCAAGGTGGTCGAGGGCAAGACCGTGAGTCCGAGCGTCGACGCGATGATCGTTCCGGGCTCGGGACTGGTCAAGGACCAGGCCGAAGCCGAGGGCCTCGACGTGATCTTCAAGACGGCGGGCTTTGACTGGCGCGAGCCGGGCTGCTCGATGTGTCTGGCGATGAATGACGACCGGCTGAAGCCGGGCGAACGCTGCGCCTCGACCTCGAACCGCAATTTCGAAGGCCGCCAGGGCTTCAAGGGCCGCACCCACCTGGTCTCGCCCGCGATGGCGGCCGCCGCGGCGATCGCCGGCCATTTTGTCGATATTCGCGAGTGGAAATAGGGGCGGATTGCGGGAGTTCGGGGCGCGCGCGCCGACTCTCTCCATCGTCATCCTCCACTCTCACCGTCGTTATCCTCGGCACGACGGCCGAGGATAACGGAACGCGGGATGCGACGCTGCGGCCTGATCCTGACGCGCCGATGGATGCGGGGGCAACTGCGGAGTCCGCCCCCGGTTGATGTCGACGACGGCTTGACGGCGGCGCGGCTTTCGACGAAACATCCACCCATGGATACGCCGGACACAATCGACATCTCGCTGTTGCATCTCAAGGATGCGCATCATTTTTCGCCGCTGCTGGCGGCTTACGTGCAGTCGCTCAAGCGCGGCGCGCCGCGGCGGCCGGATGATTATTACGCCGAAACCCTGCTGCAGGACCGGGTGGCGCAGATCTTCGGGGCCTGGCTCGATGGCGAGCTGGTCGGCTTCGTCATTTTCTATGATCTGCCCGATCCGGTCACCGGCATGCGCTGCGGCCAGGTCGATCATCTCTATGTCAGCCATTTGCACCGCAACATGGGCATCGCCCAGGCGATGATCGATTTGCTGACCGAGGAAAGCGACGCGCGCGGCTGGTCGCGGCTGGTGTTCAACGCGCCGCGCCAGCCCGAGGATGGGCGCAAGCTCTACGAGAAACGCGCCACCAAGGCTGATTTTTCCAGCTGGGAAGTCCGCTTCGATCATTCCAGTTGATAAAATCCGCGGTGGGCAAGGGACCGTTCCGGCCCGGTTCGCCCGGTTGAAACGATTGAAGCGGCGTCCAGGCCGGGTGGCTCCCGCGGTTTCGACCAAAGGCTTGGCAGGAAAGCCAAAGCGGGCTTTGACGCGGTGCACATAAGGCACTAAAACCCTGTCACGGCCACCGGCCCTGCTTCGCGGGGACGATGGCTTTGCTTGAGGCAACGAAGGACAAGGTCCCGATGACCAATGTGACGCAGAACCGGCCGCTGTCGCCGCACCTGACAGTTTGGCGCCCGACGATTACCTACGTGATGTCGATCGTGCACAGAATCACCGGCGTGGCGCTCTATGCCGGCACCCTGCTGGTGGCGGTCTGGCTGGTCGCCGCCGCCTCCGGTCAGGAGAATTTCGACTGGGTCAACGGCCTGTTCGGCTCGTTCCTCGGGCGGCTTGTGCTGATCGGCTACACCTGGGCGCTGATGCATCACATGCTTGGCGGGCTGCGCCATTTCGTCTGGGATACCGGCCACGGGCTGGGCAAATATGTGTCGCGCAAATTCGGCTGGCTGACGCTCGCCGGCTCGCTGACGCTGACCGTGCTGATCTGGATCGCCGGCTACGCGATGCGGTTTTGAGGAGAATGAGATGACCCTGGATACAATGCGCACTCCCCTCAGCCGGGTCCGCGGCCTGGGCTCCGCGCGCGAAGGCACCGATCACTTCTGGCGCCAGCGGCTGACCGCGGTGGCCAATGTGCCGCTGATACTGTTTTTCGTCTACTTCCTCATCCGCTACAATGGCGCGCCCTATGCGGATGTCGTCGCGGCGCTGTCCAACCCGCTTGTCGCCGTCGTCTTCGGGCTGATGCTGGTGTCCGGGCTCATCCACATGCGGCTCGGCATGCAGATGGTGCTGGAGGATTACGTTCACGGCGAGGGCGCCAAGATCGCGGCCCTGATGCTCAACACATTCTTTTCAATCGCGGTCGGCGCTGTGTCGCTGTTCGCGGTGCTCAAACTCGGCTTCGGAGGCTGACACTTATGGTAATGACGTCGAGCGTCAACATTGGCGGACGCGACTACACGATTGTCGATCACGCCTATGACGTGGTCGTGGTCGGCGCCGGCGGCGCCGGGCTGCGCGCAACCCTGGGCATGGCCGAACAGGGCTTCAAGACCGCCTGCATTTCGAAAGTGTTTCCGACCCGGTCGCACACCGTGGCGGCCCAGGGCGGCATCGCCGCCTCGCTCACCAACATGACGCCCGACAGCTGGCAGTGGCACATGTATGACACGGTCAAGGGCTCGGACTGGCTCGGCGATGTCGACGCCATGCAGTACCTGACCATGGAAGCGCCGAAGGCCGTCTATGAGCTCGAGCATTACGGCGTGCCGTTCTCGCGCACCGAGGATGGCCGCATCTACCAGCGGCCGTTCGGCGGCCACATGCAGAATTACGGCGAAGGCCCACCGGTGCAGCGCACCTGTGCGGCGGCCGACCGCACCGGTCACGCCATCCTGCACACGCTTTACGGCCAGTCGCTCAAGCACAATGCCGAATTCTTCATCGAGTATTTCGCGCTCGACCTGCTGATGGAAGAGGATGGCCGCTGCACCGGCGTGGTGGCCTGGAACCTTGATGACGGCACCATTCACCGGTTTTCGGCCAAGACGGTGGTGCTGGCGACCGGCGGCTATGGCCGCGCCTATTTCTCGGCCACCAGCGCGCACACCTGCACCGGCGACGGCAACGGCATGATCGCCCGCGCCGGCCTGCCGCTGCAGGACATGGAGTTCGTGCAGTTCCACCCGACCGGAATCTATGGCGCAGGCTGCCTGATCACCGAGGGCGCCCGCGGCGAGGGCGGCTATCTGGTCAATTCCGAGGGCGAGCGCTTCATGGAGCGCTATGCGCCGTCGGCCAAGGATCTCGCCTCGCGCGACGTCGTCTCGCGCTGCATGACGCTGGAAATCCGCGAGGGCCGCGGCGTCGGCAAGGCCAAGGACCATATCTATCTGCACCTCGATCATCTTGATCCCGCCGTGCTCAACGAGCGGCTTCCGGGCATTTCCGAAAGCGCCAAGATCTTCGCCGGCGTCGACGTCACCCGCGAGCCGATCCCGGTTCTGCCGACGGTGCACTACAACATGGGCGGCATCCCGACCAATTACTGGGGCGAGGTGCTGAACCCGACGCCGGAAGAGCCGGACCGGGTGACGCCGGGCCTGATGGCCGTCGGCGAAGCCGGCTGCGCCAGCGTCCACGGCGCCAACCGTCTCGGCTCCAATTCGCTGATTGATCTGGTGGTGTTCGGTCGCGCCGCCGCCATCCGCGCCGGCGAGGTGATAGACCGGACATCCGCCATTCCGCCGGTCAATGAGGCCTCGTTCGACAAGATCATGACCCGCTTCGACCGGCTGCGCCACGCCAATGGCTCCACGCCGACGGCTGACTTGCGCGAAAAGATGCAGCGCGCCATGCAGGAAGACGCCGCCGTGTTCCGCACCCAGGCCTCGCTCGAATCGGGCTGCAAGCGGATGTCGCAAATCTGGGGCGAGTTCTCCGACGTGAAAGTCACCGACCGCTCGATGATCTGGAATTCGGATCTGATGGAGACGCTGGAACTCGACAATCTGATGGCCTGCGCCATCACCACCGTCCATGGCGCCGAGGCCCGCAAGGAAAGCCGCGGCAGCCATGCCCGCGAGGATTATGTCGACGGCCCCTATGGCGGCCGCGACGACGTCAACTGGCGCAAGCACACGCTGGCCTGGGTCGACGAGACAGGCAAGGTAACGCTCGACTACCGCCCGGTCCACACCGAGCTGATCGCCGAAGGCATCGATCTCGCCAAGATCGCGCCTAAAGCCCGCGTGTACTGAGAGGGAACAGAGACCATGGTTGAACTCACACTCCCGAAGAATTCGCAGCCCAAGCCGGGCAAGTCCTGGCCGAAGCCTCAGGGCGCCAAAAACACCCGCGAATTCAAGATCTACCGCTGGTCGCCGGATGACGCCGACAATCCGCGCATCGACACGTTCCACATCGACACCGATGATTGCGGGCCGATGGTGCTCGACGGCTTGTTGTGGATCAAGAACAAGATCGACGCGACGCTGACGCTCAGGCGTTCCTGCCGCGAGGGCATCTGCGGCTCCTGCGCCATGAACATCGACGGCACCAACACGCTCGCCTGCACCAAGGGTCTCGATGAGATCGATGGCGCGGTGAAGGTCTATCCGCTGCCGCACCTGCCGGTGGTCAAGGACCTGGTGCCGGATCTCACCCATTTCTACGCCCAGCACCGGTCGATCGAGCCGTGGCTGAAGACCGTGTCGCCGACGCCGGCCAAGGAATG
>LADQ01000268.1 GCA_000961635.1 Hoeflea sp. BRH_c9 | reverse complement strand
GCTCGACGAAGCCGGCGTCGAGGTGTCGATGATTGCGGGAACCTCCATCGGCGCGCTGGTCGGCGGCTGCTACCTGGCCGGACGGCTGGATGAGCTGGAAACCTTCGCCCGCAGCCTGACCATGCGCCGCATCGCCGGCCTGCTGGATTTCGCCATCGGCGGCGGCGGGCTGTTTGGCGGCATGCGGCTCAATGACCGGATGCAGGAACATCTCGTCGGCGTCAATATCGAAGACCTCGACCGCACCTTTGTCGCGGTCGCCGCCGAACTCAACACCGGACACGAAGTCTGGATCACCTCGGGATCGCTGATCACCGGCATCCGGGCGTCCTATGCACTGCCCGGCATTTTCGAGCCGGTCCGCTGCAACAACCGCACCCTTCTCGACGGCGCCCTGGTCAATCCGGTTCCGGTCTCGGTCTGCCGCGCTCACGAGCAGCAGCTGGTGGTCGCGGTCAACCTTCACTACGATCTTTACGGCCGCTCGGCGGTGATCAAGCACACAGCCAGCGAACCCGTAGCGGAAGATGCCGGCGGCAAGGCCAACAGAAAACCGCGGGAAAGCCGGCTCGGCATGACCGCTGTCATGGTGCAGGCCTTCAACATCATTCAGGACCGGATTTCACGCGCCCGCCTTGCAGGCGATCCACCGGATCTGTCGCTGCATCCGAGACTGGCCGATATCGGCCTGTCGGAATTCCACCGCGCCAGCGAAGCCATCGACCGCGGTTATCAGGAAACCAGCAACAAACTCGGTGAAATCACCCGGATGCAGGCGACCCTGGCGCCGCTTTGAAGCGGCGTCCCCGCTCTCGGCTCTAACTGGCGATATAGGCCTTGATTTCCGCGGCTTCGCGCTCGACATCCTCGATCCGCCGGCGCACCACATCGCCGATCGATATGATACCGCCCAGCTTTCCGTCGTGTTCGACCGGCAAATGCCGGAACCGGCCATTTGTCATCAACTCCATCACCTGATTGACGGAATGCGATTCGCCGCAGGTTGTGACTCTTGAGGTCATGATCGCCGAAATCGGCGATTTCAATGCGTCGGCGCCCTTGGACGCAACAGCCCGCACAATGTCGCGCTCCGAGAGAATTCCGGCGATCTTGCCCTTCGCATCCAAGACGACGACAGCGCCGATCCTGTTGTCGGCCAGGAACCGGGCCGCCTCTTCCGTCCCCATCGACGGGGTGACGGTGACAACGTCACGGCCCTTCTGGTCCAGTATCTGTTTAACAGTCATGCAGTCCTCCTTCCGCAGGATTGTCGAGTCCGCCATGCTCTTTCGAGCAGCGCATCGTAACCGCATGGTGCGCCCGAAGCCCCTTGTTTGCAAGCCACAGGATAGCCTGCCCCGGCCTGTCAAACCTTGCTTGCCGCGCGTGCCCGGTGAAGAACCTGTCAGTCGCGGCGCATCGGATCAAACAGCGCAAATGCAAGAAATCCGAACAGGAAGCCGCCGACATGCGCCTCCCAGGCGATCGCGGCATCGGCGATGCCGAAGGAAAATCCGATGAAGGCCAAGAAATTGATGCCGAACCAGACCACCAGGAAGCCCACGACCATCCGGTTTTTAAGCGATTGAACAATGCTGAGCCGCGGATTGAGATGGGCCCGGTCGCGACGAAAGCCGCTGCCGAAGCCAAAGGCGAACCGCGCCGCGGCGCCCATCAAGGCCGACACCACGCCCGAAGCGCCCACCATGATGTTCTGATCGCCCCAGTGAAACGCCAGAAACAGCGCCGCCGACGCGAGCGCGCTCAGCACCCAGAAGACAAGAAACCGCGCCCAGCCGATGCGGCGGGCAACCACCGAACCAAATGCCGCCAGCCAGAAGGAATTGAGCGCCAGATGGGCATAGCCGCCATGCAACAGCGAATAGGTCACCGGTGACCAGAAATAGGCGCCGCCCTGCCCCGAAGGGCTTAGAGCATAGCGCTCAGAAATGAATGCGCCCTGCAGATAGATCTCCAGCACGGCGGCCCGCGGCAACAGAGATTCAAGGGCCACCTGCAGCGCTACCATCACCAGCAACATCGCCAGCACCACATTTGGAATATTGAAAATCGGCTCATGCCCGGGCCGCCCCGTCCCGGATTCTGTCACGTCAGGTTCGTGTGTCATGGCGCGGACGCTTCCTTGCTGCAATGATGCGGTTTGGGAGAGGAGTAGAGCCCGCGCCGCGAGCTGGCAACAGCCGGCTCGTGCATGTCGCGCGAAAGTGAGCAGCTGCGTTACAACAACGACAGCAAAAACAAAGCTGAGCCGCGTCACGCCAATCCATCTCAAGGCGGCGCGGTACGCAAAAAAAAGCCGTCCGCCAGAAGCGAACGGCCGGTCGAGTCCCCTCGTCCAAAATTGTGCTGAAGGACATTCCCTTCGTAATCAGATGACTCAAGGTGTCATGACACAGGCTCGGCCGCAATCGATACTGAAAATTAACCTTAACGCCTGGGCGGTGGCATGGTTTTCGCTTGGACAATATCAAACCCCGAGCGCCGCTCCAGGAATGTGCCAAATCGGTGCAACCAGGTCAGGCATTCATGAAACCGGCCAACCGGACGACATTGATATGAGACACAAGAACAACCTCGAGCTCTTCGACTACTGGAGATCCAAATGTGGCGACCGCCCCGCGCCGAATCGCACGGACATTGAACCCGCCGATATCCGCAAATTGCTGCCTCACGTCTTCATTTGCGATCTCACCGCCGGCAATGAGCTGAGATTCAGACTGGCTGGCACCGGATTGTGCGCGCTGCACGGCCGCGAACTCAAGGGGCAGGCCTTGTCATCGCTTTGGCTGGCGGACGGTGTTCGCAATGCCGGCCGAATCGGTGCGTCGGTGGTGACGCGCTCCACGCCGGCGGTTCTGACGCTTGATTGCCTGAGCGCCGACGCGCGGGTCATCAAGGCCGAAATGGTGTTGCTTCCACTCACTGGCCCCAGCGGCAAACAAGACCGGCTGATTGGCCTTCTCTCCGTCTTCGACCCGCCTTACTGGATCGGTCATGACCCTATTGCCGGCCTATCCTCGACCGGTATCCGCTTTCTTGATCAAGAGCGCGATCCGCTTTTTCTTGCCAACCGGCCCGAAATCAGCCTCCCGGCCGCAGCCGTGGTTCACAAATCTCAACAGACCAATGAGCAGCAACGCAAAGTGGCGCATCTGATTGTACTTGACGGCGGGCGGCGCGATTAACACGATCCTGCAGGCCCAATGATTACCTATTGTTAACAGGGCCCGGACTAGGATGAGTCCACAACGATTACTCCGGAATCGGCAAGGCTCGCAAATTGACCGTCCCCTCCGCATTGCACAACTCCGCTCCGCCCGAGGCCGCCGAAAGGCAATTCAGCCGCGTCACGATTTCGGTGCAGGGCCGGTTCATGCGCGCCGATCATTCCGAACATGATTGCATCGTGGATACCATGTCGCCATTCGACGCGATAATTTCCAGCAGCACCCAGCCGGCGGCTGGCGAACGGATCGTCGCCTATCTTGATTATCTCGGCCGCGTTGAGGGCAAGGTGACAGAGACCGGATTCAGGTCGTTCACGATTTCGATCAATGCAACCGACCGGAAACGCGACAAGCTGTCGGCGCAGCTCACATGGCTCGCCAACAAGCATGAGCTGGGTCTGCCGGAAGACCGCCGCCATGAGCGTGTGGCGCCCAGCAAACCGCTTTCCGAAATCAGGCTCGACGACGGCCGCCGCTACCCATGCCGGATCATCGATCTTTCAGTCTCGGGCGCCGCTGTTGAAATCGATGTTCGCCCGGCTTTCGGCACAATGGTCGTTCTCGGCAACATGCGCGGCCGGGTCGTGCGTCATTTCCAGGAAGGCATCGCCATGGAATTCATGACGATCCAGCCCGCGGAAGTCATCAACCAGATGTCATGATGGCTTTCCAGTCACGCCTGTAAGACAGAACCGGCTTTTCACAGCCGGTTTTTTTGTGCCTTCAATCAGCTCCCGACCAATCCCGCCAGGCTTGCGCCCCGCGCCACCTGCCGCATCGAGGAGACCGGCTGCCCCCGGCGTGGACATGGTTGTCAAATCATGACCGCCGGGAGGCGCATTTTACTTTTGTTTTATTCTTGTTTTACTACTATTTGTTGCGAGATTTAATATTACTTGCTTCAATTTAATACTTATTTCTATTGTTATTATTTGTGCGATTTCAAGCCATGACTGTCATTGTTACCTCATAACGGGGAAACAAAACAATGAACAGACATATTCAAGCAATCGGAACCTTTGCCGCGGCATGCGGCTTGGTTGCCGCCTTTTCCACTGCCGTCATGGCGGCGCCCGCCAGCCTGGCGCCGACAGGCAAGACCAATCCGCCGATCGGCCATTTCGAATTCTGCAAGAGCTATCCCGGCGAATGTGTTTCGCTCGGCAAGGACCGCGGGCCAATGCAATTGACGCGTGAGCGTTGGGCGCAGATGCTGGAAGTCAACACCCGGATCAACCAGGCGATCAAGCCAGACACCGACCTCAACATCTACGGCGTCGAGGAGTTGTGGACCTACCCGCGAGCTCTGGGCGACTGCGAGGACTATGTGCTGCTCAAGCGGCACGTGCTGATCGAAAAGGGATTTTCGCCGAGCGATCTGCTGATCACCGTGGTGCTGCAGCCCAATGGCGACGGCCATGCGGTGCTGACGGTGCGGACCGATTACGGCGACTATGTGCTCGACAACATGCGCGGTGACGTCCGCCTCTGGTCGGAATCCGGCTACACATTCGTCAAGCGCCAGTCCTCTGAACACGCCGGACGATGGACCAAGCTTGGACCGGGATCGGCCGCCAATGTCGGCGCCGTGAACAACTGATTTGACGCCGCCGGACACATAAGCCGCGGGGGCTGTCCGGAGACGTCCGAAAGATCGACCGATCGCGCCAGCGCGATCGGTTCAGAGCTGGCCTTGGTCGAGTCCCCATGCTTCCCCGCAACGACCCAGGCCTCGAGCCGACCCCAAAGTCCCCTGGGGTCGGCTCCCCCCTTTCAATCGATACGTTTCAGACCGGTTGCGAAACGCCTTGCGTTTTCAACGTAATGGCCGGCCGACAGTTTCAACATCGCCTCGACATCGGCCCCGATGGTCCGGATCACCTTGGCGGGAGAGCCGACGACCAGCGAGTTGTCCTCAATGACCTTGCCCTCGGTAACCAGCGCGCCGGCGCCAATCAGGCAATTGTTGCCGATTTTCGCGCCGTTGAGCACCGTTGCGCCCATGCCGACCAGACTGTTGTCGCCGATCGTGCAGCCGTGCAGGATGGCCGCATGGCCAATGGTGCAGCCTTTGCCGATAACAAGCGGAAATCCCATGTCGGTATGCAGGACACAGTTTTCCTGAATGTTCGAGCCTTCGCCGACGGTGATGGATTCATTGTCCCCGCGGAGCACGGCGCCAAACCAGATGCCCGCCCCCTCTCCCAGAATGACATGGCCAATGACCTGCGCGCTTTCGGCGACAAAACAAAACCCGCCGGGAAGCACCGGCGCCTTGTCATCAAGACTGTAAATCGCCATTCCGAACCCTCTCTGTAGGCCAATTGCTGAATATGCAGGATGTGTTTAGAGCCCAATCGCGCATAAGGGAACATCCGCACCGGGACCGGATCGCGAAATCGGGCTGGTTCAGTTGCCAAGCGTCGCTGCAGCGGACCCGCAACCCGGCATCAGGCCAGAAAATAGCCGCTGGCGAAGGCAAGTTGAAGCACGACGACGCCCGAGCACATTGACCAGCCGGCGGCGACAAGTGTTAAAACCGTGTAGAGCGGCAACGAAACCAGGCCGCGGCGCCAATTGGCGAACCCGTTGCGCAGCAGCAGCCGCGGTCCGATTACCGCGGCGAGCGCGACTTCGATCCCGATCCGCACCGGACCTCCTGAAATCCGATCCCGCGCCGGTTCGCGCCATCCGGCAATCCGCACGATCTCAAATCCGATCCACGAGGTGGCGTAACCCGTCGCCATGGCAAAAACTGCTGTGAGGATGTCGACTGCGTCAATCATTGATTAACCATACAGGGCTCAGAATTGAAACTCGTCAACACACCAAGCAAGCCCCGTGCCGTGGGTTTGCGTTTCATTCTGGCACAAACCTGGCTGGCAATGTCCGATACCACACACACAATTGAGCACGCCGCGCTGTTGTCCCCACGATTTGTCTGGAAAATGACCGCCGTCGTCGCGGTGATGTGCTTGATTACGCTCGCCATCACGCTCACCGGCCGCATGGTTGGAAAGTCGATATCGCAAGCGGGCAACACCACCGATCCGACCGAGCTTGAAATTGTCATCGGCAACGACGTGCTGCGCCTGCCGGCCAATGCGATTCGCTATGAAAATCAGCGGGTAGCAGGCGTTCAGGCGGCTGTTGACATGTATTTTTCCTGGCCCGGGATGGAGGGCTACAGCGAAGCCAGCCGCAACATCTTCAGCCAGACCGGTTCCGCCGACGGACTGGTCTTTGCCCGGATTGCGCAAGCCACCATGTCCCGCGACATGTCCGGCCGCTACACCCCGATCTACCGGAGGCTGGTTGAAGGCGCACCGGTGGCGGGGCCGAACGGGCTTGATTCCTACCGGCTGCGATCCGGCGCGGGCTACGCCAATGAGCTGATGTATGTGGAACGCACCACCAGCGAACGGCCCTACACCATTCGCTGCCTGCTCGATGAGCCTGGATCGGAAACGGACTTCAACACAAGGACCGGGTGCCAGCGCGACATTTCGATCGGCCAGGACCTTTCGGTGACCTATCGCTTTTCGATCAACCTGCTGCCACATTGGCGGCAGATCGAAAACGATGTCCGCCACCGGCTGGAGACGGCGCTGGTCAAATAGGCGCCAACCCCAGACCCGATGGCAGGCGACGCTTTCTACAGCGACCCTTGAAATAAGGCATGTACGTTATCGCTCAAATGAATCCATTTGAGCGCGACATGCATTAGAGATCGACGTCCAGGATCGCCATCGAGAAATTGTAGGACAGTTCGCCGTCCTCGTCGTCGCGGAACATGATGCCGAGAAACTCGTCACCGAGATAGACTTCCGCCGAATCATCCTTCTTGTGCCGCGATTTGACGATGATCTGGTCATTGAAAATGCGCTTCAAATAGGCGTCAAGCTTGGCGATTTCTTCCGGTTTCACGGCATTCTCCTGGGCAATTGGATGTGGCGGGCTTGTGGCATGGACGGCCGGTTAAATCAAACCCGCGCTCAGATTTTGGATGACAATCTCACCGTGAAGGGCGGAAAAACAACCTCAATTCGTCGAATTGAGCATCTGGTCCATTGCGCGCGACGGCTCCTCGCAGCCAGCGGTGCCGACAACGCGGGCCGGAACGCCGGCCACCGTCGAATTTGGCGGTACCGGTTTCAACACCACCGAACCGGCGGCCACGCGGCTGCAGTGGCCGATCTCGATATTGCCAAGCACTTTCGCGCCGGCTCCGATCAGCACGCCGTCACGGATTTTCGGATGGCGGTCGCCGGTTTCCTTGCCGGTGCCGCCGAGCGTGACGCCCTGGAGAATCGAGACATTGTCGCCAATCGTCGCCGTCATGCCGACCACAAGGCCGGTTGCGTGATCGAGAAACAATCCCTTGCCCACCTTCGCGGCGGGATGAATGTCGGTCTGGAAGATTTCCGACGAGCGGCTTTGCAGGTAGAGCGCCAGATCGATCCGCCCCCTGCTCCACAGCCAATGGGCCAGGCGGTGGGTCTGGATCGCATGGAATCCCTTGAAATAGAGCACCGGCTGGATGAACCGCGTGCAGGCGGGATCACGGTCGTAAACCGCCTGGATATCGACGCGGAGCACCGATCCCCAGTCGCGCCAGTCGTCGGCCATTTCGATGAAGATCTGCCGCAACAGATTGGCCTGCAGGTCCGGATGGTCGAGGCGCTCGCAGACCCGGTGAATCACCGCCGATTCCAGCGATGGCTGATTGAGAATTGTCGAATACAGGAACGCCGCCAGCAACGGATCCTGCGTGATCGACCGCTCGGCTTCGATGCGGATCGAATCCCAGATCGGGTCAATGGTCTGAAGCTGTTCGCCTGCCCGCACACCTGAATTTGTTGCCATTGCCGCCTCCGGGCCTCATTGTTTCCACTGCGCGCTACGTTCTGTCAAACCTGCAAAAGACGCGGTAACACTCTGAAACCGTGCACGGACATCGCCGTTCAGACCAACGCATTTGAACGTGGCGTGCGCTTTAAGATAGGTCAAATCGGCAGAAAAACAAATGGCGGATCGAATGGACGTAAATAAACCCTTCGCCGGCGGCGCGATCGCGGCGGCAATCACCGATGCCGGTATAGGCCGGATCACCATCAACCGCGCGGAAAAACGCAACGCCTTGACCGATCTGATGTGGCGGAGCCTGCCCGGCGCCTTCAACTGGCTGGTCGCCGAGAATCATGCCCGCGTGGTCGTTATCGAGGGCGCCGGCGGCAGGGATTTCTCGGCTGGCGCCGATATTGCCGAGTTTGAAACGCTGCGAAAAGATGGCGGCACCGCGCGTATCTACGAGACCGGCAATTCCGACGCGTTCGCGGCGATCCGGACCTGCCCGGTTCCGGTGATTGCGGCTGTTCGCGGCATCTGCTTTGGCGGCGGATTTGGCATCGCCGCCGCCGCCGACATCAGACTCGCCGATGACACCGCACGGTTTGCCATTCCCGCCGCCCGGCTGGGCTTGGCCTACCCGGTGGACGCCGTCCAGGATCTGGTGCGCGCGCTCGGCGACCAACAGGCGCGATATGCGCTGTTCTCCGCCCGCGAGATCTCCGCGCAGGACGCGCTCGCCTGCGGCTGTCTGCACTCGCTGTGCCGACCGAATCAGCTCGAAGAAGAGATCTTGCGATTGGCAGCCGATATCGCCGCCGCCGCCCCGCTGTCCGTGCGGGCCTCAAAGGCAGCCATTGCAGCGCACGGCGCCACCTCACGCCAGGATCTCGAACAGGCCACGGCGATCGCCGCACTGACCTTCGACAGTCTGGACTACGCCGAAGGGCGGCGCGCCTTCATGGAAAAACGGCCGCCATCATTTTCGGGACAATAGCGCCTCAGGCGCGGCCTTCGAGCCTGTCGAGAAAGCCAAGTACGGCGTCGTTGAAGGCATCGTTGCGGTCGCCCGCCACCATGTGCCCTGCCCCCGACACATCAACGAAATCGGCATGTGGCGCCATCTCGCGAAACGCCGCGACAGCCTCTTCGGTAACGAGTTCGGATTGCTGGCCGCGGACCAGCAACACCGGGATCGACAGTCCTTTCGCCGCCTCGATCAGATCGTGCTGCACCGTTTCGCCGTCGGTATTGATGGTGCGCGGTCCGTCGATGAACGCCGGATCCCAATGCCAGCGATAGCGACCATCGTCGCCCTTGCGCAGGTTCTTGGCCAATCCGGCAAGCGAACGCGGCGGCGGACGGTGCGGCAGATAGGCGGAGATCGCCGCCGCCGCCTCGTCGAGCGTGGCGAACCCCTCGCGCATCCGGTCGGCCATGAAGCCCTGAATGCGGCTGACGCCGTCGGCGTCCATATGCGGCGTGATGTCGACCAGAACGAGGCCGGCAAGCAGGGACGGTCCGCCCAGATGTTCAGCCATCAGCCCCGATATGCCGCCAAGCGATGCG
>LADQ01000252.1 GCA_000961635.1 Hoeflea sp. BRH_c9 | reverse complement strand
TTCGGTGCGGCGGCGGGCGCTGTGCGGCACGATCAGGGCGGAGACACCCTTCCTCCCGGCGCGGCCGGTCCGGCCCGAACGGTGCAGCAAGCTCTCCGGATTCTTCGGCAGGTCGGCGTGAATGACCAGCTCAAGGTCCGGCAGATCAAGGCCGCGGGCGGCGACATCGGTCGCCACGCAGACCTTGGCCCGGCCATCGCGCAAGGCCTGCAAGGCGTGGGTACGCTCGTTCTGGCTGAGTTCGCCCGACAGCGCCACGACCGAGAAACCGCGATTGGAAAAGCGCGCGGTCAAATGGTTGACCGTGGCGCGGGTGCCGCAAAACACGATGGCGTTCTTGGCGTCATAATAGCGCAGCACGTTGATGACGGCGTGTTCGCGGTCATTGGGCGCAACCGACAGCGCCCGGTATTCAATGTCGAGATGCTGCTTCTGGTCGCCGGCGGTGGTGACGCGAACCGCCTTGGTCTGGTAGCGCTTGGCCAAGGTGGCGATGCCTTGCGGCACGGTGGCCGAAAACATCAGCGTGCGCCGCTTGTCGGGCGCCGCATCGAGAATGAACTGCAGATCATCGCGAAAGCCGAGATCGAGCATTTCATCGGCTTCGTCGAGCACGACGGCGCGCAGGGCCGACAGATCGAGCGAGCCGCGGTCGATGTGATCGCGCAACCGGCCCGGCGTTCCGACCACGATATGCGCGCCGCGCTGCAGCGTCTGGCGCTCGGTGGTCATGTTCATGCCGCCCACGCAGGTGGCGATGCGGGCGCTGGCCTCGGCATAGAGCCAGGTCAGCTCGCGCTCGACCTGCAACGCGAGTTCCCGTGTCGGCGCAATCGCCAGCGCCATCGGCGCTCCGGCGCGCGGCAGTGTTTCCTCATCGCCCAGAAGGGTCGGCGCGAGCGATATGCCGAAGGCCACCGTCTTGCCCGATCCGGTCTGCGCCGAAACCAGCAGGTCGGCGTCGCGCAGCTCTGGCGCAAGCATGCCCTCCTGCACGGGAGTGAGAGTATCATAGCCGCGTTTTGCCAGCGCCCGGGCTATCGCCGGCTGGATGGTCGCAAGGTCTGTCATGTCGGATCTTTCGGACTTCGTGTTTCAACCCGCTCATGCGGGGGCCAGGCTCGGACGATATATCCGGCAACGGCTTTGCCGCTTCATAGAGCACATTGAAGCAAGAAGAAACGGGGAAACGCAAGAAACTTGCTTCGGCCCAATCGGCCCAACCGCGCGCCAACGCCTGGTTCGCCATGCCGGCGTGGGCGGCGGCTTGGTGGAAAATTCCGCCAATGCCATCAAACCAAAGGCAAAAACAGCACAATACAGTGCCAGAGCGAGCGCCGCGTTGTAGGCCAATTTGCCGGGAGCTGCCCTCCCTCCCGCATCAGACGGCTGAAGACGAAATGCTGACAAAGGTGGTGGCTTGACGATCCCGCCTTCCTCCAAGGAACCAAGGCGGAAGTGTGGCGTTGACTGGCATGAACAAGATAGCTCTCGTCACCGCATCCATCCTCGCTCTCGGCGCAGCCTCAATTGCCGCCGACATGGACAGGTTGTCTTATATTCCTGAAGGCACACCCGTCGGCTCTCATGCCATGTCGGCATCGGCTGCGGCAATCGAAACAGGCGGAGATGAAGTCCGGGTCAGCATGATCGAGCGCAAGATCCGCCTGGTGACTTCCACTGTCCGGCCCGTCAAGTCCTGCGATGCCGCCCATTGGCCCTATTATCCGACGGACTGTCTGTCACAACCTGATCCCGCCGGTCTTTGAGCCACCGGCCGCGCCACTTCACCTTTTTCGCACGACGCCTGCGACAGTATGCAGCCCGTATAGCATCGACAGCGGACCGGCCCCTGTTGTCAGGGGCGCCGAATGCTGGTTGTTTGGGCGATGGCCTTCACGCTTCGTCAATTGCAATATTTCGTCGCCGTCGCCGCCCAGGGCACAGTCTCCGGGGCGGCGCAAAACCTGTCGATTTCCCAATCGGCGGTGACCGAGGCGATCAAGGAGCTTGAAGGTGATCTTGGGGTGGAGCTTTTTGACCGCCATTCCCGCGGACTGACGATCACCCACAAGGGCCACCAGTTCCTGCGCCACGCGACCAAGATCCTGTCCGATGTCTCCGACGCCCGGCGAACCTTCTCGGATGACAAGGAAAACCTGACCGGCACGCTCAATCTGGGGGTGACATCGCTGGTGGCAGGTTATGTTCTGTCCGACCTGCTGGCGCGCTACCGACGCGCCTTTCCGGGGGTTACCGTGTCGGCGATCGAGGACAATGGCGATTATCTCGAACATCTGCTGATCGGCGGCGAACTGGACGTGGCGGTGATCGTGATCTCGAATTTGCGCAACCGCATGGCGCTGCAAACCGAAATCCTCGAGATCTCGCCCTACCGGCTGTGGCTGCCGCTGGGTCACCGGCTGGCGTCCGCCGAAAGCATCACGGTGGCGGATGTGGCGGAGGAGCCGGTGATCATGCTGACCATCGACGAGATCGAGGAAAGCACCGCCAAACTGCTGAGCGCCATCGGCTCGCGGCCGAAGATCGCCTTCAGGACAAGGTCGGTGGAAGCGGTGCGCAGTCTGGTCGCCACCGGCGCCGGCGTGGCGCTGCTGCCCGATCTCGTCTACCGGCCCTGGTCGCTGGAAGGCGACCGGATCGAGAGCCGCGATGTGTCGGGAAGCCTGCCGATGGTTCAGGTCGGCGTCGCCTGGCGGCGCGGCAGCGAACTGACGCAAGCCGCACGCGATTTCATCGGCCTGTCGCAGGCGCAGCGGGCGATCCGCCAGCGCTAAGCGATTTCCGGAGCCGATGGCTTGTCTTGTCATATAAATCGGATAATCTTGATATATTGATGTGACGAGTGGCGTCGGCCGCCCGGCTACGCAATGGCGCGACATAAAGGACAAGCGAGCAAATCATGACCGACAAGATCTACAATGTGCTGTTTCTGTGCACCGGCAACTCCGCCCGGTCCATTCTCGCCGAAGCGATCATGAACCGGGTCGGACAAGGCCGGTTCAAGGCCTATTCGGCCGGCTCTCAGCCAAAGGGGGAGGTCCACCCCTATACGCTCGACTTGCTGCGGCAGTTGAACTTTCACACCGGGTTCGCGCGCTCGAAGGACTGGGACGAGTTCGCCCAGCCCGGCGCACCGGAATTGGATTTCGTCTTCACCGTTTGTGACAACGCGGCAAACGAAAGCTGTCCGGTCTGGCCTGGACAGCCGATGACCGCGCATTGGGGCGTGCCCGACCCTGCGGCGGCCGAAGGCACCGAGGCCGAACGGCGGCTGGCATTTACCGAAGCTTACCGGATGCTCAACACAAGGATATCGATCTTCACCAGCCTGCCCTTGGCGAGCATTGACCGCCTTGGACTGCAAAAGCGTCTTGATGCCATCGGGAAGACGTCGGACATGGACGGCGCCGCCTGAGCCGGGTCCCGCCGGCCTGATCCAAGCGACCGGAACCGATAATTCCGGCGCTTGTTTCGTTGCGGCGCCACCCGGCAGGCTGGGAGATGATACGTTATCGGTTTTTCCGATATCATAATTCTGATAAAAGAATTTGTGGTCTCAAACAGACCGTATCAGTGTTGGCTTCCGACACAGGCCTCCATTTTGGCGGCCGCCAATAAGGGGAGCTCACGCAGATGAAAAAGATCTTGAATACAGGCACGGCGATGGCGATGGCGCTTTCGGTCATGGCGCCGTCAGTTGCGTCGGCTGAAATGCTGACGGAAGTCGGGCCCGGCGAGGGTCAGGTCAATATCGTCGCATGGGCCGGCTACATCGAACGCGGCGAAACCGACAAGGCTTTCGACTGGGTCACCAAATTCGAGGAAGCGTCGGGCTGCAAGGTCAACGTCAAGACCGCCAACACATCCGACGAGATGGTGGCGCTGATGAACGAAGGCGGCTTCGATCTGGTCACCGCCTCGGGCGACGCATCGTTGCGGCTGATCGCGGGAAAACGCGTACAACCGGTCAACACCGATCTCATCCCCTCCTGGTCGACGGTCGATGACCGCCTCAAGGATGCCCCCTGGCACACGGTGGACGGCGTTCACTACGGCACGCCCTACATGTGGGGCCCGAACGTGCTGATGTACAACACCGAAACCTTCAAGGAAGCCCCCACCTCTTGGAACGTCGTGTTCGAGGAAATGGACCTGCCCGACGGCAAGACCAACAAGGGCCGCGTCCAGGCTTATGACGGCCCGATCCACATCGCCGACGCCGCGCAATATCTGATGTTCCACAAGCCGGACCTCGGCATCAAGAGCCCCTATGAGCTCAATGAAGACCAGTACAAGGCAGCGCTTGATCTGCTTCGGGTGCAGCGGACGCTCGTCGGCCGCTACTGGCATGACGCCTTCATCCAGATCGACGACTTCAAGAACGAAGGCGTGGTGGCGTCAGGCTCCTGGCCTTTCCAGGTCAATTTGCTCAAGGCCGACAAGGTGCCAGTCGCTTCGGTCATTCCGCAGGAAGGCGCCACCGGCTGGGCCGACACCACCATGATGCATGCCGAAGCCGCCAACCCGAACTGCGCCTATATGTGGATGGAGCATTCGCTGGCTTCCAACCTGCAGTCCGATCTCTCGGTCTGGTTCGGCGCCAACCCGTCTGTCCCCGCCGCCTGCACCGATGGCCGCGGCATGCAGACCGCCGAAGGCTGCACCGCCAACGGAATGGATGATTTCGAGAGGATCAACTTCTGGACCACTCCGGTGTCGAAATGCGAAAGCCAGGGCGAATGCGTGCCCTATTATCGCTGGGTCTCGGATTACATCGGCGTCATCGGCGGCCGCTGAGCCAGCCGGACCACCGAACTGAGCCAACACCTCCCTCCCCTTGCGTCTGGGGAGGGAGACTGGCGCCTCGCTCCACTATACTATCGTAATCTGCGCTCCCTTGGACCGGTGCCCCTTACGGGCACATCAGGACTGATCTGGATTTTCCATGCCGTACGCCGTCTCATTCCAACAGGTTTCACGCCACTTCGGCAGCGTTCGCGCCGTCGACGCCGTCGATCTGGAGATCGCGCCCGGCGAATTTTTCGCCATGCTCGGCCCCTCCGGATCGGGCAAAACGACATGCCTGCGGCTGATCGCCGGTTTCGAACAGCCGACGGCCGGGCATATCGAGATTTTCGGGGAGACTGCGGAAGGCGTGCCGCCCTACCGGCGCAACGTCAACACCGTGTTTCAGGACTACGCGCTGTTTCCGCACCTCAATGTGGCCGACAACGTGGCTTACGGGCAGATGATCCGCGGCGTGGGCCGGGCCGAGCGCCTGCGCGACGCCGAGGCCGCGCTCGATATGGTCAAAC
>LADQ01000119.1 GCA_000961635.1 Hoeflea sp. BRH_c9 | reverse complement strand
CTCAGTGACGGCTGGCGCGTGGTGCTGGTCGATCTGGAGGCGGCGCTGGCGGCGCTGCCGCGGCAGGACGAACGGGTGGAGCGGATCGGCTGCGATCTGACCGACGAAGCCGCGGTTGCCGCGGTCTGCGCCGGGATTGTAGCCCGGCACCCGGCCATCGATCTGGTCATCCACAATGCCGGCGTCACCCAGATCGGGCTGTTTGACGAGGTGACACTCTCCTCGCACCGGCGGGTGATGGAGATCAACTACTTCGGCTCGGTGCGGATGGCCGCGGGTCTGCTTCATGCGGTGCGGGCGGGCAGGGGGACGCATCTGGCAATCTCGTCGGTGGCGGGGTTTGCGCCGCTCTACAAGCGCACGGCCTATGCGGCAAGCAAGCACGCGCTCAACGGTTTTTTCTCCTCGCTCGCCTCGGAAGAGGCGAGCCATGGCGTCAAGGTCGTGATCGCGGCGCCGTCCTTCGTCGCCACCAATCCGGGACGCCTCAATGCCGGGGCGGACGGGATCGGCCGGCCTGGGGCGGCAAGTGACGGGTTTGACGAATTGAGTCCCGAGCGCGCTGCCGAAATCATTCTCAACGGATGGCGGCGGGGCAAGAGCTTTATCCCGGTGGGTCGGGTTGCCCGGCTCAGCTGGTGGATCAACCGGCTGTCGCCAGCGCTCTACCGCTGGCTGATGATGCGGAAAATCCAGAGCTGACCTCGGCCCGCTGGCTGGCGGCATGTGGCTTCTGTGAAATTAAATCAATCGATTGATTAAATCCTGATTTGTGCTAATCTGCGGGACATACCAAGCCTGCCGAGGTGAAGCATGCCGTTCAAACCACCCACCGATTCCGGAAAGGCCGGCGATCAAACCCGGATGGCGTTGATGATGGCCGGCGTCCGGCTCTTCGGCGCCAAGGGGTTCGAGGCGACATCGACACGCGAGATCGCCGCTTTGGCGAACGCCAATATCGCCTCCATCGCCTATCATTTCGGCGGCAAGGACGGCTTGCGGCTTGCCTGCGCCGAGATGGTGGCGCGCCGCATTCACAATGCCGTCGGCCCGGCCCTGCAGACAATCGATCCCGGTGATGACCCGGCTGCGGCGCAACAGGCGTTCGAAATGGTCATGATGGGCGTGGCCGATTTCCTGCTGGGCCAGGCTGAAGCCCAGGACATTGCCGGATTCCTGGTGCGTGAACTGGGGATTCCCGGCGGCGTGTTCGACGCGGTCTATGCCGAGTTGATCCTGCCCGTGCATCGCAGCCTTTGCTCTCTTCTGGGACTGGCCACGGGCCAGGATCCGGAGAGCGACCTGATCCGCCTTGGCGCCTTCAGCATCGCGGGTCAGGTCATCTATTTTCGCATCGCGCACGTGATCGTGGCCCGCCGCATGGAGTGGCAATCCGCCGGGCCGGAGGAGATCGAACGGATCAAGACGGTCCTCCTGAGCAATATTCGCGCCTTTATAGCCACCAACAGGAAACCGGTGCCATGATGTCCTTCATCTGTTCGTTGCCGATGCTCGCAACCTTGTTTTCCGCCTGCGGTGGCGCCGGGCCACTGGCCGTCGGCTATGTCGAGGGCGAGTATGTGCTGGTGGCGCCGATCGAGACGGCCCAGATCGTCGATCTGGCGGTCAAGCGCGGCGATCATATCTCCGCCGGGCAACCGCTGGGCCGGCTGGAGTGGCGCGACGCCGAGATCGCCGTCGCTCAGGCCGAGGCCGGGCTGGCGCAGGCCGAGGGTCAATTGGCCAATCTTAAGGAAGGGCGGCGTCCCGAGGAGATTGCCAGTATTGTGGCCGCGCTCGGTTCGGCCAAGGCGCAGGCGGAGGAAGCCGGGCGTGTGCTGCAACGGCAGGCCGATCTGCTCAAGCAGGGCATTTCCACCCGGGCAGCCTTTGATTCGGCCTCGACCACGGTCGAACTGAGCCAGGCCAAGGTGGCCGAACTTGAAGCCAATCTGGCTGTCGCCCGTCTCCCCGCCCGCGCCAACGAGATCAAGGCGGCAGAGGCCGCGGTCGAACAGGCGAAAGCCGTTCTCGAGGCGGCCGAGTGGCGGCTGGCCAAACGGACGCTGTCGATTCCGCTGCCGGGCGTCGTTTCCGATATCATCCGCAATGCCGGCGAGGTGGCGGGGCCGCAGGCGCCGGTGCTGTCGGTGCTGCCGGACGGGGCGGTCAAGCTCAAGCTCTATGTGCCAGAATTCGCGCTGTCCTCCGTCAGCGTCGGCGCCCATCTGAGCGTGCTCTGCGACGGATGCGGCGATGGCATGCGGGCGACGGTCAGCTACATATCTTCAGATCCGGAATTCACGCCGCCGGTGATCTACTCGCTCGAGAACCGGCAGAAGCTGGTCTATCTGATCGAGGCCCGTCCGGAGGATGGTGCCTGGGCGCTGGCGCCGGGGCAGATCGTCGATGTCGAACTGGAAGGCGCGGAGCGATGAACGCCATAGAGGTCAGCGGGCTGGTCAAGCGTTTTGGCGACAAGACCGTTGTCGACCATGTCTCGATGCAGGTGGCTCAAGGCGAGATCTCGGGCTTTCTGGGGCCGAACGGTTCGGGCAAGACCACCACAATCCGGGTGATGTGCGGACTTCTCACCCCCGATGAAGGGGAGGGAAGGGTGCTGGGGCGCGACATCCGTACGGAAGGCGTGTGGATCAAGCGCGAAGTTGGCTACATGACGCAGAAATTCTCGTTTTACGAGGATCTGTCAATTGAAGAGAACCTGACATTCGTGGCCCGGCTCTATGGTCTTGATTCTGTTTCAACAGTGGTGCGCGATACGCTTGAGGATCTCGGGCTGTCCTCGCGACGACGCCAGCTGGCGGGCACCTTGTCGGGCGGCTGGAAGCAGCGGCTGGCGCTGGCTGCCTGCGTCATGCACAAGCCCAGGCTTCTGTTGCTGGATGAGCCCACCGCCGGTGTTGATCCGAAGGCGCGGCGCGAATTCTGGGACGAGATTCACCTCCGCGCCAGTTCCGGCCTGACGGTGCTGGTCTCCACCCACTACATGGACGAGGCGGAACGCTGCCATCGCATCCATTACATTTCCTATGGCAAGCTGCTCGCCAGCGGCACGGTGCCGGAAGTCATCCGCGACGCGGCGCTGACCACCTTCATTCTGGAAGGCGGCAACATCATCGAAGCCGCGCACAGGCTGCAGGGCGTGGCCGGCGTTGACCAGGTGGCGCCCTTCGGCCTGACCCTGCATGTCGTCGGTCATGACAAGGCGGCGCTCAAGGCGGCGGTCGCGAAAGTGGCTGATGAGACCGGCGTCAGCTACCGTGAAGGCTCCACCAGCCTTGAGGATGTGTTTATCCAGTTCATGGGCAAATCGACGGACAACATGGCATGAACACGATGTTCTCGCTTCGCCGCCTGATGGCCATCATCAGCAAGGAAAGCATCCAGATGCGGCGCGACCGGATCACATTTGCGATGATGCTGGGCGTGCCGCTGATTCTGCTGGTGCTGTTCGGTTATGCCATCAACCTTGATCCCAAGGGCCTGCCCGCGGCGCTGGTGACCACCAGTCAGGATCACTACACCCGCGCCATGGTTTCGGCGATGGAGAACACCGGCTACTACCGGTTCAACCATGTCGTGGCGAGCGCCGAGGAGGCTGACCGGCTGATCCAGTCCGGCGCGGTGTCCTTCGTGGTCACCATTCCCTCCGATTTCGCCCGCCGGGTGCAACGCGGCGACCATCCGCAAATCCTGATCGAGGCCGATGCCACCGATCCGTCGGTGGCGTCCGGCGCGATCTCGACGCTTGGCACGGTGGCGGCGCAGGCGCTGTTGCGCGAACAATCCGCCGAAGCGCTGGCCGCGCGGCAATCCACCGCCGCGCTCGAGGTGGTTGTTCACAGGCTCTACAATCCCGAGGGCATAACCCAGTACAATATTGTGCCCGGGCTCCTGGGCGTGATCCTGCAATTGACAATGGTGATGATGACCTCGATGGCGCTGACGCGGGAAACTGAACGCGGCACCATGGAGAATCTCTTGTCCATGCCGGTCAGCCCGCTGGAGATCATGCTTGGCAAGGTGCTGCCGTTCCTGGTTGTCGGCGGGTTTCAGGTCATATTCGTGTTGGTTGCGGCAAAATTCCTGTTCAGCGTGCCGTTCGTCGGCTCGCTGCCGCTGTTGCTGTCGAGCATCCTGGTGTTCGTGCTGGCGCTGGTCTTGCTCGGATATGCATTTTCGACGCTGGCGCGGACCCAGATGCAGGCGATGCAGCTGACTTTCTTCTTTTTCCTGCCGTCGCTGCTTCTGTCGGGCTTCATGTTCCCCTATCGCGGCATGCCTGGATGGGCGCAGACCCTTGGCGAAATCTTCCCGCTCACGCATTTTCTCAGAATCATCCGGGCGGTGATGCTCAAGGGTGCAGACCTCGAGGGCGTGGCTTCGCCATTGATCGCGCTGGTGATCTTTGTGGCATTGTTCATGCTGCTGGCGCTGGCCCGATTCCGCCGGACATTGGACTAGGATTTGTTTGGGGGCGTCCGCAAACCCGAATTGGTGCGATCAACGCGTTCTTAGGCCGACAGTGGCTCCCTCCAGCATGCCGATTTTGTTCTCCGGCTTATCAAATCGGCCAGTTCGGGGTGGTTGAGATCCCGAATATTACAGTTTTAAGACGCCATTTTGTGAACGCTGCGGACACCACGTTGTGCACAGTCACGGTTCGCGTTAACTCGTCCGGGGTTCCCGTGAATTCTATAATGCATTGATATTTAACGATAAAAAACCTTGCTATGAATCCGATACGGATCTTTCAAGATTTAGTTTCAGCACAGGTTCTCACAAAAGTGTGGTTGGTAATTGCGATTGCACCCGCCCATCTGTTGCTCATCGGAACGCGGCGAACAAGCGCCTCCCAACGCCCCCGCCGCTCCGCCAGAGAATTTGAACGAGAAACAAAACTAGACGGAGATTACCACAATGAACAAGATCCTTATCGCCCTCGGCCTGACATTCGCGGCTTCCACCGGCGCCTTCGCCGCTTCGACCGCCATGGATGCCTACAATCTGCCATCCGCCGACGCTTCGGCAAGCGTCGCCGTTGTCGGCACCACCAATGATCTGGTCAGCTATGACCGCGCCGGCAATGACGGCTCGCCGAGCTTCCAGGCGCCGCAGGGTGGCATTGACTACACCGCGACCGCTTCGACCGGCAACGTTTCCAATGACCAGGTCATCTACGACCGCGCCGGAAACGA
>LADQ01000136.1 GCA_000961635.1 Hoeflea sp. BRH_c9 | reverse complement strand
CCGCCACTGCTCAACCTGATCGGCGTCAAGGACTGGCGCGCCCGCGGTCTGGCGCTCGGCACCGCCAGCCACGGCATCGGCACCGCTCGGGCGCTCGAGGCCAACGAACTCGCCGGCGCCTTCTCCGGCCTCGCCATGGGGCTCAATGCGCTGGCGACCGCAATCCTGCTGCCGCTGCTGTGGCGGCTGTTTTTCTGAATGAAGTAGGCTAAGCTTTGCTGCGACTGGCGGCCCCTCTGGGCCGGTTGACTTTGCTCAGTTTGGTTCGCCTTGCGGGCTCACGAGCACCTTTTCCATCTGAGGCAAAAGACGGCCCGCAATCGAACCTGACGGAGCCTCGCCAGTGATCACACAGCCCATGCGCTCATAGAAGCGCACCGCGTGGGGGTCAGCATCAAGCCGTATCGTGATTGCCTCGGCCTGCCGGGCTCTTTGTTCGAGATGTCCCCACAGTGTGCGCCCAATCCCACGCCCTTGAAAGCTCGGTTCAACGAACAGCGGGTCCACTTCGGCTATTGCATTTTCAGGTGGCCAAAGGCCAAAAAATCCGACGATCCCGTCCTCATCGGTTTCGGCGACCCACAGGTCACGGTGTGCAAGTGCTTCCTCGTCGATCCGCAGCTCTTCGCGACACGCTTCCATGAAGGAATGATCGTAACCATGCGACGCTTTGGAGCGCATCGCCAGTTCCGTCAGACTATCCGCATCGTCCAGCCGTGCTTGGCGAATACGCATTGGTCAACTCCATGGGCCCTTGGCCGGAAGAGCTTCCATTGTCGCAAATGTCAGCGTTTTGAGAAAGCGGCAGAGGGTACAATTTCTCTCAATCCTACGCCGCTGGCCAATGCCGAATGATCGATCACCACCCGCCTTCCTCACCCCGCAGTCCCCACCTCCGGCCGCTTCACCTTGCCGAGCGCCGCCACCACCATAGGCTTGAAGCCATCCGTGCTCTGATCGGTGATCGCGAACAGTTGCGCGCGCATGCGCGGGTCCCAGAATTTGTTGATGTGGTCGGCGACGCCATCGATCTGCTCGGCTTCCGGCTGGGAGGCGAAGAAGGTGGCGATCTGGTTGGCCTGGTATATGAGCTTGTCAGGCGACATCGCTTGTCCGTCCTTGTGTGATCCGGTTGACCCGGGTGAAAATCTCGAAATCGGCGCCGCGGGCAATGCCGACCAGCGTCAGGCCGGCGGCTTCGGCGGTTCTGACCGCCAGCGCGGTTGGCGCCGACACGGCGATCAGCAGGCCGGTGCCTGCAATCACCGCCTTCTGCACCATGTCGACCGAGACGCGGCTGGTGATGATAATGGCGCCGTCGCCCGCCTCAAGGCCGGCGCGCGCCATGGCGCCGATCAGCTTGTCAAGCGCATTGTGGCGGCCGACATCCTCGCGCACGCATTCCATGCCCCTGCCCGGGTGATAGAAGCCCGCCGCGTGCACCGCGCCTGTTTCGGCCCTGAGTTTCTGGTGGATCGACAGCGAGCGGACGGCCTCGCGGACATCGTCCGGACTGAAAACCAGCTCCACCGCCTTGCGGTCGGGCAAAGTCCGCAATGCCTCCTCGATCGATTCGATGCCGCACAGGCCGCAGCCCACGGGACCGGCCATCTTGCGCCGGCGGGAGGCCAGCGCCGACTGCACGTCGTCGGCAAGCCGCATCTGAATGTCAAAGCCCTGATCCGCCTCGACGATCTCCAGCGAGACGATGTCGGCGGGCGAGCGCGCAATGGCTTCCGACAGGGCAAAGCCGACGCCGAAATCCTCGAGATCCGCCGGCGTCGCCATCATCACGGCTTGCGTCGTTCCGCCAAAAGACAGCGCCACCGGCACCTCCTCCGGCAGCGCCCGGGAACCGGGCGTGGCGACCCCTGCCCTGACCGCGATCCGGGATGCGATTGCCGTGCTCGATGCATCCGCCATCGTTGCTTCCCTTCGCTGCCCCGCCTATTCGGCCGGCTCGAGCGCCTCTGCTGTGGCGATCCGGCGGGACAGGGCGGCTTGCGCCTCATAATCCTGCTGCCATGGGGTCGGGCCGTTCGACGGCGTCACCTGCACCGCGGTCACCTTGTATTCCGGGCAGCTGGTCGCCCAGTCGGTGTAGTCGGTGGTGATCACATTGGCCTGGGTGCCGGGATGGTGGAAGGTGGTGTAGACCACGCCGGGCGCCACGCGCTCGGTGATGGTGGCGTGCAACGCGGTCTCGCCGGAGCGGCTGGCGAGCTTGACCAGGTCGCCATCGCGGATGCCGCGCTGTTCGGCGTCGTGCGGATGGATTTCCAGGAGATCCTCGGCGTGCCAGGCGACATTGTCGGTCCGCCGCGTCTGGGCGCCGACATTGTACTGGCTGAGGATCCGGCCGGTGGTGAGCAACAGCGGGAAGCGCGGGCCGGAGCGTTCATCGGTCGCCACATATTCGGTGCGGATGAACTTGCCCTTGCCGCGGACGAAGCCGTCGATATGCATCACCGGCGTCCCGTCGGGACGCGCCTCGTTGCACGGCCATTGCACCGAGCCCTTCTTCTCCAACAGTGCATAGCTCACATTGGCGAAGCTCGGCGTGGTGGCGGCGACTTCATCCATGATTTCAGACGGATGGCTGTAGTTCCAGTCAAGTCCCATGGCCTTGGCCAGCCTCAGCGTCACCTCCCAATCGGCTAGGCCATTCTTCGGCGCCATCACCTTGCGGACGCGATTGATGCGGCGCTCGGCATTGGTAAACGTGCCGTCCTTCTCGAGGAAGGTGGATCCGGGCAGGAAGACATGGGCGTAGTTGGCGGTCTCGTTCAAAAACAGGTCGTGGACGACGACGCATTCCATTGCCGCCAGCCCGGCCTGGACGTGCTTGGTGTCCGGGTCGGACTGCAAAATATCCTCGCCCTGGATGTAGATGCCGCGGAATGTGCCGTCGACGGCGGCGTCGAGCATGTTGGGAATGCGCAGGCCCGGCTCGGGGTTGAGTTCCACGCCCCAGAGCTTCTCGAACACGTCACGGACTTCCGTGCCCGAAATATGCCGGTAGCCCGGCAGTTCGTGCGGGAACGAGCCCATGTCGCAGGCGCCCTGCACATTGTTCTGGCCCCTGAGCGGGTTCACGCCGACGCCGGGGCGGCCGATATTGCCGGTGGCCATGGCCAGATTGGCAATCGCCATCACCGTGGTCGAGCCCTGGCTGTGCTCGGTGACGCCAAGTCCGTAATAGATCGCGCCATTGCCGCCGCGGGCGTAAAGCCGCGCCGCGCCGCGCAGTTCTTCCGCATTGACGCCGGTGAATTGCTCGGTGGCTTCCGGCGAATGCGCCGGTTCGGCGACGAAACTCGCCCAGTCCTCGAATTCCGACCAGTCGCAGCGCTCGCGGATGAAGGCCTCGTCAAACAGGCCTTCCGTCACGATCACATGGGCAAGTGCGGTCAACACCGCGACATTGGTGCCGGGCTTCAACGGCAAATGATGGCTCGCCTCGACATGGGCCGAGCGCACCAGGTCGATGCGGCGCGGATCGATGACGATCAGTTTCGCGCCGGCCCTGAGCCGTTTTTTCAGCCGCGAGGCAAACACCGGATGGCCGTCGGTCGGGTTGGCGCCGATCAGGATGACCACGTCGGTGTGTTCAACCGAATCGAAGTCCTGGGTTCCGGCCGAGGTGCCGAATGCCTTGCCCAGCCCGTAGCCGGTGGGCGAATGGCAGACGCGGGCGCAGGTGTCGACATTGTTGTTGCCAAAGCCGGCGCGCACCAGCTTCTGCACCAGGAAGGTTTCCTCATTGGTGCAGCGCGACGAGGTGATACCGCCGATGGCGCCCTTGCCATACTGGTACTGGATGCGGCGGAATTCCTTGGCGACATGGGCGAAGGCCTCGTCCCAGCTCACTTCGCGCCAGGGATCGGTGATTTTTTCGCGCACCATCGGGTTCAAGATGCGATCCTTGTGGGTGGCGTAGCCCCAGGCGAAGCGGCCCTTGACGCAGGAATGGCCGCGATTGGCCTTGCCCTCTTTCCACGGCACCATGCGGACCACTTCCTCGCCGCGCATTTCCGCCTTGAACGAGCAGCCGACGCCGCAATAGGCGCAAGTGGTGACCACCGAATGCTCGGGCTGGCCGATGGCGATCACGGATTTTTCCGTGAGCGTCGCCGTCGGGCAAGCCTGCACGCAGGCGCCGCAGGAGACGCATTCGGAATTCATGAAATCCTCATGCATGCCCGGCGACACACGGCTTTCAAAGCCCCTGCCCTCGATGGTCAGCGCGAATGTGCCCTGCACTTCCTCGCAGGCCCGCACGCAGCGCGAACAGACGATGCATTTGGCCGGATCATAGGTGAAGTAGGGGTTGGACTCATCCTTCGCCATATAGCGCGGATTGGCTTCGCCATTGTTCCGCGCCTTCACATGGTTTTCACCGTCATAGCCATAGCGCACGTCACGCAGGCCGACGGCGCCGGCCATGTCCTGCAGCTCGCAATCGCCATTGGCCGCACAGGTCAGGCAATCGAGCGGATGGTCGGAGATGTAGAGTTCCATCACGCCGCGGCGGATGTCCTTCAAGCGTCCGGTCTGGGTGTGGACCACCATGCCTTCGCTCACCGGCGTGGTGCAGGAAGCCGGCGTGCCGTTGCGGCCCTCGATCTCGACCAGGCAGAGCCGGCAGGAACCGAAGGCGTCGACCATGTCGGTGGCGCAGAGTTTTGGCACCTTGATGCCCGCTTCCATCGAGGCGCGCATCACCGAGGTGCCTTCGGGCACGTCGATGGTTGCGCCATCAATGGTCAGCCGGACAGTCTTTTCAGTGCGGGAGGCCGGGGTGCCGTAGTCGATTTCCTGGATCAAGGACATGTCATTCACTCCGCAGCCATAGTCATCGGGGCCGGACGGAAATCCTCCGGGAAATGGGTGAGCGCGCTCATCACCGGGTATGGCGTGAAGCCGCCGAGCGCGCAGAGCGAGCCGAATTTCATCGTGTTGCACAGATCCGTCATCAGGGTGATCTGGTTTTCGGGCTCGATGCCGGCGCGGATCTTGTCGGCAACCTCGACGCCGCGGGCCGAGCCGATGCGGCAGGGCGTGCACTTGCCGCAGCTCTCGATGGCGCAGAACTCGAAGGCGAAGCGGGCTTGCTTGAGCATGTCGGCGGTTTCGTCAAACACCACGATGCCGGCATGGCCGATCAACCCGTCCTTGCCGGCGAAGGCTTCATAGTCGAACGGCGTATCGAACAATTCGCGCGGGAAATAGGCGCCCAGCGGCCCGCCGACCTGCACCGCCTTGACCGGGCGTCCGGTGGCGGTGCCGCCGGCGATGTCGTCGACCAGTTCACCCAGCGTGATGCCGAAGGCGGCCTCAAACAGCCCGCCATGCCTGACATTGCCGGCGATCTGGATCGGGATGGTGCCATGCGAGCGGCCCATGCCGAAATCGCGGTAATAATCCGCGCCCTTGTCCATGATGACTGGCACCGA
>LADQ01000134.1 GCA_000961635.1 Hoeflea sp. BRH_c9 | reverse complement strand
GGGGCCGCCATGCCTGGCGCGGTCGGTCTCGATCGCCTCGACAATCGCCGACGTCAGCGCGTCGAGCGGCTGGCCTTGTTCGCGGGCGATCTTGATCAGCGGCCGCCGGTCGGGGCCGGTTTTGGGCAGGCCCAACGCGTCATGGATGATTTCCGGATCGACCCGGTAGGAGTGGGCGACATAGCGGATGGTCATCCAGCCTTCGACCGGCTCGTCGGCGTGGTTCTGCCAGTAGACAAAGAAAACGCCGGCGCGAATGATGAAAACCAGCGCCAGCGTCAATGTCAGCAGAAAGGAGATCGTGAGCCACCGGTTGCTCCGCCAGAGTTTCTTGAACGTGGCGGCAGCCCCGGTGGCCATTGGTCAGGCCATCGCCTGCTGCAGGTTTTCGTCGATCTTGTCGAGGAAGCCCGTGGTCGACAGCCAGGGCTGGTCGGGGCCGATCAAGAGCGCCAGATCCTTGGTCATGAAGCCCGACTCGACGGTCTGGATGCAGACCCGCTCCAGCGTGTCGGCGAATTTGGCCAGTTCGTCATTGTCGTCGAGCTTGGCGCGATGGGCCAGGCCACGGGTCCAGGCGAAGATCGAGGCGATCGAGTTGGTCGAGGTTTCCTCGCCCTTCTGGTGCTGGCGGTAATGGCGGGTGACGGTGCCGTGGGCGGCTTCGGCTTCCACGGTCTTGCCATCGGGCGTCATCAGCACCGAGGTCATCAGGCCGAGCGAGCCGAACCCTTGCGCGACGATGTCGGACTGCACGTCGCCGTCATAGTTCTTGCAGGCCCAGACATAGCCGCCCGACCATTTCAGCGCGGACGCCACCATGTCGTCGATCAGGCGGTGTTCGTACCAGATCTTGGCGGCCGCATACTGGTCCTTGAATTCGGCTTCGAAGACTTCCTCGAAGATATCCTTGAAGCGGCCGTCATAGACCTTGAGGATGGTGTTCTTGGTCGACAGATAGCAGGGCACGCCGCGCAGCAGCGCGTAATTGAGCGAGGCGCGGGCAAAATCGCGGATCGAATCATCGAGATTGTACATGGCCATGGCGACGCCTGCGGACGGCGCGTCATAGACCTCGTGCTCGATGGTCTGGCCGTCGTCGCCGACGAACTTGATCGTGAGCTTGCCCTTGCCGGGGAAGCGGAAATCGGTGGCGCGGTACTGGTCGCCAAAAGCGTGACGGCCGACGATGATCGGCTTGGTCCAGCCCGGAACCAGCCGCGGCACGTTTTTCATGATGATCGGCTCGCGGAAGATCACGCCGCCCAGGATATTGCGGATGGTGCCGTTGGGCGAACGCCACATTTTCTTCAGGCCGAATTCCTCGACCCGGGCTTCATCCGGCGTGATGGTGGCGCATTTGATGCCGACGCCGTGCTTCTTGATGGCGTTGGCGGCGTCAATGGTCACCTGGTCGTCGGTCTCGTCGCGGTATTCCACCGACAGGTCATAATAATCGATGGGCAGGTCAAGATAGGGCAGGATCAGCTTTTCCTTGATGAACTGCCAGATGATGCGGGTCATCTCGTCGCCGTCGAGATCGACGACCGGGTTTGCAACCTTGATCTTTGCCATGCTTGTTTGACCTTTTGAGAGAGGTGTCAGGGGGAGGCGGAAGCCCGCCCGTTCAGTTGGCGCATCTCATAACAAAAGCCGTGCAGGCGCACAACATGCTGACGGCGTTACCGTGCCGGTAGGCGACGAAGGTGTGAGATGCGGGCATGAAGCAGGCAACTACGCCATGGGCGGGGCCGTGACCGTCACCCGGCGGTGACCGGTTTGCTTTTCCGCTTCTTGGGCGGAAGCGTGCTCACATGCGCCAACGCCATCCTGATCCATCGCTCAAGGTCGGGCTCATGTTCAAACCCGGACGGGGCGACATAGAGGTAGCCCGCCATTTCCTTGCCGCGCATGATCATCGGGGAAACGCCGGGATGGCGAAGGGCTTCTTTGTGATCGGCGGGACTGAGCCGCAGCAGCAATTGACCGGTATGGCTGTCGGCGCACAGCATGTTGCCGTTGAGCGTGAAACAGAGGCCGCCGAACATGCGGATTTCCGCGATGTCCGGAATGTCCGCCAGCAGCGCGCGGATGCGTTGGGCGAGATCAGCGGTCATGATCGGCCGCCTATTGGGCGGGCAGCGCGGTTTGCCGGTGCCGATGGCCCGGCGCGCCGCGAAGCCGGTTTTCCCGCGCCAGGATGGCTGCGGCGTCGACGTCCCTGAGGGCGATGCCGACGTCGGCGGGCAGATCGCCAGAGAGTTGGAGGGCGAGGTAGCGGCCGCAGCAGACGCGCAGGAACGAGGCGAAATTGTCGAGATCGTGACCCTCGTCCAGGCTCTCGCGGTAAAGCCGTTGCAACAGCTGACTGACTGTCAGCTGGTCGCGGGCGCCGATGTCCTCGAGCACGCTCCAGAAAAACGCCTCAAGCCTGACGCTGGTCGCCATGCCCTCGAGCCGCAGCGAGCGGGTTTCGTTCTCCCATAACGCCGGATCAGCGCCGACGAACAACTGGCACATGGCCACTCCTCCCGGGTTTTGGGCGGGACCGGCATCTGCCGGCCCCAGCCCGGTTATTCCGCCGCCTCAGCCCGCGGCGCCGTTTGATGTTCGATGCGCGTCCCCAACACTGTGAGAAACTGGCCGATCCAGGCGGGATGGGCAGGCCATGCCGGCGCGCTGACCAGATTACCATCGGTCACCGCCGCATCAATGGCAATATCGGCATAGACGCCGCCAGCCAGTTCCACGTCGGGGCGGCAGGCGGGATAGGCCGAGCAGGTGCGGCCTTCGAGCACGCGGGCGGCGGCCAGCAGCTGCGCGCCATGGCAGACGGCGGCCACGGGTTTGCCGGTGTCAAAGAAATGGCGAACCATCTCGATGACCCTGGCGTTGAGCCTGAGATATTCGGGGCCACGGCCGCCGGGGATGACCAGCGCATCGTAAGTCTCGGCCTTTATGTCGGCGAACGTGGCGTTGAGCGCGAAATTGTGGCCACGCTTTTCCGAATAGGTCTGGTCACCTTCAAAATCATGGATCGAGGTGGCGATGGTGTCTCCGGCCTTTTTGTCCGGGCAGACCGCATGGACCGTGTGGCCGACGGCCAGCAGCGCCTGGAACGGCACCATGGTCTCGTAATCCTCGCAGTAATCTCCGCAGATCATCAGAATTTTCTGTCCAGTCATCGTCAACCTCCCGTTTGGTGATGGATGAGCAAAAATGCCACGTTCGGGGGCCAGGCGGGTATTAACGGGATACTACACGGCGGCCATCGTCTTGATTGTGGGCTGGCGCGGCAGTAGTGCTGTCGGCCTGAAACTCACGGGGCCTGCCTTGGCTGATCTGACCATTCCAATTCAAACGGCGCGACTGACGCTGCGTGCGTTCACGGCGGATGACGTCGATGCCGTGCATGAATATCAGAGCCTGCCGGAGGTGGCGCGCTATCAGTACTGGCAGCCGAGATCGCGCGACGAGGTGGCGGTGGAAGTGGCGAAATGGGCCGAGCCGGACGGCCCGCCGGAAGCGCCTGTCTCCCTGGTGTTCGCGGTCACGCTCAAGGACGGTGGCGCGCTGATCGGCGACACGGTGCTGTTGTTCCGGGACTGGGAGGCGCGGCAGGGCGAGATCGGCTTCTCGTTCAATCCCGCTTATGCAGGCCAAGGCTACGCCACCGAGGCGGCGGCCGCCCTGCTCAGGATCGGCTTCGAACATTTCAACCTGCACCGCATGTTTGGCCGCTGCGACGCGCGCAACGAACGCTCCTGGCGGCTGATGCAGCGGCTCGGCATGCGCCGGGAAGCGCATTTTCGCGAACACGCCCTGTTCAAGGGTGAGTGGGACGAGGAGTTCTATTACGCCATGCTCAGCCGCGAATGGGCGGATCTCGTCCGGGACGAGGCATAGATGGCGGGCACCGACCGGAACCGCGAACTCATCACCGGCGGGCCGGCGATCATCCTGATGGAGCCGCAGCTGGGCGAGAACATCGGCATGGTGGCGCGCGCCATGGCCAATTTCGGCCTGTCCAATCTCCGCATCGTCAATCCGCGCGACGGCTGGCCCAATGACAAGGCAATCAGCGCCGCGGCGCACGCCGATCATGTGATCGAAGCAACGCGCGTGTTCGACACGCTGGAGGCCGCACTTGCGGATCTCAACTTTGTCTATGCCACCACGGCGCGGCCGCGCGACGGGCACAAGCCGGTCAAGGGTTCGGTGGAAGCGGGCGCAGTGTTGAGGGCGCGCGAAAACGCCGGCGAAAAGACCGGGCTCATGTTCGGGCGCGAGCGCACCGGCCTGCGCAACTGGGAAATCAGCCTCGCCGACGAGATCGTCACCTTCCCGGTCAACCCGGCCTATGCCTCGCTCAACATCGCCCAGGCCGTGCTGCTGATGTCCTATGAATGGATGAAGTCGGGGCTCGGCCATCCACTTGAGACGGCATTCGACAAGCCGGAGGTGGAGCCGGCGCCGAAATCGGACCTGCATGGCCTGTTCGACCAGATCGAGGAGGGACTGGATGCGCGCGGCTATTTCCGCTCCGAGACCAAGCGGATGAAGGCGGTCGACAATTTGCGCGCTGTGCTGACGCGGCCGGGATTCTCCACCGATGAAATCAATGTGCTGCGCGGTCTTTTCGCCTCATTTGACAAGTTTAGTCGGCCGGGTCAGCGCAAGCCTGGCGAGGCGGGAGACGAGGAATGAGCGACGGGCCGGTTCTGGTGTTTGACAGCGGCATTGGCGGGCTGAGCGTGCTGCGCGAGGCGCGTGTGATCATGCCGGGGCGCCGCTTCGTCTATGTTGCCGATGATGCGGGATTTCCCTACGGCCGCTGGGAGGCGGGCGCGCTGAGCGACCGCATCGTGGCGCTGTTTGCCGGCTTGATCGAACGCCACAACCCGGCCTTGGCGCTGATTGCCTGCAACACCGCCTCGACCATCGTGCTGCCGGCGCTGCGCCAGGCCTATCCGGACCTGCCCTTTGTCGGCACGGTGCCGGCGATTAAGCCCGCCGCCGAGCGCACCCGTTCGGGCCTGGTCTCGGTGCTGGGGACGCCCGGCACGGTGAAGCGGCAATACACCCGCGACCTGATCCGCGACTATGCCGACAAGGTGCATGTGCGGCTGGTCGGATCGGACAATCTCGCGGGCCTCGCCGAAACCTACATGCGCAAGGGCTTTGTCGACGAGGCCGCGGTCGAAGCCGAAATTGCGCCGTGCTTTGTCACCATCGATGGAAGACAGACCGACATCGTGGTGCTGGCCTGCACCCATTTTCCGTTTCTGGTCAACCGCATGCGCAAGATGGCGCCGTGGCCGGTGGACTGGATCGATCCAGCCGAGGCGATTGCCCGCCGCGCGCTGGCGATTGTCGAGACGCTGCCGGGGGGGCATGCGCTGCCCGACGAGAAGGACAGCGTCGTCTTCACCTCGGGCAATCCCGATTACAGCGTGCTCAGGCTGATGCACGGCTTCGGGCTGACCGCGGGCTGAGTGCACACCTGAAATCCTGTGTATTTCCCCGATCGCGCGCCGCCTGGCCGCAATAGTCTGGTAGACAGACTGATGGCCGGTTGCCGGGGCGAATCGGCCGGGCGTTGCGTCGAGTTTACGGAGTTCTATCAAGGTGCAGGTCGGAATTGACATGGGGAGCCTGGCGGGCGGACAGCCGGCCCGGCTCGACATCGAGGAATTGCTCGCCACCCGTTTGCTGGTGCAGGGCAATTCCGGCTCCGGCAAGTCGCACCTGCTCAGGCGTCTGCTCGAGCAGTCGGCCGAGTGGGTGCAGCAGGTGGTGATCGATCCCGAGGGTGACTTTGTCACGCTGTCGGACAGATATGGCCATCTGGTGGTCGAGGGCGAGCGCAGCGAAAGCGAACTCGCAGGCATTGCCAGCCGCATCAGGCGGCACCGGGTGTCGTGCGTGTTGTCGCTGGAAGGCCTCGATGTCGAGCAGCAGATGCGCGCCGCCGCCACGTTCCTCAACGCCATGTTCGATGCCGAGCACGAGCACTGGTATCCGGTGCTGGTGGTGGTCGACGAGGCGCAGCTGTTTGCGCCCGCCGTCGGCGGCGACGTCTCCGAGGACGCGCGCAAAATGTCGCTGGGCGCCATGACCAATCTGATGTGCCGCGGCCGCAAGCGCGGACTGGCCGGCGTGATCGCCACGCAGCGGCTGGCGAAACTGGCCAAGAACGTGGCGGCGGAAGCCTCCAATTTCCTGATGGGCCGGACATTTCTCGATATCGACATGGCCCGCGCCGCCGATCTGCTGGGCATGG
>LADQ01000081.1 GCA_000961635.1 Hoeflea sp. BRH_c9 | reverse complement strand
CCGGGGCGAGGGCATGGGCCGGGGCGACCACCGCGGCGGACCGCGGCTGGAACGACTGGACGCCGACAACAATGGTGAAGTCAGCCTTGAGGAATTCACCGCGCTTGACGCCAAGATGTTCGAACGTTTCGACCGCAATGGCGACAAGAAGATCGACATCACCGATTTTTATGGCCAGCGCGCCGACAACAACTGATCAGCCTGATCAGCCAACAATCAGCCAGGCCGGATTCGCATCCGGCCTGGTTTTTTATGTTGCGTCGGCGATGGCGTGGTGCCCGGCGATGATTGACCAGGCTTCGTCGGCGGTGTCGACAAAATGAAGCAGATCGAGATCGCCGGGCGAAATCGTGCCGAAATCGGCGAGCGCCTGAAAATCCACGATGGAATTCCAGAATTCCGATCCGAACAGGATCAGCGGCACATGCTCCATGCGGCCGGTCTGGATCAGGGTCAGCGATTCAAACAGTTCGTCCATGGTTCCGAACCCGCCCGGAAATATGGCGACGGCCTTGGCCCGCATCAGGAAATGCATCTTGCGAATGGCGAAATAGTGAAAGTTCATACTCAATTCGGGGGTCACGTATTGGTTGGGCGCCTGTTCGTGCGGCAGCACGACGTTGAGCCCGATCGAGGCCGCGCCGACATCATGGGCGCCCCGGTTTCCCGCTTCCATCACCCCCGGTCCGCCGCCGGTGCAGATGACATAGTCCTGTCCCTTGGTGGCGAGCGAATGGAGTGAGCACAGCCGCGCGAATGCGCGCGCTTCCTCATAATAACGGGAGGCGGCGGTGAGGTTCCTTGCCTGGGTCTCGTTCTTGGCGGCCCAGGGCTCCTTGCCCGGTTCGGGAATGCGCGCGCCGCCGAACATCACCACGGTCGACCGGATCCCCGCCTCCAGCATCAGCAATTCCGGCTTGAGCAATTCAAGCTGCAGGCGAATCGGGCGGAGTTCCTCGCGGCACAGGAAATCCACGTCCGCATAAGCGAGCCGGTAGGACGGCGACATGCTTTGCGGGGTCTTGGGTTGGCGGTCGGCGCGGAGCTTGTCCTGCCTGCTGTCGGCCAGCGGATCCCAGACCTGGTCGGTTCGTTTGGCGTTCATGCTCGAAGTCCTGTTCTGATGGCGGCGGCCGCGGCGGAATTGACCCCGCGCCCTGCCTCGCTTAGGAGATGTGCACCAGCGCTGGCGGTCCGGCTCCTCATGCTGATGTCCGTCCACACTAGCCATCGAACCTTAAGGAATCGCCACGATGAAGCAGGACTTGGCAGCTCTCGCCAGCACGATCGAAACCGCATTTGATGACCGCGACGCCATCTCCACCGCAACTCGCGGTGAAGTCCGCGATGCGGTCGAGGAATCGCTCAACCTGCTCGATCGCGGCGCTGCCAGGGTCGCCGAACGTGGCGAAGACGGCGCCTGGACCGTCAATCAGTGGCTCAAGAAGGCGGTGCTGTTGTCGTTCCGGCTCAACCCGATGGAAATCATCAAGGGCGGCGCGGGCGATGCATCCTGGTGGGACAAGGTGCCCTCGAAGTTCGATGGCTGGACCGCCCATGAATTCGAAAGCGCGGGCTTCCGCGCCGTTCCGGGCTCGATCGTGCGGCGCGGCGCCTTCATCGGCAGGAATGTCGTGCTGATGCCGTCCTTCGTCAATCTCGGCGCCTTTGTCGATGAAGGCTCGATGGTCGACGGCTGGGCCACGGTCGGCTCCTGCGCCCAGATCGGCAAGCATGTGCACCTGTCGGGCGGCGTCGGCATTGGCGGCGTGCTGGAGCCGTTGCAGGCAGGCCCCACCATCATCGAGGACAATTGCTTCATCGGCGCGCGCTCGGAAGTGGTCGAAGGCTGCATCGTGCGCGAAGGCTCGGTGCTCGGCATGGGCGTGTTCATCGGCAAATCGACCCGCATCGTCAACCGGATGACCGGCGACATCAGCTATGGCGAAGTGCCGCCCTATTCGGTGGTCGTCGCCGGCTCGATGCCCTCCTCCGGCACCATGGGCAATGGCGCGGCCGCGCCAAATCTCTACTGCGCGGTGATCGTCAAGACAGTCGATGCGCAGACACGGTCAAAGACCGGCATCAACGACCTGCTCAGGGACTGAGACGCTGATGGCGCGGCGGCCCGGCCGAGGCATGCGCTGGCTTCTGTTCAGCGTGTCCGGACGGCTGTCGCGCAAGATCTATGCCTGGGCCATGCTGTTCTGGATGCTTGTGCTGGCAATCCCGATTTCGGCCGCCATCCGCGCTACCCCCGACAGCACCGCCATCACCATGGCCGGTCTCGGCTTCATGGCAGCTTTTCTGCCGGCCGCCTGGTCGATCGCGGTGATGAGCATCAAGCGCCTGCATGACGCCGGCCTGCCGGGCATTCTGGTCGGCGTCCTGGTGATCCCGGCGGCGTCGACCTTCATGCTGCTGATCATGATGATCTGGCCTTCCGTCAAGGGTCCGAACCGGCACGGCCCGGCGCCGGACCAGCCGGGATACTGATTGAGCTGTTTTCACCTGCCGCCAACAGTCGACAGTGCCGGGGCAATCGTCTAATCACGAAGCATGAAACTTACTGATCCCACCCAGACACTTGCCGCGCTGATCCGCTGTCCCTCGGTGACTCCCGAAGACGGCGGCGCATTGGCGACGCTGGCGGAGATGCTGACGGCGCTCGGCTTTTCCAATGAACTGATCAGATTTTCCGATGCCGGGACTCCGGATGTGGACAATCTCTATTCCCGATTGGGATCGGCTGGCCCGCATCTGATGTTTGCCGGACACACCGATGTGGTGCCGGTCGGCGACGCGGCGGCCTGGAGCCATGGCCCATTCGACGCCGAGATCGTGGATGGCGAAATGTATGGCCGCGGCGCCGTCGACATGAAGGGCGGCATTGCCTGTTTCGTCTCGGCGCTGGCGCGATTGATTGAGCGAAATGGCGCGCCAAAAGGCTCGGTGTCGCTGCTGATCACCGGCGACGAGGAAGGCCCCTCGGTCAATGGAACGGAGAAGCTGATTGCCCATGCCGCCCGGAAGGGCGAGCGCTGGGACGCGGCGATCGTCGGCGAACCGACCAATCCCGATCAGATGGGCGACATGATCAAGATCGGCCGGCGCGGCTCGCTGTCGGGCACGCTGACGGTCGAAGGCGTGCAGGGCCATGTCGCCTATCCGCACCTGGCCGACAATCCGTTGCGCGGGCTTGTAACCCTGGTGGACGGATTGCTGGATCCGCCGCTGGACGCCGGAAATGACCGGTTTCCGCCGACCAATCTTGAATTCACCAGCATCGACACCGGCAACCCGGCCACCAATGTGATCGCGGCGCGCGCCACCGCGCGGTTCAATGTCCGCTTCAACGACATCTGGACCGCCGACAGCCTGGCGGATGAATTGCGCCGGCGGGTGGACCTCGCCGCCGGGCAAACCAGATTGCGGCCGGGCCGTGATCCGGTGCGCTGCAGGGTCGAGTTCGACAGCCGGACATCGCCGTCCTTCCTGACCCGGGACGAGGCGCTGATCGGGACGCTGTCGGACGCGATCGTCGAAGCGACGGGGCGGACGCCGGCGCTGTCGACCACCGGCGGCACGTCCGACGCCCGCTTCATCAAGGATTATTGCCCGGTGGTCGAATTCGGCCTGGTCGGCAAGACCATGCACATGGTCAACGAGCGTGTCGCGCTCGCTGACCTCGAAAGCCTGACCGGCATCTACGAGTTGTTTCTGACGCGCTGGTTCGACCAGCAGCCTTCCGGCGCCGGGGCGCGCTGACCTTGGCGGGTGGCATTGTCCCATCGCGTCAGGAGGCCGGCCGCTCGCTTGCCGGACTGTTTTACCTGATCCTCGGCCGGAAGGATGGATTGCGGCTGCTGGACGCCTCTCCGGACGGATTCTGGCGGTCGTTCGGGGCTTTTTTCTGGGCCTGGCCGGCCCAATGCTTTCTGTGGACGGGCATGTGGCGGGCGCTGCCGGAGACCCGGCCCGAGAGCGCGGGCGAGATGGTCCGGTTCTTTTTCGTCTCGACCAGCTTCGACATCGCGGCCTGGGTGCTTCCCGCCGTTCTGCTGTTGGCGGCGTGCCAGGTCTTCGGCCTGCCGGGCAGGTTTTCCCAGCTGGTGGTGGTCAACAACTGGTTCGGGTTGATGGCCGCCTATATCGGATTTTTCCCCGCGGCGTTGCGCTATCTGTCGCCGGTGTCCGAAACCGCCAACGCATTTATCTCGCTCACGGTCTATGTTGCGGTGATCTGGCTTTATTTCCGGGTGATCCGGATCTGCCTGAGCGGCGACCTGATGATCTCGATTTTCATTACCCTGATGATGGTGGTCGCCGGGCTGACCATTTCCGAACTGGCTTTCAACGCGCTGGGAGGCTGAGGTGGCGTTCAACCATCACCGGCCATGATTGTCTCAAATGCGGCCGGTCAGGATCAGGCTGCGAGTTCTTCCTGGCTGACGAACAGGGCATCAAGGTCGAGATAGCAGATCATCTGATCGTCGACCGGAATGATCGCCGCCGTCAGGCTGGATTGGGCTGTCGAGGTCAGATTGGGCGCGGCCTGCAGGTCGGTGGCGCTGACGGTGATCATGTCGGAGACATTCTCCACCAACAGTCCCACCAGTTTGCCCGAGATGTTGGTGACGATGATCGCCGAGCGGTTGGTTGGTTCGATCGGGGCAAGACCAAGCCGGATGGCCATGTCGATCACCGGGATCACCGATCCGCGCAGATTGATGACGCCGAGGACATGCGGCGGCGAGTGTGGCAGCATTGTCGATGGCGCCCAGCCGCGGATTTCACGGACCGCCATGATGTTGACGCAGAAAACCCGCTCGCCCAGATGGAACGATATGACGCCCAGACGATCCGGTTCGGGCGTGCCGTTAGCGGTAGTCTGCATCAGAACTCCTCCCAATCATCCTGAGACTGAGGGCTTGCGCCGGCCGGGCTGGCCGCGCCAAAGGCGCGCGCGACCGACTTGACCAATTGGCGCGCCGGGGAAGC
>LADQ01000206.1 GCA_000961635.1 Hoeflea sp. BRH_c9 | reverse complement strand
CCCGCATCTGTCGGTGAAGCGCAAGGGAGCGCACAGCGCAGCTCTTGTGCGGCCGATGGACGACGAAGACCTGAATGCGCTCGTCACCGCACGCCCGGCCCTGCCGGCGCTGATGATCACCTGCGCGCCAGAGAGCGTGACGCGCGGGCAGGTTGCGGCGCTGACGGAGGCGGGTATCCGGGTCAGCCTTGGCCACAGCGATTGCGGTTATGACACCGCTGTTGGCTATGCCACCGCAGGCGCGAGCTTGGTCACCCATCTGTTCAACGCCATGAGCCCGCTTGGCCACCGCGAGCCGGGCCTGGTCGGCGCGGCGCTGGATAGCGGTGCCTTGCATGCCGGGCTGATCTCGGACGGCATCCACGTGCACCCGGCTGCGATGCGGGCGGCCATACACGCCAAGATTGGTCCAAGCCGGATATTCCTGGTGACAGACGCAATGGCGACGATCGGCACCGACCTCGAAAGCTTCGAGCTCAATGGCAGGCGCATCTACCGGCGTGACGGACGCCTGACGCTCGAGGACGGAACGCTTGCTGGAGCGGATATCGACATGGCAGCATCCGTGCGTTTCCTTCATCGCCATGTCGGTGTGCCGCTCGGCATGGCGTTGGCGATGGCATCTTTCAACGCCGCCGATGCGCTGGGCATCGGCGATCGAAAGGGCGCACTTCACGCTGGCGCCGATGCGGACTTTCTGGAATTGGACGACGGCTTGAACGTTGTATGCAGCTGGTGCGCCGGCGTGCGCATGCACGAAGCAGACCCGGCATAGGCGACGACGATGGCGCAGCTAACGGTCCTCGACACAATCTCCGATCCCGGTTCGGAAAGCCGCGCCAACGAGGATGCGGTGGGTCATAACGAAAGCTGCGTTTTCGTGCTTGATGGCGCCACCGGTTTGGGCGGAGAGCCGGTCATGGCTGGTGAACCCAGCGATGCGGCGTGGCTCGCGAACCGGGCCGCATCGATGTTCGTCGAGCGCGTCGGTCCTCAGAGCGATGTCCCCGCTGTTCTGGCGGGCATGATCTCCGACATTGGCGTTGAGTTCGCGGCCGCGGCCGGCGGACGTGAGATACCGCGCTACGCCTTGCCGGCCGCCGGCTTCGCAATGGTGCTCGTTTCGCGTGACGGCATCGCATTCCATGGTCTGGGTGACTGCACGGTCTTTGCCGGGGATGCGGCGGGAGCGGTGACGAAATTTTCAGCGCTCAATGGTTTCGCCGCGTGGGAGAGCGACGGCGCACGTAAACATGCGCAGCGGTTGGGCGGGTTCTCCAGTTCCGGATCTTTGCTCGGCGACGAGGAAACGCTGCGCCACCTGCGCTACCTGCGCGCTCTGCAGAACACACATGAAAGCGGAGTCTGGACGATTAGCCTCGTGCCGGAAGCAGCCCAACATATCGTGTCGACCCCGCTCAGCGACCTGCTGCCGCTGGACTTGCTTCTATGTACCGATGGCTTCGCCGCTCTTGTCGATGCGTATGGCGCGCACTCGCCGGAGAGCCTGATGACGGCTGCCAAAACGGACGGCCTTTCCTCGCTCCTGCATGAACTTCGGCACATCGAACGCACGGTCGATCCGTCAGGGTTGACTTATCCGCGCTACAAGCAGTCCGACGACGCAACCGCCGTTCTGGTTCGGATCTCAGCTTGATCGCGTTCAAACCGATACGGTGATCGCCGGAAAGGGGTACAGCGGATCGCCCAGCCTGCCCGTGGAGAAGCGGTTGCACCTGGTATTCGAAATTGTCATGGATCGGCACCCCCTCCTTCCTCACAGAGGCATCATGACCGCTGCTCTCCGAAGGGCGGGCCACTCCATGATCAACGGTCAGTGGCGTCACGCGACCACCGGCGCCAAATGCCAGACTGGATCGGCGAATACATTGCCGGAACTGGTCTCAACCTCGATGCGGGTTGCCATGTCTATTTTACAGTAGCACCCACCACCTCGAGCCGGGCGCGGATGATGTCCATGTCCTCTTTCGGCGTTGCGATCCCGCTCCTGGTCCTCTTCTGGAAACAGTGTGGGACGAAACAGCCTCCTCGAATCTGAGCGTGTGGACGGCCCTGTAGGCGCCGCCGGCCACTGACAATTCAAATGAAAGCTATTTCATGAATTACTATTCCAGTGGATTGATGACGCGATGCAAAAAGTCCTTCGTTCGCTCATGCTTGGGGTTGCGCAGCAATTCGCTAGCCGAACCTTCCTCCATGATCACGCCTGACTCCAGGAACAGCACCCGATCGGCCACTTCGCGCGCAAATCCCATTTCGTGGGTCACCACCACCATGGTCATCCCCTCATTGGCAAGATCGCGCATGACCGAGAGAACTTCGCCCACCAACTCGGGATCCAGCGCGGATGTGGGCTCGTCAAACAGGATCGCCTTGGGCCTCATGGCCAAAGCGCGGGCAATCGCCACCCGTTGTTGCTGACCACCGGAGAGGCTGCCCGGATAGGCATCCAACTTGCCTGAAAGCCCAACCTTGTCCAGAAGCTCCCGTCCCCGCTCCATGGCGTCTGCCTTCTTTTCGCGCTTCACCTGGACTGGGCCTTCTATGACGTTTTCCAGGGCCGTGCGGTGGGGGAAAAGGTTGAAGCGTTGAAACACCATGGAAAGCTGGGTGCGGACATTGACAATACTTTTGTCGCCGGGATCGATCTTGATCCCGTCGAATGTGATCGCGCCGCTGTTGTAGGTTTCCAATCCGTTTATGCAGCGCAGTATGGTCGATTTTCCCGAGCCGGACGGTCCGATGATGCAGACCACTTCCCCCTGGCTGACATTGAAGCTGACCCCTTTGATGACTTCGAGAGGTCCGAAGGATTTGCGGATATCTTCGACGGAAATCATGACGTGGCATACCTCTTTTCCAGATGGCGGGTGAGGAAGGTCAACGGCACAGCCATCGCCAGATACATCAGCGCCACCAGTGTGAAAACTGTCATGTTGTCAAAGGTGGACGAGGCGATCAGCTGGCCCTGGCGGGTCAGCTCGGCCACGGTGATGGTGGAGACCAGCGATGAATCCTTGAGTAGCATGATGATCGTATTGCCAAAGGGCGGCAGCACGATGCGGACGGCCTGAGGCAGGATGACCCGGCGCATGATCAGGCCGTCGGTCATGCCAATGGAATGCGCGGCCTCGATCTGGCCTTTGTCGATGGCCTCGATCCCGGCGCGGAAATTCTCGGCCTGATAGGCAGAATAGGCCAGACCCAACCCGATGATGCCGGCCTGCAATGCCGTCAGATTCACGCCGAGTTCGGGCAGAACGAAATATATGTAAAACAGTTGGACGATGATCGGGATGCCGCGAATGATGGTGATGAAGGTGCGGCTGATTCCCCGCAATATTCTCGATTTCGAGACCGCCATGATCGCCCAGACCAATCCGAGGATCGAGCTCAGGAACACCGAGCCCAAGGTCACCACGATGGTCAGCGTCACCCCTTCCAGCAGCAGGGGAAAATACTGGGCCGATCTGGCCAGATAATCACTCATGTCATTTCACTCCGCGGTTGGCAGGCGCGAGACGTCGCGCCTGCCAGAATTGCTTACTTGATGCCCCATTTGGCCAGGATCTGGTCCAGCGCGCCGCTGGCCTGTATCTTGCCTAGCCCGTCATTGATCGTGGCCAGCAGCTCCTTGTCGTCTTGGCGGACAGCAATGGCGACATCGCCGGTGATCTGGGATTCGTACATGTCGACCATGCGCACATCCGAGCCACCTTTGGCGAGCTGATAAGCCAGGATCGGGCGATCGCCAAAGCCCGCGTCGATACGACCGAGGGCGACGTCGCGCATGATGTCGGCCAGCGAGTCGTAGATCTTGATTTCCTTGAACTTGCCGCTGGCTGTGAGCGGCGGGATATAGGCCGTACCGACCTGGACCCCGATGGTTAGGCCTTCCATGTCATCGATCGATTTGTAGGCCGCATCATTGTCCTTCTTGACGATCAGGCCTTCGCCATAGGAATAGACCTTGTCGCTGAACGCCACGATTTCGGCGCGGGCCGGTGTCGCATACATCGCCGCGGCGATGATATCGATCTTGCTGCTGGTGAGCGACGGGATCAGGGCGCTCCACTGGGTGGCGTCGATCTGGACGGTAAAGCCTTCTTCCTTGGCGATGGCCTCGATGATGTCGACCATGATGCCGTCGATCTTGTTGGTCTCGACGTTTAGAAATGTGAATGGAACCCCGGTGGGCGTTGACCCGACCTTGTAGTTCGTCTCGGCCCAAGCCGCGCCAGTGATTGCGAGGGTCGCGCCGAGTGCCAGTGACACAGCACGCAGTTTGTGAACGAAAGTCCTGAACTTCATGTGAATCTTACTCCTGTTGCTCTACTGAGCGGCTGAAAGTTCCGGTTTGGATTTTATCCTGGTTGAAATAAATGCCGGAATATTTCATTGTGATCGAAACTCTCTGGGGATGTCAATCATATGTTGGAAAGCAAATCGGACAGAAGCGAAATTGACCGGGGCGACAGCATGCCGGAGGAACCCGAAGCCAATTCCCAGATCGGGAGGCGGTTGAGAGAGCGCCGCAAGGTGCGTGACATGTCGCTGAAGGACGTGGCCGCCAGGGCGGGTGTCTCTGTCGGCCTGCTCAGTCAGGTCGAGCGCGGAATCTCGATGCCTTCGGTACGCTCGCTCGGCGCCATCTGTGCGGCGCTCGAGATGCCCGTCTCCTGGCTGTTTGACCGCAATGACGAAAATCCCGACCGGATCGTGGTGCGCAGGCACCAGCGCCGGACGCTCGACCTTGGGGCCAAGGGGATGATCAAGGAACTGATGACGCCAGACAGCTGTTCGGGCATCCAGATGATGCGTCTGGTGATCCGGCCTGGAGGGTCAAGCGGCGAGACCCCCTACAATCATCCAAGCGGCGCGAAATGCGGCACGGTTCTCGCAGGCACGCTGGCGCTGGAGGTCAACGGCGCCGTGCATGAAATCAGTCCGGGCGACGCTTTTGCTTTCGATGCGCAGGAGAAGATCAGGTTCTGGGCCGTCGGCGAAGTCGAGGCTGATGTGCTTTGGGTGGTGACGCCTGCTGTCTATTAATCTTTCGGTTTTGAGGATTGCGAAATGATACAGAACGAACTGCCCAGCATTGCCAACTCCGTCTGGGCCGCCACGTCGGCAACCCCGCCCGACTGTCCGCCGCTTGCTGGCGATCAAGAGGTGGATGTCGTCGTCATCGGCGGTGGTTTCACCGGCCTGACTGCGGCGCTGCATCTGGCGGAAGCGGGTATCAGCACAATGCTGCTGGAGGCTGAAACGCCAGGCTGGGGCGCTTCCGGCCGCAATGGCGGCCAGATCAATCCGGGCCTGAAGGAAGATCCCGACGCGGTTGAAGAGCATTTCGGTCCGGTGTTCGGTCCGCGCGCGGTCGGTCTTTCTGGAAACGCGGCTGACTTTGTCGCCAGCCTGATTGCCAGACATGACATTGATTGCGGCTTTTCGCAGCGCGGATGGGTTCAACCGGTGCATGACAAAACCGCGATGACAACGATCACAAGGCGCGTCGAGCAGTGGCAGCGGCGCGGCGCTCCATTGCGCTTGCTGTCCAGGCAAGAAGCATCCGGCCTGCTGGGGACCGAAGCCTATCTGGGCGGCATGATCGACGAGCGCGGCGGCCAGCTGCATCCGCTCAATTACGCAATCGGCCTGGCCCGGGCCGCGTTGAAAGCCGGCGCCATGATTCATGGTCATAGCCGCGTGCTCAGCATCGAAAGACAGGGCGCGGGACATCTGCTCAAATGCAGGAACGGCTCGGTGAAGGCGGGGCGTGTTCTGATCTGCACCAACGGCTATACCGACGAGATCGCCCCGCGCGTCAAGCGCAGCGTCGTGCCGATCCGCTCCATTCAGATCGCCACCGATCCGCTGAGCGACAATATGCGCCGCAGTATTCTGCCCTATGGCCATTCCGCCTCCGACAGCCGCAGATTGCTGCTCTATTTCCGGTTCGACGCCGATGGCCGGTTTTTGATGGGGGGGAGAGGCGCTTACACCGAGACAGGCCTCGAGCGCCAGTTTGCTTCGCTCAAGGCCGTGACTGAAAACCTGTATCCACAATTGGAAGGCGCGCCGTGGGCCTACCGCTGGGGCGGATTTGTCGCCATGACCGCTGATCACTATCCCCATCTGAGCAGCCCTGAAGAGGGCGTCATGGCGGCTGTCGGCTACAATGGACGCGGCGTGGCCATGGCGACGGCGCTCGGAAAGGTGCTGGCCGACTGGGCATCGGGGATGGCGGAGAAGGACCTCGATTTCCCGGTCACGCGGCTACGCCCGATTCCGTTCCATTTTCTGCGCAAGCCCGCCGTCGCAGCAACCATCGCCTGGTCGCGGCTGAAGGACAAATGGGGATAAGCTGGACAATGTCTTGTCAATTGCGGCCCCGTCTTCAGGTCGACCGGGGATCTGTGACGTGCCGCTGACATGCTCCCAGGATCGCTCTCGTTTATGAGCAATCCCTGTTCATATTGTGGTCCCTTCGGCGCCGGGCGGCAAATTCGCTCGGGGTGAGCCCATCGCGGCTCGTATGCGGTCGGTTCAGATCGTAGCCGATCCTCCAGTCCTTGATGATCTCGCGGGCATGGAGGTAGCTGCGGAACAGATACTCATCCAGATGGCGTATTCGGGGCTTCGGTTCCAGGGAATGATCGACCTTGCGATAGCATAATAACATGATTATCCTACTCATGTTATTTATGGTGTCCGCGCGCAGTGGTCGCTTATCAGGGACCACTTAAAATCGGTCCATACAGTCGCTTTCCAGCTTTGCCGAGCAGGCACTTGGGTCTGGCGTAAACGGGTTTTACCAATGGGCTATCAGCATTCCATGATAACGCGCACCGAAGGCATTCGCCCGATCGGACCTGCGCGCTGGCGGGGTTTCGATGGGGTGATGAGTGTGTACTGGGATGCTGTCGGACAGTCCGGCGCCAATGCCTATTATCTCTCGCCCGACCCGCGCATCGTCATTTTCTTCAACGACGTGTCTCATCATATCCGGGTCTCGAACATGGCGGGGGGCTTTGGCCGGCATGATCGGCCAATGACGCGGGCGCTCTATGTTCCGGCTGGTATGCCGCTCTGGACCCAGTTCACTGCCATGCATCGCTTCTCGCATCTGGACCTGCATGTCCAGCAAGACCGGCTATTGCGTTTTCTGACTCCGTCGCTCGGCAGTTCCGCGGCGCGGGCGGTTCTGCGCCGGCCGGTGGAAATCCAGGATGTCGGAGCCATCGAAACGTTGGCGGGCCTGCTGGTGGACGAACTCTCCCATCCCGCCAGGCATGCCGTCTATGCCGAGAGCCTCGTCGGCACGATCGCTGCCGCCTTGCTCGACATTCCGGCCGAAGGCGACAACAGGGCCAATGGACGGCTGACACAGGCTCAGATGAACAAGCTTCTCGCCCGGTTCGACGACAACGCCGGCCGCCGGATGACCGTGGCGGAGATGGCGGCGACCGTCGGCCTGTCCGAAAGCTGGTTCACGACGGTTTTCAAGATGACGACCGGAAGAACGCCGCTGCAATGGCAACTCGCCAGACGCATCGAGGCAGCCCAGCAGCTTTTGAGTGACAGCAATCTCAGCGTCGCCGATATCGCCGCCAAGCTCGGGTTTTCGGATCAGGCCCACCTCACAAAGGCTTTTCGCCATGTCGCGGGAGAGACGCCCGCCGCCTGGCGGCGGATCAAGCTCGGCCCCTGAGGCTTGAACGTCCTGCCCGGGCCGACCGGGCAGGACTTGGGGTTCACCAGGTCTGGCGGATGGACGCGTAGATCGCGCGGCCGGGATTGTAGTAGAGCGCGCCGCCATCGCTGTGGGTGAGGTGCTTCTCGTTGAACAGATTGCTGACGTTCATCTGGAAGCTCGTGTGCTCCTGGATGGCATAGGTGAAGGCGGTGTCGAAGACCACCGCTCCGTCGGACTTCTGCGTATTCGCATTGTCGAAATAGTAGGAGCCGATGTAGCGGGCGCCGAGCCCGAAAGTCATGTCGCCGCGGGAACCGTTGCCGTCCAACTTGTATGTGCCCCAGACCGAGGCCATGTGCTCCGGAACCTGGGAGAAGCGGTTTCCGTCATACGTGCCGCCGGGTTCCACGATCTCGGAGTCGATGTAGGAATAGGCGGCGATCAGTCCGATGTTGTTGGTGATCTCCGCCTTCATTTCGAGATCGACGCCCCGATGCCGGATCTTGTCCACCGTAGCCGGCAGATAGGTGGGCGCATTGTAGGTCGTGATGTTCTGCATCGTCAGATCGTAGACGGACGCGGTGAAAAGAGCAGGGAAGGCGTCCGGCTGATACTTGATTCCGACCTCATACTGCTTTCCGGTCGTGGGCTCGACGCCGGTGCTCGGCGGCGCTGCGGATTCCGCGTAACTCGCATAGGCTGCGAGTTCGTTGGTGATCTTGTAGCTCAGACCGAAACGCTTGGTGAATTCACTGTAGCTCCCAGTCGCCGTCGTGCCGGCGAGCCGGTTTATCTCATCGAGGTCGAGCCAATCATTGCGAAGCCCGATGGTTGCGGTGAGCTTGTCGCTAAAGGTCAGGTTCTGCTGCAGATAGAGCGCTTTCGTGTTCTGCTTGCTGGTCGTGCTGCTGTAGGGTCCGGTCGCATAGGTCGGGCCGCCAACGCCTGCGACATTGGTCCAGTCCACGCTCGGTGCGACTTCCCAATAATTGTCCGTGTCGCCTTCGTGCTTGCCGTATTCGACACCGATCAGTGTCTGGCTTTCCACGAAATCGAAGGTCGTGTCGTATTGCATATGCGCATCGAGCACCAGATCCTCGTCCGTGCGGTCACTGCCGAAGTAATAGCGGGAGGCAAGGTTGGTTCCGCTGGTGTCGATCCCGCTGAGATAGGCATAGCCGAAGCCGCTGGTCGACTTGCTGTAGCGGCCGCTGGAATTGAAGGAGAGGCCATTGCCGAAATCATGGTCGAACTGGACGCTGTAGGTGTTCCTGTTCGCCTTGTTGTAGTTGTAGTCCGGATCGCCGAAAAAGCGATCCCTCTCGAAATCTGTTCCCAGCGGATGGCCGCCATTGCTGGGTGTGCCGTCCTTGTCGAGGTGATCGATTATGACTGTCAGGTTGGTCTGATCGGTGGGACGCCAGGTGATGCCGCCCATGATGAAGTTTTCATCGTCCCGGGAGTAATCATATTCCGCTTCAGACCGCTGGAATTTGCCGGTCAGGCGGTATGACAGCGTCTCGTCCTTGGTGATGTTGTCGCCGAAATCGAAGCCAACTTCCTTGTGATTAAAGGAGCCGCCGGTCGCGTAGACCTCGCCGAAGCGCCCACTTTTCGGGGTCTTGGTCACATAGTTGACAGCGCCGCCGGGATCGGAAACGCCGAAGCCCGTGGAGTTCGCGCCCTTGAGCACTTCGATGCGGTCGAAGGCGTAGGGCTCTTCCAGAACCCCGCCCCAGCTTCTGCCGAGAACGAGCCCGTCGCGATAGGTAAAGGGATAGAAGCCGCGGGTCTTGAAATAGTCGAAGCGGTCGTCGGAGCCGTAGAAATCCGTGACCACGCCGGATGTGTACTGCACCACCTGCTCGATGCTGTCCGCGCCCCGTTCCTGGACTTCCTTCGCGGTGACGACCGAAACCGACGCAGGCGTTTCCAGGATATCGGTGGCCATCTTGCCGGCGCCAGTCGTCGATGTCGCGACGATGGTGCTGGAATCTTCCTTGTCACCGTGGACCGTGAACTTTTCAAGCACGATTCTGTCGCCGGAACCGGTCGTGTCCTGGGCCAGGATTGCATGCGGCACGAACGTCGCCAGCGCGGTGCATCCCAGAAGAAGCGCGCTCCGAGTGCCGATCAGCGCCTTCCTGCAGTTTACGCCTCTATCCTGCTTACTCATCATAAATATCCAAACCTCGATGTTGCGATGGTCCGCATCCGGCAGGGGTGCAGGAGCGGACGATAAGACCTACGGGGATATGAGCATGCGTGGGTGCCGCGCAGGCCCGAGCTCCCATTGAAGACTGTCTGATCAGCGAGAGTGTCTGACTTCTCGCTTCTTGGACCATTTAACTTGAGTGGAATAGTCTGGTATTGTAGCTTTCGTCAAATTTGTACGAAACGCCGGAAAGTTCGAGCGTCGAGACAGCATGGAAGGGCCACGGGCTTGACCTCGCGAATTAAACCTGAGAGTGACGGTCAAGTTTAATACCAACAGACGAGCATTTGCCATGCCGCGCTTCTGTCGCTCCTTCGTATCATTGACGATGTTGATCCTGTCTCTGGCCGTCTATGGCAACGCACGTGCGGAGGCCGAGACCACCTATCCCATCACCATCGAACACGCTTTCGGCACGACAACGATCTCGAAGAAGCCGGAACGCTTCGCAACCGTCGCCTGGGCCAATCACGAGGTGCCGCTGGCGCTCGGCGTCGTGCCGGTCGGCATGGCCCGGGCCAATTTCGGCGATGACGACGGCGACGGCATCCTGCCCTGGAACCAGGAGAAGCTCGACGAACTGGATGGGCAGGCCCCGGTGCTCTTCGATGAAGGAGATGGCATCGATTTCGAGGCGGTGGCGGCGACCAGACCGGACGTGATCCTCGCCGCCTATTCAGGCCTCAGCCAGTCCGACTACGACACGCTGAGCCAGATCGCACCGGTCATCGCCTATCCGCAGGCCCCATGGTCGACGGACTGGCGCACGGTGATCCGGATGAACAGCGCCGGAATGGGCATGGCGGCGGATGGCGAAAAGCTGATCGCCGACATCGAAAACGAAATCGCGGCCGAGGTCGAGAAATACCCCGAACTCAAGGGCAGGTCGGCAATGTTCGTCACCCATCTCGACGCGACCGATCTCAGCATCGTCAATTTCTACACGACCCAGGATACGCGGGTGCAGTACTTCGCCGATCTCGGGCTCAAGATGCCGAAAAGCGTCGCCGAAGCGTCGACCACCGGGACATTCGCCGGGTCCGTCAGCGCCGAACGGATCGATGTCTTCGATGATGTCGACATCCTCGTCACCTATGGCGGACAGGCGCTGAAGGACGCCATGTCAGCCAATCCGCTTCTCGCTCACATGCCGGCTGTCGCTCATGATTCGGTCGTCCTGCTCGGCAACAATCCGGTCGGCAACGGGGCAAACCCGACGCCGCTGTCGATTTCCTGGGTCCTGAAGGACTATGTGGCCATGCTCGCCGGGGCCGCCAGAAAATCCCAATGAACGTGCCCGCTTCTCCCACATCCGGCCGGACGCGTCATCCCGGCGGCACAGACCGTGGCCGCGGCTTGTGGCTGCTGTGCCTGATAGCGACCGTAGCCGTGCTTTGCATGCTCTCCCTGGTGATCGGCACACGCGATGTTGGTCTGGGCGAAATACTCGGCGCAATCGAAGGCAAGGTCGAGACCATCGGCGAGGCCGCTGTCGCCATGCGCATTCCCCGCACCATGCTCGCGGTTCTTGCCGGAGCGGCATTGGGACTCGCGGGCGCCATCATGCAGGGCGTGACCCGCAATCCGTTGGCGGATCCCGGCATTCTTGGCGTCAACATGGGCGCGTCGCTGGCCGTGGCCGTCGGCGTCGCCTGGTTCAGCATGTCCTCGGCCTACAGCTACATATGGACCGCAATCGGCGGCGCCGGGCTAGCCGCCGTCTTCGTCTACGCCATCGGCACGCTCGGCCGCGGCAAGGCCACCCCCCTGAAACTCGCGCTCGCGGGTGCGGCCACCTCGGTCGCGTTCTCCTCGCTGGTGATCGCGGTGGTGCTGCCGCGAAACGACATCGCCGGCGGCCTTCGCGCCTGGCAAATCGGCGGTGTTGGCGGCG